>CAVJLK010000033.1:0-18764 GCA_963650175.1 Ruminococcus sp. CAG:579 | reverse complement strand
TCCTCTACGGCATAGCTTTCACCAAGAAGGTCCCGACCATCGTGATGGAGAGGTATGCCGGATCATGATGCGCTCTTCTTCAGTTCGATCTCCTGAACCGAGTGACGTTCCGGTCGCGGTCTGGATTCAGGATGGCTGGATGTCTTGCAGTCCGTCACCCCATGTTCATCGAGCATTGTCTCTCCGAACGTGTGCTGGATTTCGATTTAGCACGCAATCCGGTCATTTCCTCTGATAGTCATTAACCTAACTTTTCTTACTAACTATTTATATGGATAGAGCATCACCTGATACATGGTAAGGCCCATAACCCACACCGTGTCCCAGGAAGTGCCTGATCAGGCCATAGACTCGATGATCGACGAACTCAGGGGATCGATCAAGGAGAAGAAGCCCTTGAGAGCCCTCGAACGCCTGAATTTCATCAAGATGAGGCGCGAAGGTGTCGAGATGTCGAAAGCGATGGCCATCGCGGGCATCTCGAAACCCACCGCCTACGAGTGGCAGAACGAATGGAACGAGAAAGGTCTCGATTCGGTGATCCCGGATTATTCCGGCGGCGCGCCCAGGAGGCTCACCGACGAGCAGCTGGAGAGGCTGAAGTTCGAGGTCGATGCCAAGGTCATGAGCACCGACGAGGCGCAGGAGTACATCCGGACGGAGTTCGGCGTCACCTACACGAAGAAGCAGGTCTCCGTCAGACTCCGCGACATGGGCCTCCATTTCGCCAAACCGTACGACAAGGACTACCGTTCCCCGGACAGCGCCGAGGACGACCTAAAAAAAACCTCGCCGGGACGCTGGCATCTCTGAAGAAGGCCTTCAAGAAGGACATGGTCATCGGGTTCCTGGACGAGGCCAACAAGGAGATCTTCTCCAGGACCGTCCGCCTTTGGGCCATAGGCAAACCCAAGCGCATCATCAATTTCTCGCTGGATGTCGTGAAGGTGAGCGGATTCTACGCCCTCAACAGGGAATCCGTGCTGGAGAGGATAGATGACGGGACATCCACGAGCATCTGCCGCATGCTGGAGGCCATCCGCGAAGCCAACGGCGATCGGCCGATACTGATGTACTGGACAACGCTTCGAACCACCATTCGAAGGTCGTGACCGAGAGAGCGTCCGAATTGAACATAGAACTGGTGTTCCTCCCGCCCTATTCTCCCAAGTACAACCCCATAGAGCAGATCTGGAAGACGGTCAAGAGGGAGATCTCCAAGAACTTCATAGTCGACAAGGACGAGCTGTTCTGGCTGATCAAGGATGTTTTCAAGCGGGAGGCGTGCAAACTCAGCTATGCCAGGGCCTGGATCAAGAGGTTCCTTCCGCGTCCGATACGCAGGCGGGTATATTCATGGAGGTTTAGTTAAATTTGTTCGGTTAATGACTATGATTCCGAGTGCCATCCATCATCATCTTCATCATCTCATGAGATTACTGAAAACATTTTAAACAAAGGTTGCATTAATCGCTATTGCAGGGATAATATGATTAAGATGCCGATTAGGTGCAGCGACTTCAAGGAACTGATTGACGGAGGCTACTATTTCGTAGACAAATCAGAATACATCGACGATGTCGTACGGACGAGCTCTGTCCCCGTATTCATGACATTCATCACGTTCATACCCCGCCCCCATCTGTTCGGGAAGACCCTCTTCCTCAGCATGCTGGACGCGTACCTCAATCTCAGATATGCCAACGGACCGGACCGCTTTGAGGGACTGGAGATCTCCGGAATCCGTCCGAATGATCCTCACAAAAACGCACATGTCGTTATCAATGTCTCCCTGAAGGACCTGGGCGACGGCACATACGCCGTTTTCCGTCAGAAGATCGCCGAGCGCATCAGGCAGGTCTATTCCGATTTCCCCGAACTACTCACATCCGACAGGCTCGATGATTATCAGAGAGAGGACTTCAAGGAGGTCATCAACTCAGATGATTTCAACATTGAATACAGTCTGCGTAACCTCTGCGGGATGTTGGAAAGGCATTACGGGATGAGCCCGATGATGCTCGTCGACGATTTCGACAGCATTCTGATCGATTCGTGCACGAGGCCATACGAATACGAGAAGATCGTCGAAACCATGCGTCCTTTTCTGAGCACCACCTTCGAATCTAATCTCAGTCTGAGCACCCTCGTGGTGACGGGTTCGATGGGCGTATCTCTCGAATCCTTTCCGGATCTGGATCTCATGATGGAGCACGGCATCACCGGTGGCCGTTACGATACGGTCTGCGGATTCACACAGGGGGAGGTGGAGGACATGTTGGAGGCCGCGGGCCGTCCGGACAGGATCGACGAGGTCGAGGAGTGGTACGGCGGGTACTGCTATGGGAACTCGTATCTGTACAATCCCTGGGATGTCATCAGATACGTCGAGAAGGGATTCGTACCGGAGCCGTATTGGATCAGGACCCTCGACAACCTCCCGATCATCAACTTGCTCCTCTTGACCGAGCGCGGGGTTTGGAGCGATCTGATGGTTCTGCTCACGGGAAGGACCGTTAGAGCAGAGGAATTGGGATGGGTGCCGTATCAGTTCCCGCTATTCTTCGGATACGAGATTCTCCGCATCATGGCGGTCGCAGGCTACTTGGGCGCTGTTCTGAATGTTCCGGATGTTCCGGATGAGGAGGAATGGGATGACGGATACGAGCTGTACATACCGAACAGGGAGGTATTCGACACCATCTCGGACAAGGTGGTCGAGAGACTGGATGAATACGGCGGGTGCATAGAATCGTGCATGAACAGCATGGGATCCGGAGTAGCCGAAGAGCTGGCCTACAAGCTGGGATTCACCTTGTCTTGTCTCAGAGGAGCGATCCAGGATTCGGAATTCCCGTACGAGGCGTTCGTCGTCGGTCTCGTAGCGGTCGCCCGTGGGAGATACGAGGTGCGTGTTGAAGGACACTCGGAGTGGGAGTGCTCGGTCGTCCTCATGATCCCCTCATCGGAGGAGGATGCCTGCATCGCGATGGCAGTCGACAGGCGTCGGTTCGAGAACAAGGATCGGACGATGAAAGAGCTGGCCGAGGATGCCCTGGAACGGGCCCGCAATGAGAGCCGGGAGCACGGATTCCCCAGCGGGACCATACTGTACGGCATTGCGTTCAAAGGTCTGGAACCGACGGTCATCAAGGAGATCCTGCCACGACGTGCTCACGTCGGATAGACGCCCGGTCAGTTCTCTTCCTCGACCGCGGGCGTCTCTTCCTCGGGGACGGCATCCGGCTCCTCGGCCTCCTTGCGACGCTTCCTCAGGTACATCAGTCCGACGATCGCGGCGGCCGCCACGAATACCAGCAGGTAGTACCAGTATGGGATGGCCACGTCGTTGGGCACCAGCAGGACGATGGCGAAGTCTATCCCGAGGATCAGGAGGTACGTGTTGACCTCCAGGAACTTTTGGAACCTGTCGTATGTGGCCGACGGGTTGTCCCTGGAACCCTCCATGTTCGCGATGCGCTTGGCCCCGCTTATGATGATCTCGTCGAGGAACTTGACATTGTTGATCAGGTAGTACGTCGGAACGGTCAGGACCAGGAAGTTCAGTCCGAGCACCGCTATGACCCATACGGTCTTGCTCCCGCCGAAGGAATCCAGCAGCCAGTCGACCATCAGCGGCAGGGCGAAGTAGAAGATTATCTCGATGGCGGCGATGGTCAGGAGGTTGATGTACGTGTGGGTCATGCTCTTGTACACGGCCTTCTGCGACTTCTTCGAGGTGGCGGAGACGCGCATGTACATGTTCGACCTCGCCTCGTTGACGGCGCAGCATCCCTCGTAGAACCTGCGGGGGCACCTCTCCACCGCGCGGTCCCAGACGCGGTCCGCGTACCTGCATATTATGGGCAGCATGATCATGGAGATCAGCGCCGCTCCGATGACCGACGTGTAGAACGAGTTGTCCACCACGCCGTCGCTCAGCGCCTCCGCGGCGATGATGAAAGCGAACTCGCCCATCGCGCACAGCCCGGTGGCGGACAGGAACCCGTTCCTGCAGGACTCGTTCCCGAACCAGTACGCGAAGAAGACCGTCGCGGTCTTCATGCAGGCGAACAGCGCGTAGAAGATCAGGATGGTCGAGATGTTGTCGAGCAGGATGCTCGCGGGATACACCTCGGCCCCGATGCTGATGAAGAATATGGCCATGAACAGGTCGCGCATGGGCTCGATCTTGTGGTTGATGTCCTTGGCCTTCCTGCTGCTGGCGACCATCATGCCCATCAGGAACGCCCCGATGGCCATGGACAGGCCGGCGTACGTGGCCAGCAAGGCCATCCCGAACGCCAGTCCGACCGACGTGATGGTGAGGATCTCGTCCGACACGTTGTCCGATATCCAGTTGATGATGCGCGGGACCACCTTCAGCCCGACCACGATGCTGATGATCATGAACGCCAGGATCTTGATGATCAGCGCGACGATCGAATCTATGTCCATCCCGCCACCGGCGTCCGTGATGTAGTTGGCCATCAGCGGGGTGATCATGGACAGGATGATGACCTGGCCTATGTCCTCCATGATGGTGATCAGGACGAGCATCTCGATGTGCTCCCTGTCCAGGCGGTTCTGGGATTTCAGGACGGCCATGACCACCGCAGTGGACGAACCGGATATGATGGCGCCCAGCACGATGGACTGCGTCATGTCGTACCCGAGCAGGGTCCCGGCCAGGAACCCGCCGAAGACCATCAGCGGAAGCTGGATGACGGCCACCAGTATGGCGAAGGATCCCTGCTTGCGGATCTTCTTGATGTTGATCTCCAGGCCGATGCAGAACATCAGCATGACCAACCCCATGTCCTTCAGCAGGGAGATTATGTCGTTCTCGGCGTCGATGGTCGACTGGTTCTGATAGAGGAAAAGGACGTTGACCAGGATGATGCCGGCGACGATGTACCCGATGAGCGGAGGGAGTTTCAGTTTATTGAATAGGATGGAACATCCCGCGGCCAATAGCGTGAAGAGCGCCAGGGCTGTGAGTACGACTACCTCCTCCATCCGTCCACCGATACCCGCATCGTCTCATGTGATTTAAAGCATGGTTTGAATAGAGCGGAATTCCAAAGCTCAGATGTAATCGGAGATGTAGGGGATCTCGTGTATCAGGATCTCGTCCAGCGCCTCGACGGCCTCGTGGGACCCCTTCAACCTCTCCAATCTCTCCAGCTGCGCCGCGGACATGTATCCCATGAGCAGGGTGGTCAGCGTCCCGATGGACAGGGATACCGTATGATCGGGCTCCATGTCGGTCACCTCCGCCCTCCCTCCGTGGAAGAGCACCGAGAATGTCCCGTTGTTCCATTCCAGGAACGGGTCCTCCACCTCGAACGCTATGCACACGTCCGCCTCCGCATCGTCCGTCCGGTATTCCTCGAAGAACATCCTCACGTCCACGATCCGGGCCATCATGTACGGGCGTATCGCCTCGGTTACGTTCCCGTCCTCCAGGAGGAAGGCCATCAGCTCGTTGCGGTAGGAGTTCCCGCGGACCTCGTCGATCATGGAGTAGTGGGCGCTGATGTAGTCCCAGAGGCCCTTCTGCGCCTCCATGCCGAGGTACACCATCTCCTTGATGTGCATCACGTCCTCCTTGATCAGGTACACCATGTACCCCATGGCCTCGTCGTCCTCGCCGTAGTAAACGGCCACGAGGGTGTCCTCCTCGTCCCATCTCCAGTACTCCTCCCATGCGACCCTGTCCCTGAGGATGCAGCCGTGGGTCCTGAGGGCGAAGCGGGCGTGGAGGTTCATGAACTCGGGGTTGTCCCAGGGGACCCTGCGGACGTACCCGGGGGCGCGGTCCTTCCTGCGCCCGGGGTAGATCTGGGTGTCCTTGACCTGGTAGGAGATCTTGTTGGAGACGATCTCCCATCCGAACTTCCTGTAGAGGGGGATCGAATAGGGGAACAGCAGCGCGAGGGACCGGCCGCTCCCGCGGATGCGGGTGAGGGCCAGGTGCAGGAGGTGCTTCATGATCCCGCGCCCGGAGTACTCCGGATAGGTGGAGACGCTGGTGATGTGGCCGATGTCGTACACCGCGGAGTGGATGTTCATCCTCAGGGGGTAGACGGCTATCTGCGACACGAGGTCATCCCCGTCCCAGCAGCCCAGGACGTCCGCCCTCTCGAGGACGGGGAACTTGGACTGCATGATCTCGTCGTCCCTCCAGCCGGCCCTCATGAGCTCCTCCTCGGTGACCTGGAACGCGTAGCGGAGAAGGGCGTTGTACTTGTCCAGGTCGTCGGTGGTGAGGCTGCGAATCTCGAGGGTCGGGTCGAGGCCGTTCATGCGTGCATGTACGGGGTGAAGCGATTAAGCGGTATCGACGGGCGGTCCGATGATATGAGAAGGGAATGGCCCCGGATGGTCCCGGGGAACTGCACGGAATGCGCCGAAATGGTATGGTTCAGCGTGAGCTATGCACAATTTAAGGTGAAGTACGCGATTTAGAGATCGCGCAGGTCGCTTTTTGAAGTAATAAGTGGTCCCCACCCCCTGATTTGAACAGGGGACCTGCTGATTTCAGCGGCTGTATCGGTATTCCCGAGAACACTCTACAGTCAGCCGCTCTAGCCAGGCTGAGCTAGGTGGGGACAAGCCAAGGATACCTATGCTTTATTTTAAGGTATCGTGCCGGACCGGAACATGGCCAGATGCCCGTCGGAGCTCGGGAGGATCCCTTCGGAGCCTTCCCGACGCATTCGATCCCGGCGCCCCCTTCGAACCTCACGATGTCCCTCATCAGCTTCTCCTCGTATGCCCATTGCTCCGAGAGATGCTTGTTCATCTCCTTGCACGAGATGAACAGGTAGACGAACGAGTACAGCCCCAGGGTGACCACGATCAGGATGAGATGGGGCCAGATGTCCCTCCTCAGGACCGTATGCTCCATCCTGTCCGCCCTGAATCCGAATCCAGCGCACCTGTCGGCGAACTCCTCTGTGAATTTCGCCTGCAGGGCGTCGTGGCTCGAGGGGAACAGGAAGACGCTCCCGACGGTGATCGCGAACTGCAGCATCAGGACCAGCATGACCGGCACGGACATGATCATCGCAACAACCGTCACATCATCGAAGCTCGTCGAGTCGTACGCGCCGTAGATCCCGATCCCGAGGGCCACCAGCGCCAGGGTCAGGAGGATCCATATCGCCATGGACAGCTTGGCGACCGTCCCTCCGATAACGCTCCTGTTCCCGAGCGCGATGCGCCTCATGGGCGCCGAATCCCCTCCGTGGAAGTCCACGAAGCCCGACAGGGCCTCCATCCATTCAGCGTCCCTCTTTAGATGGTTGCGGTTCCTCCTGGTGACGCAGAACAGCATGAAGCTGGACAGCGCCGCCTCGGCGATGAAGGCAGTGAGGAGCATGGCCGTGACGCACTCGTCGTAGCGCTCCTCCGGGAACGCCGCATGGCCGTTGGAGGAGTCCAGCCAGAGGACGGCGAAGGCCGCGATGGTCCCGACCACCACGGGCACGAAGAGTCCGGCGATGAACAGGGACGGCTTCAGCATCATGTCGCGGTCGCCGCGATGGACGACGCAGTCCACGAACGCGTCCGCCGCCTTGTTCCTCTCCATGCTCCGAGGGAAGGATAAAGCGGTAGAAATAGCATCGGCGTCGCATGGCGTCAGACCGTTCGGAGGGTGGGTGCGATGACGGGAGCATCCCGCAGATGTCCCGCCGCACGCCCGCAGGCGTGATCGTGGCCGAAGCCTTCCTCGTGTTCATCATGATCACGTACTTCGCCAAGATCTGCGTGCTGTCGATGGGTCTTCTCGTTGAATCCTCGGACGGCGTCCTGCCGAGCTGGAATCTTATCTTCTATGTGATGGAGGTCGCCATGATCTTCATCACCGCCGATGCGGTGTTCGGATTGTCCTCGAGGAGGCCGGCCGGATGGAAGAAGGCGGCCCGCGGGTCGTTCATCTTACTGATTTTGACGATCACGGGGTCGCTGGTCACCGGGAGGCTGGCCGTATCCGGCCTGGTCTCCTTGGATCCGCTGTATGTGACGCCTATGGTGCTGATCGTCATGGCAGCGCTCCTGACCCCGTCGGTGCGCGACTACTACGTGCCTCCGATGGAGTCCCGCCGTCCGCTGAAGGCGTGGGTTGGATTCGCAGCCTTCTCTCAATTGTATCCGAAAGGGGAGTACCGCATAGCGTACGCGGAGGAGCGCACAGAACCATCCCAACCTATGAAGACCGGCCGTCTCGATCGGATCAAATCGCTGATAGGTCGGTTCCGATCCCAGGAATCCACGGTCGCCTTGCGACGGTAACTGCCCATGCGGTCCTTCGGAGAATACTTCGGGGGCACGGGGCAGATCGTATCGGAACCGCAGGCGCTGCACTTCTGATCGAGGGTGTAGCGCCCGCAGCTCCTGCAGAATCTCATGCGGGAGCTCATTTGCTCTCGCGTTTCAGGGAGGCGGTGCCTCCGTTGGATACGAGGTCGCCGATGGCGGCGTTGGAGATCTCCTTCATGATCTCCTCGGCCTCCTTGTATTCGGGGGCCTTGACGACCACCCTGTACCTGGGGCATCCCACGCACGTGATCTCGGCCTCGGCGCCGTCCGCCGCGGCCATCCCCTTGAGGAGCGCGTTGCGGACCATTTCCATGCCGTTGGGCGCGGAGGACGTCATCTCCAGGATGCCGTCGATCTGGACCGACGGGGCGGCGACGTTCTCCTTCGCCACCTCCATGAAGGTGTCGATCCACTCGCCCTCGTAGTCCTCAAGGAAAGCGTCCGTCTCGGCGACCGCCGACTCGAACGCGTCGTAGAGTGATTCGTAATCCTCCAGCAACTCGTTCCCGAACATGTCGTAGGCCTTGTCGACGGAGATCGACATCCTCTCGGCGACGATCTCGACGAGCTTCTCGGCCTTCTTCTCGTTCTTCCATTGCTGGATCTTCTCTCTCTTCTGATGGTCGTTGACCGCTTTCAGGGAAAGGTCGATGTGGCCCTTCGAGGAGTCCACGCCCAGGACCTTGCAGACTACCTTCTGACCTTCCCTGACGTAGTCCCTGATGTACTTTACCCAGCCAGTGGCGACGTCCCGGACGTGGACGAATCCTTCCTTGTCGTCGTACTCGTCGAGTGATACGAAGGCGCCGAAATTCCTGACGGTCTTCACAGTGCACACGACGAGCTCGCCGTTCTCCGGGAAGCCTCTGACCCTTGCCATCAGCCGACAACCTCGAGGATCTCGCCCTTGATGTCGCCGACGCCACCCTTGGGGACGACGAGGGTGGAGCCGCAGACGTGGCAGGGGACCTTGGTGGCCGCCTTCTTGAAGACGATCTGCTCGGCTCCGCAGTCGGGGCACTTGACTTTGATGAAATCTCCGGTCATTCGAATCACTCCGTAAGCTCGAACTTCTTCGCGCGGATGCACGGGGAGATGTTGGCCTTCTTGCACTGGGTGCACCTGTACCTGAGGTTGATCCTCTTGGTGGGCTTCTCCCTTCCCTCGGGCTTGGGCCTCGGGAAACCTCCGTAACCGGCGGTGACCTTTCTGAATCTCCTCTGTCCCCATTTGAGCTCGCTGGCTTTCTTCTTCTTGACCCTCTCCACCTCCTGTTCGGTGTGGGTCTTGCAGTAGGGACAGTATCTCTTGATCGTCCTGGGCATTTTCATTTGAATCACCTAGAATGTGAACGGGGACGTGCTAATATGGGGGTCCTATATAACAGTATCATCGCACGCGGAGTCGTGCCGACGGCTCTCCGCCGGCGCTCTGGGTTTGCCTCTCGGAGGTCGCCGAGACGTTCCCTTCGCGGTCGCACACGAGCGCCTCGAAAGCGGTGTTCAGGAATAGCCCGTTCTCCACCACTCCGGGGATCACGTCGATCCTCGATTCGATGAAGAACGGATTGTCGATCCCCTCGGGGAACCTGCAGTCGTAGATGTAGTTCCCGCCGTCGGTGACGAACGGTTCGCCGTCTCTCATCCTCAGGACCGGGTCGCAGCGCTGCATCCTCAGGGCGTTCCTGGTGTGCTCGTGCCCGAACCTCAGCACCTCCACGGGGAGGGGGGCCTTCGTGCCCAGCTTGTCCACGAGCTTGGAGTCGTCGGCGATGATGATCTCCCTGACCGTGGCGGCGGCTACGATCTTCTCCCTGAGGAGGGCGCCCCCGAGCCCCTTGATCAGATTCATCCTCGGATCGATCTCGTCCGCCCCGTCGATGGTGACGTCGAGCTTGTCCACTTCGTCGAGATCGACTACCTTGATGCCGCACCCCCTGGCGAGCTCCTCGCTCTGAATTGAGGTGGCCACGCAGGTCAGGTCGTACCCGTTCTCGGCGACGAGTTGTCCGATGCGCTTGATCGCGTAGTACGCGGTGGAACCGGTCCCCAGGCCGACGTTCATCCCGTCCTTGACGTACGTGTCGACGGCCTTCTCTGCGACGATCTTCTTCATCTCTGCGGAATCAAGGGGCATGCTCGTTCACTCCTCGGTTCCGTATCATGACCGATATAATCCAGTTTCGCCTGCGGGGCCGTTCTCCGGACTATCATTTTAAGGGCGGAGCTCCTGATGGGATCCGATGACCGAGACGAAGACCCTGGTCCTGCTGTCCCTGTTCCTCTCCGTGGTCCCGGGGATCATCGCGTTCATGGCCGGCAATTGGATGTGGATGGTGGTGTGCGTCGTGTGCATCGTCGTCCTGATCATACCGGAGACCCGCGACCTCGGATACTACTACGACAGGAAGCTGGTCGTCCTAACCATGGTGGGGCCCATCGCGGCGATCCTCGTCACGGTCCTGAACCCCACGCTGCATCTGGAAGACATCACCCTCCTGGACGTCACCGGGTACATGTACTGCATCCAGGCCATCCAGGCGTACCAGTGCTTCGTGCTCGGGTTCATGATCGCGCTGGTCCTCGACAGGAGCTACGGCCTGAAGATGACCAACTCCTGGCTCATCGTGTTCTCCCTGGCGTTCACCATGACCCTGTCGGCGGTGTCGATGTTCTACCTGTTCGGTCTGATGTACACCCGCGGGTACCCCGTGTTCAACGAGGACTTCTACGACAGCGACATCTACACCAACGCGATCCTGATGATCGCCCCGGTGGCGTCGACCGTCGTGTCGGCGGTCATGGCCGTCCTCCTGCACATCAGGCTCCGCGGCCGCGACAAGACCGACTTCCTCCCGGGGGCGGAACCATGATCTCTCGCAGGGTCACGGCCGTCGATGCCATGGCTATCGTGTTCGGGGTCTTCACGTTCGCATTGGGGTTCAAGGACGGGTCGGCAGATGTGTCGGTCCTCTTCATGGGCGTGATCTGCCTCTCCCCGGTGATCCTGAAGTACCTCGGGGTCATCGAGCTCCCCGCGCCCATAGCTGTCATGGTCGTCATCGCGCCCTGGCTCCACGGTCTGGGACTCGCCATGGGGTACTACACGTCTCTGGACAACTTCGACACGCTGACACACACGTTCTCGTCCATGGTCGTGGCGGTGATCATCTTCTACGCCCTATCCTGCGTCCACTACTACGGCGGCGGGAGGGTGAACTTCGCGGGGAGGGGGCTCGCAATCCTGACGGCTCTGCTGTCCATGTCCTTCAGCGTCTACTGGGAGGTCCTGGAGTACTCGTCCGACCTGTTCACGTCGTCGGTGACCCAGTACAGCCCGTACGACACCATCACAGACCTGGTCTGCGACACCATGGGGACGTTTATCGGTTCCGCGTGGGTCGGGTTCTACATGAGGGACCGCACCACCAAGGACGTGATCGAGTCGTTCCATCTCAGCGACCGGATCCTCGGAGCCATATCCAGGAGGACGAAGGAGCGAGACGACTCTGCATTAGTCGCACGGGAACAATTCATAACTTTTTGAAGAAGTCTTTGAACCAGTCCTTTAGAGCATGTTCCGATAATTGTGGTTGTATCCTGCGTGGCTCGGAAAGTTCCCTAGGCGAATCGTATATTCCAATGAGGTATGGTATTTCAAGTGCCATTTCACAAGCAATCTCTGCATCTTCAGGAGTATACTCTGTATAAACATCATCAGGGTATCTGGCTTGAGCTTCATAACGTGTCAGAATCAGACAATGTTCTAAGGCACGGTCTATCTGAGGGCTGCTTTCGAATACTCTCATTAGATACACCAAGTTGTGGCTACGTTCTGTCTTATGGCCCAGTTGAATCATCCTGGCTTTGATCATTTTCTCTGCGTATTGTTGTGCATGATAGCATGCAGAGTTGGCAGATCTGTAACCGAAATATCTCGATTCCTCCATAGAGTTGAAATCTGCTTCAGCCGCTTTGATGAATTCAGTAGCAAGGTCACTGGGCATAGACAACCTCGCCAGTGGATACAATCTCATGGGTGAAAGAGTATTCATTATCTTTGAAGCGGAGATATTTGTCGTAGTCCATGACCACAATATCGAATGGGATGTCGAGACCTATGAATTGCCTAGCAACATTGACATAAGACTCGGTCTCGTTTTCAATACGGTCGAATACTACAAGAACATCAAGATCGCTATCGTCCCTCGCTTCGCGACGGGCAACTGAGCCGAATATTACGATGATGCGCGGATTGGTCGCTTTGACAATTCTGTCAATCGCTTCGTTCACCTTGTCGTAGTCAAACATGATTCTTGTGATAGCTATTCGATAACAGTTTATCTTTTTTGGGTTCTCATTTTCATGACTTTTGTGGGAATTGGTTGTGTCTGCTCATTTTGCGAAGCTCAATATACGCCCCGGCGCATCCCGCATCCATGAGGCTGGCGTCCCTGTACTCGGGCGGGAAGGATTCGACGTTCTCGCTCTATCTGGCCGAACAGATGGGCCACGATGTCCCGTATCTCGTGAACATCGTCCCCGAAGATGCGGCGTCCTGGATATTCCACACGCCCAACCTCTCCCTTGTCCCCCTGATGGCCGAGGCCATGGGGAAGGAGCTGGTCTCCGCCCGCAGCACCGGCACCGAGGAGGGCGACATGGAGGGCCTCCGCGAGGCCCTCGAGGGATTGGACGTCGAGGGCGTCGTGTCCGGCGCAATCTGGTCGGATTACCAGTGGGACAGGATGAACATCGTCTGCGGGGACCTGGGCCTGAAGTTCATCGCCCCCCTCTGGAGGAAGGACCAGGACATGCTCATGGGGCAGTTCCTGGACTCCGGGATAAAGTCGGTCATCGTCGGATGCTACGCCGAAGGCCTCGGGAAGGAATGGCTGGGTCGCGTGATCGATTCCGAGGCCGTGGAGGAATTGAAGAGGATCCGCGCCCGCACCGGGATAAGCATCATGGGGGAGGGAGGGGAGTACGAATCCCTCACCGTCGATTCCCCCATGCATTCGGTCCCACTGGAGATCGTCTCCTCGGAATCCGACTGGTCCAGCCAGGGCGGGACCCTCAGGGTGACGTCGGCGCGTCTCTCAGAGCGTCGGGACTGAACGACCTGAGCCTCATGGCGTTGGACACCACCGATACGGACGACAGCGACATCGCTGCCGCCGCGATCATCGGCATCTGATCAACCAGGCCGTCGTATCCCAGCAGGACCGGCAGCCCCGCGGCTATCGGGATGCACACGGCGTTGTAGCAGAACGCGAAGAACAGGTTCTGCTTGATGTTCTTCAACGCGGCCCTCCCGATCTCCAGCGAGGCTGGCACGCTGCGGAGGTCGTCGTTCATCAGCACGATGTCGGCCGATTCCATCGCGATGTCCGTCCCGGATCCGACGGCTATGCCGAGGTCCGATTGGGTCAGCGCGGGGGCGTCGTTTATGCCGTCCCCGGTCATGGCGACCCTCCTCTGCTTCACCTGGAGGTCCTTGACGATCTCCAGCTTGTCGCCCGGCTTCGTCTCCGCCCTGACTTCGGTTATCCCGAGCTCGGATGCGATGTGCTCTGCGGTGTCGCGCCTGTCCCCGGTGACCATGATCACGTCCAATCCGTCGGATCTTATCGAGGAGACGGCGGACGGGCTCTCCGGTCTGATCGGGTCCATGATCGTCACGGTTCCCGCGTATTTTCCGTCGAACGCGGCGGATATGCGGGTGGCCCCGTCCGATGATGTCTCATCGTCGGGCATCCGGACTCCGCGCTCCTCGAGGAACGCGCGGCTCCCGACAAGAACATCCATCCCGGAAACGCGGCACGACACCCCGCCTCCGGTGACGCTCTCGAATCCGGAGTGCTCCGGGACGGGAACCCCCGCGGATGATGCGTACCTGACGACGGCCTCCCCCAGCGGGTGCTCGGAATCCGCTTCGGCGGCCGCGACGACTGAAACGAACTCCTTCTCATTGCCGACCGCCGACACCGAGATCACCTCGGGATGGCCGACCGTGCAGGTGCCGGTCTTGTCCAGTATGACGGTATCGATATTGGCGGCCGCCTCGAGGGACGCCGCGGTCTTGTAGAGTATCCCGTGTCTAGAACCCACGCCGGTCCCCACGACTATGGCCAACGGTGTGGCGAGGCCCATGGCGCACGGGCACGATATCACCAGGACGGATACTGCGATGGTCAGCGCGAACTCCGGGGTCCTCCCGGCTATGAGCCAGCCCACGCATGCCAGAAGGGCGATGGCCATCACGACCGGCACGAAGACGGCCGCCACGCGGTCCGCCACGCCGGCCACCGGGGCCTTGGTCCCCTGGGCCATCTCCATCATCCTGGCTATCTGGAAAAGCACTGTGTCCTCGCCGGTCTTCTCGACCTTCGCCCTCAGGCTCCCGGAGCCGTTCACGGTCGCACCGTACAGGGTGTCCCCGGCCCTCTTGGTGACCGGTATGCTCTCTCCGGTTAGCATGGATTCGTTCACCGACGACTCCCCTTCGACGACGACGGCGTCCGTGGGCACCTTCTCGCCTGGACGGATCAGGACGACGTCCCCCGGGACCAGTTCCTTGGACGGTATTACGGATTCGACCCCGTCCCTGATTACTGTCGCCTCGTCCGGCGCCATCTCCAGCAGCTTCCTGAGGGAATCGTTGGTCCGGTACTTCGAGCGGGCCTCCAGGTACTTCCCGATGCTCACCAAGGCTATGATCATCCCGGCGGAGTCGAAGCTCAGCGAATGCAGCGCCATCGAATCGCCGGATACCACCTGGTACGTCCCGTACAGCCCCATGAGGACGGATGCGGTGCATCCCAGTGACACCAGCGAGTCCATTGTGGGACTCTTGGAGAACAGCGCCGGGAATCCCTTGCGGAAGAAGCGGCGTCCGGCGTAGAGGATCGGAACGAGCAGGACGATCTGCAGGGCGCACTGGGCGGTCGCACTTATCTCCAGATGGATCCCGAGCATATGGCTCATGGCCACGATGCTCAGAGGGATCGCGAAGCAGATCGCTATCGCGAGGTCCCTCCTCTGCACGGCCAGCGCTTCCAGCGCCGCTCTGTCCGCTTCGGACCTGTCGTCGCTTATGACCTGGTATCCGGCGCTGGTTATGGCCTCGGCTATGCGGTCCTCGGTCACGAGGGATTCGTCGTACACCACGGTGGCGGTGTTGTTCCCGATGTTGGCGTTGCAGGACGCGACGCCGTCGAGCGCCTCGACGGCGGTGTTTATGCGGTTCGAGCATGCGGCGCAACTCATCCCGCCGACGCGGAATATGCGTGTCCTCATCGGAACAGTCCGTGCTTGACGGTGCCGCGGAACCCGGCGTCGACGACGGCCTTGACGAGAGCCTCGTCTTCGATCTCGCCCTGCACCGCGGCGGTGCCCTTCTTCAGATTGACCTCGACATCCGTGACGCCGGGGACCTTGGAGAGAGCTTCCTTGACGGTGTTCGCGCAGCCTTCGCACATCATGCCTTCGATCTTGACTGTCTTCTTAGCCATGTCGCGGTCAACTCCGTTGAAGTATTTAGGATATACTAAATCGGTCAGATGCGGTCCCAGAACTTCGCGGGAGCCTTCCTGACCCCGTGGTTCCTGGACGTCTCGTCGTCCCGGTAGCCTACCGCCAGGATCCCGGAGACCTCCTCGTTCTCCTTCAGTCCGAGTTCTTCCTTCAGCACCGCCGGATCGAAGTACCCGATCCACACGGACCCGAGTCCGAGGGACTGGGCCTCGTACATCATCTGCGTCAGAACGATGCTCGCGTCGATATCTCCGAAGTCCTTGCCGTCGAAGGGCCTGGTCCAGGAGACATCTTTGTCCACCACGGCGACGAACCCGAGGGGCGCGCCGTAGAGGTTGGCGGTCTTCTTGAGCTTCGCGTGCGCCTCCGGCGTGTCGGCCAGGAGGATCCTGACGGGCTGGAGGTTCTTGGCGGTGGGCGCGAGCCTCCCGGCTTCGAGGATGGCGTCGACCTTCTCCTGCTCGACCGGTCTGTCGGAGTATTTCCTGGAGGAGTACCTGTCCTTCGCGAGTCCGATGAAATCCATGGGTGGGAATCGGCGCCGGGGTATATCATGACGCTCGGTATCCACTGATTGCACATCTGGTTTGAAATACCAATTACGTCATCTCATTCTTGAACCAGATACGATGATTCATATGCTGAAGAAATTCGCCGTCGAGAACTACAGGGGCTTCAATGGCCGTGTGGAGATGGACCTATCCAGGATCTACGATTACGGGTTCCATCAGGACCTCATTCGGAACGGTCTCGTCAGCAAGTGCATGGTCATCGGTCGCAACGGGTGCGGGAAGACCGATCTCGGTCTCGCGATGTTCGACATAGTCGGGGTGCTGACCGGCTTCCCGCCGGAGGACGGGCAGGAACGCCGTTCCGGTTTCCTCAACGGGGATTCCGAACTGGATGAAGCGATCTTCGCGTACTGGTTCCAATTTGGGCCCGGGTGCGTCGAGTACGAGTACCGCAAGACGGCACCCGGGACCATAGTGTACGAGTCTCTGAAGGTCGACAGTGTCGATGTCTTCGTAAGGAACAGAAAGGATATCGACTATTCCGGATTCGGGGCTTATGGCGCCGGTCAGCTTCGCATCGACACGTGGGACGGCACGTCCTCCGTGCTCAGATTCGTGGCCGAGAACACCGATCAGCCGGAGGATTCCGCTATTGCGCAACTCATGTGTTTCGTCAGGGGGATGCTCTATGTCGGATCGCCCAGAGGCGGGAACGTGCGCATAGGTCTCACCGAATCGTCGGAACACATGGCGGACTACATCGTCCGCAACGGATGCCTGGATGAATTCCGCGAGGTTCTCGAGGATATGACGGGGCGCAGGATCGACCTCGATGTCATGGAGGGCGAAGGCGTACAGACATTGGCCTTCAGGACCCGGCGCGGTCTCCTCGATTTCGGATCCGCGGCTTCCGACGGGATGCATGCGTTGATGCTACACTACTTTTGGATGAAGCATCTGGATGATGTCACGTTCCTGTATCTCGACGCATTCGACGCATACTACAACTACGACACGGCGGAGAAGGTGTTGCGTCATTTCGTCGGAAGGACGGACGTCCAGTGCATCTTCACATCGCACAACACGTCTCTGGTCAGCAACAGGCTTCTCAGACCCGACTGTTACATGCGCCTGGACTCGCGCGGCATCTCAGCTCTGCTGGATCTGACGGACAGGGAGATACGCGAGGGCCACAGCCTCGAGAGACTGCTCCGCGACGGGGAGTTCGATGAGCGACGGGGGCCGGTCGTCGCCGATTGGTTCCACGGGAGAACGGCGGATCCGTCGCCCGGCAGAGCCGTGCGACGGAGTCCGTCGTGAAAGGGTTGGGATCAGGCGCAGTTCCCGCGCTCGATCGCTTCTATTATCCTGGAGATCTCCCTGTCGGGGTTCTTCCACATGCCGGGGGTCCACACCCTGTGGATCTTCCAGCCTCTGGACTCCAGGTACTTCTGCCTGTGGTAGTCCCTCTCCCTGGTGGACGACGGGAGGGTGTACAGGTGGCTGTCGCACTCGATTCCGAGGATGAACCTGTTGTTCTGCTTGACGGCCAGGTCGATCTGATATCCTCCGATCCCCACGTTCCTCTCCACCGTGTAGCCCTTGCGGGTCAGGGCGTTGTACACCCTGTCGGCGACCTTCGACGCCCCGATCTCGTCGGGCTCGTTCCAGCGCTCGTCCCCGAACGATTTGAGGATGGAGTCGGCCATGTCCCTGTTCCCGTCGCTCACGGCGCGGGCGTACTGCAGGTACTTCTTGAGGATCCTCGGGCCGTCGTTCTTCACGTTGTCCACCTGGAGGTCCTCCGGCTCGAAGGACGTGACGATCATGATCTTCTTCTTGGCCCTGGAGATGGCGACGTTCAGACGGTTCTCGCCTCCGCGGTTGTTCAGCCATCCGAACCTCTGCATCAGCTTGCCCTCGCTGTTCTTCGCGTATCCCACGGAGAACATGATCACGTCGCGCTCGTCCCCCTGGACGGACTCGATGTTCTTGATGAACAGTCCCACGTCCTCCCCGTTGTCGAACCTGCGCATCTCGTCGTTGACCACCTTCCCGAACGACGGGTCCGAGGCGCACTCGTCGTCCAGGACGTCGCTTATCAGGTCCCTCTGGGACGAGTTGAACGTGATTATCCCCACGGTCTCGTTGTTCTTCCTGGTGGCGAAGAACTCCTTCAGCAGGTCGACGATCTTCCTGGCCTCGGCCTTGTTGGACTTGTCCTCCCACAGGCCGTCCACGCGGAAGACCTCGATGGGCGGGCGCTCCGGGTCCTCCACGTTGGGGGACACGTACAGCCTCCCGCCGTAGAAGGCGTAGTTGGAGAACGCGATGAGCTCCTCGTACTTGGAGCGGTAGTGGAAGTTCAGCAGGATGGAGTCGTACCTGG
>CAVJLK010000032.1:0-19367 GCA_963650175.1 Ruminococcus sp. CAG:579 | reverse complement strand
TTCTGTTCGACGGAGATCCCGCCGAAGGTCAGGGTTCCCTTGGCCGCGACGACCTTGGCGATATCGGAGTCGGTCTTGCCGTCGTTCCCGACGATCCTCGATCCGGAGATTGTGACTCCGCTCTGGCTGGTCCCGTCGGCGATGTAGGAGACCCCGTAGATGCCTCCGGTCACGTTCTTCAGGTTCACACCGGCCGTGGCCGACGACGCGTTGTCCAGGATGGTCAGGTCCTCGACGGACCCGCCGTTGTTCTGGAAGACGACCTTTCCGTTGACGGCGGTGTCATTCTGGACCTTGGCTCCGGCTCCGACGATCTTTCCCTCGTTGGTCAGGACGGTCCCGGTTGCCATCGTGATAGTTGCACTAGTGAGGTTCAGGGTCACCCCCGCAGGAACGGTGATGTCCTGGAAGGGTGCGGTGGCATTGGTCGGGGTCTTGGTGCTGATATCGACGGTGTGATAGTCGACCGCCGACACCTTGGGAGTGGCCGACGCATCCTCCTTAATGTCGTCCTTTGCGTTCGCGGCGGCGAACAGGGCGGTCTTGAGGTTCGCGACGGTGGTCCCGATCTCGGCAGCCGTGAAGGCGAGATTCTGGTATGCCCCCTTCGAGGTGGTCTCGGTGTTGACGACCGTGTCAACCTTGATTTCCTTGCTATCCTTGATGTACACGACGTCTCCGCCGTAGTTCTTGATCATTTTTCCCTGTTCGAAGGTATATTTTCCCGCCGTCTCGCCGACGATCAGCTTCCCGCCTTCGACCACGGCGATTTTGCCCAGGAAATTGTGGTTGTTCGCGTTCAATTGCGACGTGGCATCCACGGTGCCTTTGATCGCGATCAGGTTGGCGGCATTAGTGTCCAGGGTTAGGTTGTTGCTCGTCTTGACGGTCCCCGTGATTACACCCGACATGGCCGTGTTGGCTTTGTCGGACTTGAACTCCTTGGCTGCATTGTCATAAGATATCTTCGCACCGTTCATGGTCAGCGTGGCTCCGAAGCTCACGGACCCGACGGTCAGATCGGCCTCGACCCCGCCGGACGCGGGGAGAACCAGGATGGTGATGTCCGCGGTCGGTTCCGCGAACTCGGCCTTGACATAGCTGGAGGACGAAATCAGCGCATTGGAGGAACCGGAAGTCAGCTTGCCTCCCTCATAGACGACGGTCTGTCCCACGAGAGCGATCTTGGCGGAACCACCGCTGGCATCAATCTCTCCATCGGTCATGGTGACCTCGGTGAACTGGAAGTCACCGACCAGTTTCGCTCCGGATATGACGGCGTCGCCGGATATGACGGCCTTGCTAGCCTTCTCGGTGACAGTTCCGCTTTTGAAGTTGACCGGGGCCGTGATCGTACCCGCAGCGACGGTGAATTCGACCCCTCCGGCCGATTCGGCCGCAACGGTGAACGATCCGGTCATGGCGGTGCTGCTGTCCTTGATCGTGGTCACGGCGGCCAGGGTCAGAACCTTGCTGCCCGTGATCTTCAGGGAGTGTCCGTTCAGATCGATGATTTGCACATCGGACAGGGAGTCCGCTGCGGTGACGTTCAGGATCAGGTCGGCCCCCAGTTGGAGGGTCTTCGATGCAGCAGTATAGGTCCATCCGTCGGTGTATTCCTCCGCCGGAGCGTCCTTCAACAGCTTGTCGGCATCGCCACTCGCGGCGATTTTAACCGTATACTCCGTCGCAGCATCGCTGTCCGTCAGGGCCGCCGGAACGGCTGCCAGAACGACGAACGCGACGGCGAGGATTGCCATTGCCGCCAGGAGCTTCGAGGCCTGCTTGGCCCCCCCCCCCCCGGCGAATTCGCTTTTGTTCGCATTCATGTATGTATGCCTCCCGGACCCTCCCGGGTCCAGGTTCGTTCCGAGAGGACCTCCCGTTTCATCTCCCATCCCGGTTCCCACCGATCCGGGAGCGTTCCGTCCTCTCTGTTCCCTGTTCAATCCCTCCGTTTATTTGACCTCCGACCCGTTCCGCTCGGATTCGATGTACAAGAAACACCATGTTTCTCGCTCTTCGGACCGAACACCGGTGAACCTACGGAACGTTCGTCTCCTCCGTATGTCCCTCCTTCCCATCGTGTCATCTCCGGATCCGATCCAGGTCTTTCCACAGGTCACGTTCAACGGCCGAACGTATGTTCGGTCCATGAACTCATGCTCCGTCCATGACGTCAGACTCTCGGTCTAAGGTTCCGATATCACCTTCAGCCCCTGAACCAAAGTTCACTCTTCGAACCCACGCTCGGAACCCGACATTCTCTGATCGGACCGTCAACGCCATATCGCCCCGCCTCCATCCCATCCGACGTGCTCCTCGACTCCGACGACCCCTACGGCCTCTCCGCCAGGAACGACGACCCGAACCTCCAGGCGCGCATAGACGGGTACTGGGATTCCAGGAGCAGGGGCTACAACCACGCCACCACCCTCCTTCTGAGGAACACATCCTACTACGACGCCCTCTTCGACTCCATCATCCCTCCCGGCAGGAGGGGGCGCGTCCTGGACGTCGCCACCGGATGCGGTCACATGGCCGTCGTCGCCGCCAGGCGCGGCCACGACGTCACCGCCATCGACACCTCCGAGAGGATGCTGTACTACGCGCAGAGGTTCTCCGACAAGGAGAACCTGGGCATACGCTGCGTGAGGATGGACATGAACAGGCTCTCCTTCGAGGACGAGTCCTTCGACATGATCACCGCGGACAGCGCCCTGTGGCTGTCCGCTGATCCCGTGAAGGCGCTGCGTTCATGGGTCTCCGTCCTCAAGCCCGGGGGGCATCTCGTGATCATGGACAGCAACTACCACCTGGCCCGCCACGATCCCGACTACGGCCGCTTCTTCGAGTACAGGGATATGATCGGGGTCGAGCCCAAGGGGGTCTACGGCAGGACCAACATCGACGAAGTCGACATGGATGTGATCCACAGGATCACCCCCGAGCTCCCCCTGTGCCACTATCGGAGGCCGGCGTGGGACGTCTCCGCCCTCCTCGGCTTGGGAATGGGCATCTCCAGGCTCGAATGCACCGACGACAACCCGTACAGGGCGATGTTCTCGTCCGGGTACCTGAACCTCCCGATGGACTACACCCTGGTGGCCGTCAAGCCCCTCCGCTCCGCGCCCGCGGCCGTCGCGGAGCCGGTGACGCCGGACCTCCTGGACAGGATCCGTCCGGACCCCCTGGTCCTGAAGCGCGCGAAGGCCATATCCAATCCGAACCGGATGACGGTGCTGAACATCCTGGCCGTGTCGGACACCAACGTGAGCGGTCTTTCCGAGGTCAGCGGGCTCTCCGCGCCCCTCGTCTCCCAGGCATTGAAGGCCTTGAAGGAGGCGGGATTGATCGGATCCTACAGGTGCGGGAAGGAGATGTACTACCATCTCTCCGACCCCGAAGCGGTTATGACGGTTATCGACGCGATGAAGCGGTTTCCTGCGATTCCGGAGGAGCACGATTAAGGATTCCGTTAATCGTTCTCCGTCGATTGTATCCTTCTTATATACAAGAACTTGATGATTCGCGTCGGATTATACATCCAACTGGTGAATGTATGGCAGACAATAAGATCATAGCTGCCCTGGTCGTCGTCATCCTCGTGGTGGCGGCCGTCGGGGCGTATCTGGTCATCGGAGGAGGGGACGATGACAAGCTGGAGGACAGGACCGTCACAGGACGCCTCCAGGTGTTCGGGAACGCCGACAACGACGACGTCCTGGACAAGAACGACGTGAAGTTCATCGAGCACATCATCGAAGTGAACAATGACGGCGACAAGACCAACGACATAGACTGGAAGAACGACTACCCCTACGCCGATGCCAACAACGACGGCAAGGTCGATCAGGCGGATGTCGAGTGGGTCAAGAAGATGGTCAACAGGGAGAGCATGAAGATCTACTTCGTCGACGGGAACAACAAGACGCAATCCATCGACTACCCTGTCGGCAATATCGTGGCCGCCGGGATCGCGGACGTCTACACCAGCCTGCTCTGCATGGGCGCGACGTCCAAGGTCGTCGCGGTGAACTCTGGATACAGCGGCGACAAGACCCTGTACGCCGACTTCGCCAAGCTCCCCGTCGTGGGGAGTTCGGCCCCCGTCGTCGACATCGACGCGGTCGCCGAGGTGCGCAAGACCACCTCCATCGACGCCATCGTCACGGACACCATGGGCAACATGATCAGCAACGAGGACCAGTTCGTGAAGGCCGGGATCCCCGTCCTCAGGATGGCCATCTCCGACGCCGGGAAGTACGCCCAGGCGATGCTCACCACCGGATACCTGCTGGGACTCGAGGAGTCCACCCAGAAGTTCGTAGCATTCTCCGACGGCATCATGGAAACGATCAACTCCAAGGTCGGGAACCTCAAGGACAGCGAGCGCACCACCTGCCTGGCCGCCTTCATGACCACCTGGGTCGCCGGGACGGGTCATATCGACAACACCATCACCACCCTCGCCGGAGCGAAGAACATCGCCGACTGGCCGATGTCCGAGAACAGCAACCACAAGGTCGGGGACGGGGCCACCTGGATCTACAACTACGACCCCGACGTGATCACCAACCGCGCATCCGTCGGATACGGCGCCCAGGACGCCCAGGCCCTGTGGGACAAGTACTGCCTCTACTTCGAGAAGATGGACGCGTACAAGGACGGGGAGGTGTACTTCATCAACGGATCCGTCCCGGTCTGCGTCAGGCTCGCGTACATGGCCACCATCTACTACCCGGACCTCTTCGGCACCGACTTCGGTTCGAACGCCAACCAGGAGTTCGTCGACGAGTACGTCAGCGCCCTCAGCGGGAAGTACGACGTCACCAAGGACGGCGTGTTCGTGGTCAGCAAGGACATGGTCAAGGCTTGAAAACACGGCGGGTCCGTCGGGGCCCGCCCCTTATCTCAAGATAACATGATAGAGACCGACGGACTGCGTTTCGGGTACAGGCAGGGCGACGAGATCCTCAGGGGCATATCCCTGACGATCGAGGGTCCGGGATTGATATCGATAATCGGGCCCAACGGGGTCGGGAAGACCACCCTGGTCCATTGCATGGACCGCATCCTGGTCCCCACCGGCGGCTCGGTGGGGATCGAGGGCAGGGACGTCGGCGAATACACGTTGAAGGAACTGGCGAAGGTCGTAGCCTACGTCTCGTACACCGGGCACGACGCGTTCCCCATGACCGTCCTGGACTCCGTCCTCATGGGACGGCATCCGGTGAACGGGGGCAAGACGAGGGACGAGGACTTCGAGAAGGCCTACGAGGCTCTCGACGCCCTCGGCATCCTCGACCTGGCGCTCCGCAGCACGGACGAGCTGTCCGCCGGCCAGTACCAGAAGGTGGCGCTGGCCAGGGGTCTGGTGCAGGACTCCAGGATCCTCCTGCTGGACGAGCCAACCGCCAATCTCGACATCAGGTACCAGCTGGACGTCGTCATGATGATGCTGGACCTGGCCAGGAAGAGGGGGATCACCGTCCTGATGATCTGCCACGACCTCAACCTGGCGTCGAAGTACTCGGATTCGATAATAATGCTGAAGGACGGCGGGGTGTTCGCCTACGGACCTCCGGAGGAGGTCATCACCGAGGACAACATCCGTTCCGTCTACGGGGTGGAGTCCGTCGTGATCGAGGATCAGGGCAGACCGCACGTGATCCTCCGCGACCCCAGGCTGGAGGAGGTCAGGCGATGTTCCGCGTGGCCGTCTACGGGAAGGGGGGCATAGGCAAATCGACGGTGTCCTCCAACCTCTCGTACCTCCTGTCGGAGAGGGGGCGCATGGTCACCCATATCGGATGCGACCCCAAGCACGACTCCACCCGCTTCCTGCTGGGGGGAAGGGTGCAGACCACCGTCCTCGACTATCTCAAATCGGTCCCTCCCGCCTCCCGTAATTTATCGGATGTGATGGCGGAGGGCGCCGGCGGCGTCAGGTGCATAGAATGCGGGGGCCCCGCCCCGGGCATAGGATGCGCCGGGAGAGGGGTATTGACCTCCTTCTCGGAGCTGTCGTCCATGGGGATCGGCGGGGTGCCGTGCGACTACACCGTGTTCGACGTCCTGGGGGACGTGGTGTGCGGAGGGTTCGCGGTCCCCATGAGGGCGGAGAACTCCGACGGCATCGTCATCGTGACGTCCGGCGAGTTCATGTCGCTGTACGCGGCGAACAACATCATGAGGGGACTGCTCAACTTCGACAGGGACGGACCGCGTCTTATCGGTCTCGTCCTCAACCGCAGGGGAGTCCCGGACGAGGATGCAACGGTGGAGAGGTTCGCCGAGCACACGGGGACCCGCATCGTCGCCTGCATCCCGCGCGACCCCGTCTTCGAGGAGGCGGAGTCCAGTAATTGTCTCGTTTCCGAACTGCATCCCGATTCCCCGGCCGTATCGGCCCTGAGGGGGCTGGCGGATGCGATAGAATCCGCATCGGCCCATCCGGAGACTATGACCACACCCAGACCCCTCGACGACCAGAACCTGTTCGAGCTGGCGGCCGGGAAGGAGCTGACCGTCAGGACCGCCGACGGGTACGTCCCGTCTCGAAAGGTCCCCCGGGAGTGCGACATCAAGAGGAGCTGCGCGGCCAGGGGGGCGTTCTCCACCCTCGTCCCCATCGAGGACTGCGCTGTGGTCGTCCACGGTCCGCTGAGCTGCGGGTACATATTCGACAGGATGGCGCACGGATCGCCGGGAGCGGACAACGTGTTCGTGACGGGGATGGACGAGAGCGCATCGATATCGGGCGGGGAGGAGCTGCTTGTCCGGGCGTTGGACGAGACCGTCGGAAGGTTCCGGACGGTGTTCGTCGTTACCTGCTGCGTCCCGGCCATAATCGGCGACGACGTGGACGGCATCCTGGAAAGGTATGGAAGGCTCCACGACGGATGCAGGTTCATCTATCTCGACACCCAGGGGAACATGTCCGGCGACTACCGCGACGGCGAGGCCATGGCGATGTCGGAGCTCGCGGGCATCATGGACCCGGACGCGGAAGTCGATCCCAAGAAGGTCGCGGTCGTCCGCGGCACGCAGTTCGACAAGCGCACGGAAGCCAACGTGGAAACGCTCCGCAGGATGCTGGGCCTCTTCGGTCTGGAGGTCGGATGCGAGTTCCTCATGGGAGGGGGCATCGACGATGTGCGGGGAATGCCAGGCTCGGGGATGATCGTCCTGACGTCGGAATCGGCCAACGCCCGCGGTATCGCCGATACGATACGCTCCAGGGCGGGGCGCGACATCCCCGTGGAGGCCATGCCCGTGGGGTACAGGCAATGCGTCGAATGGCTGGACCGCATGGGCGCCCGTTTCGGCATGGAGGACGTCGCGGGATCCGAGAAATCCAGGCTGGCCTCCGAATACGAGGATTTCATCGCGTCGCACCGTCTCGACGGCAGGCGCGCCATAATATGCAGCATCATGGGCAGGGACGTCGGCTGGATAGCAGATCTCCTGACGGACATGGGGATTGAGGTCCTCTTCATAGGCATGGGCGGCCCCGGCGTCCGCACGAACGGGCACACGATCGTCCCGGGCTATTCCATGGAGGCCCTCGTCGCGGACACGGAGCGTCTGGAGCCCGACCTCATAGTGGGGGACATGGGCCTGATCTCCGACCTCGGATGCAGGTACGTGAGGACCAGCCGTCTGGGGTACGGGATGGATGACGTCTATCCTATGGGCGAGAGGGTGTGCAATTCGTTCAAGGCCCCGACTGGCATCGAGGGATGGAGGGAATGCGGATGAGGCCCGTCCCGGACGGTTTCACCGCCTCCCTGATGGCGGTCGAGGGGATATCCGACGCCCGCGTCTTCCTGCACGGTCCCGGAGGGTGCAGGCTCTACCACATGCTGGACGCCGTCCGTGTATACCCCCGTCTGGGGTCCGACGGCGCCTACGATTACAACGTCCCGTTCTTCTTCGGGCATCCCCGGATACCCGGGAGCTACGAGGACTGGGACGACTACATTTGCGGGTCGGCGGAGAAGCTCCGCGCGGGATTGGAGGTCACAGACTCGTTCGAGTGCGGATTGATCGCCGTGGTCTGCTCGCCGGGGGCGTCCCTGATCGGGGACGACTGCGGCTCCGTGATAGGGCAGGCCGGGCTGGGAGGGAAGGCGGTGTATCTGGACGAGTGGCTGATCTCCCGCACCGCCACCGAGGGGTTCGACATCACCCTGGCAGGGATCGTCGAACGGTTCTCGGAGAGGGATGCGCCGAAGAGGAGGGGCGCGGTGAACGTCCTCGGCCTCTCGGTCATGGACCGCGATTGGACCGCCGTCCGCGAGGAGATCTCGCACATCCTGGAACTGATGGGTCTGGAGGCCAACTGCATCCTCGGCGCGGGGTGCTCCATGTCCGAGATAAGGGATATCGGCGCAGCGGAGGCGTGCATCACGCTGTGCCCGGACATGTCCCGCCGTCAGGCGGAGATCATCCGGAGGATCCACGGGATCCCGTGCATAGAGAGCGATTTCGGGGCCGCCATAGGGTTCGAGTCCGCGAGGAGCCTCGTCCTGAAGCTGGGGGAGGCGGTCGGCGCGGACCCGTCCGCCGCATTGGATTACATCTCGAAGAAGGAGCGCGTCGTCTTCGACGCGTTCATGGGCTCCATCGGCATCGCCAGCCGTTTCAGGGGGATGACGTTCGCGGTCGCTGGGTTGCCCTCCGTCGTCCTCGCGCTGACTCATTGGCTCCGCGGATATCTGGCGGCTGTCCCCAAATCCATCGTTCTCGACGAATCCGACCCGGAGTTGCTGGATGAGGTAAGGGAGATGCTGGAGGGTATGGGGTGCCCGGAGGCCCTCGACGACGGGAGCCTGGTCGCGGACATGCTGTTCTGCGATTCCTCCACGGCGAGGTCCAGGGAGGAGCGCGGCCTCTGCCGCGCCGGGATCGGGATCGGGTTGGACGACAGGATGCCGCTCCACACGATCCCCCGCCCCGCCTATCTGGCGACGGGCGCCCTCTACCTCCTCGACGAGGCCGCCAGGGCACTCAGGGGGCTTGATTCCCATTAATCAGGGCATCGGTTCCGGCTCGGACCTGCGGCGGGAGTACGCCCGCTCGGTCTCGATGAAGACCATGTTCATCATAGGATGCTGCATCGCCGTGATCGCCGTCGGAGGCCTGGCCCTGTCCCTGGGGGAGAGGTCCATACCGTTCGCCCGCGTCTACGGGCTGGTGTGGGACCACATATGCGGCGCGACGTACGAGTACGACTCCTCCGCATGGTGGGACGACTTCATCGTGTGGGAGATCCGCATGCCCCGCATCGTCATGGGCATAGTCGCCGGGGCGTCCCTGTCCCTGGGCGGGGTCATCATGCAGAGTATGATGAAGAACCCTCTGGCGGACCCGTACACCACCGGGATCTCGTCGGGCGCCTGCTTCGGCGCGGTGGCGGCGGTCGTCGTCGGGTTCTCGTTCTCCGCCGTGGCCGAGGACTACGCCATAGTGACCAACGCCTTCATCGGCAGCCTGATCCCGGCGTTCATCGTCATAGCGATATCGTCGCGCGTGCGCGCATCCCCGGTGACCATGATCCTGGCCGGAACGGCCATATCCTACATGTTCAACGCACTGACCACCATAATCATGGTCGCGGCCGACGAGAGCAAGCTCGCCGCCGCGTACGCCTGGCAGGTCGGGAGTCTGGGGAACGCCGTTTGGGACCAGATCCCGTTCATGGCGACGGTCTCCCTGGCAGGGATGGTCGTCATGATGCTCCTGGCGGGCAGGCTCAACCTCCTCCTTCTGGGGGACGAGGGCGCCCACAGCCTGGGATTGGACGTGCAGGGCTTCCGCAGGCTCTGCCTCGTCATCCTGGCGTTCATGACGGCGTCCGTCGTATCGTTCACCGGGATCATAGGATTCGTAGGACTCATCGTGCCCCACGCGGCGAGGTTCGTCATCGGTTCCGACAACAGGTACCTCATCCCGGCCTCCATGGCCCTGGGCGCGCTGGTGATGATATCGGCGGACCTCGTGGCCCGTCTGATGTCCAAGGGCTCGATCCCCGTGGGGATCGTCATGTCGTTCGCGGGGGGATTCGTGTTCCTCCTGCTGGTCATGAACATGAAGAGCGGCAGGGGGACGGTCCGATGGTATCGGAAAGGTACTCCGATGTCCATTCCGGATACGTCGCGGTCCGTCGCAGGAGGGTCCTGTGCATCGTCGCGATGGCGGTCGCCGCGGCAGTGCTGGCGGTGTTCTCGCTGACCGTCGGGCAGTTCAAGATGTCCTTCCTCCGCGCGTTCGAGGTGCTGTACGACTGCATCGTCGGGAACGACGTCTCCGAGATAGAGCGCTACGTCGTGTGGGACCTGAAGGTCCCGCGGGCCCTCATGGGCGTGCTGGTCGGCGCCGGCCTCGCGGTGTCGGGGGCGTGCATGCAGGGGATGCTGAGGAACCCTCTGGCGGACCCGTTCACCACCGGCGTGTCGTCCGGGGCGTCCTTCGGAGCCACCCTGGTTATCCTCTACGGCGCGTGCCTGATCCCGGGACTGTCGTACAGGTCGTCCATCGTGGCCAACGCCTTCATCATGTCGCTCATCCCGATCGCGGTCATACTCCTGGTGTCGAGGTTCAGGAAGGTGTCCCCGGACATGGCGATCCTCATCGGAATATCGGTGATGTTCATCTTCTCCTCGACCACTTCCCTGATGAAGCTCCTGGCCGACCCCAACGACCTGGCGGAGACCTACTCCTGGAGCGTCGGGACCCTCGGCAGGGCCACATGGGACAACGTCGGCGTGGTGGCCGTGGCCACCGCGGTCGCGATCGCGGCGATTTTCGCTTCGTCGAGTCGCATCGGCATCCTTTCGATGGGCGACCGCCAGGCGACGACGCTGGGAGTGGACCCGTGGAAAGGGCGCCTGGTCGTCCTGGTGATCGTCTCGCTCATGACGGCGACGTCGGTGAGCTTCACGGGGCCGATAGGCTTCGTGGGGCTCATAGCGCCGCACGTGTGCAGGATGATCATGGGGTCGGACATGCGCATCCTCCTGCCCGCATCCGCCGCCATGGGGGCGCTGGTCACGCTGCTGGCCGATTGCATCTCCCAGGGGATATCCGCGGTCAATCTGCCGGTCGGGTCCGTCACGGCACTGTTCGGAGGGCCGTTCTTCCTGTACATCCTCCTGCGCAGCAACGGGAGGTCCTGGGGGCGTCGGCGACGTCCCCCACGCCATCCCTTTTACGCCGAACCGCGATTCCTCGGACATGACTCCTGCCGATCATATCCAATCAGTCCCCGACGACCTCCGGATCAAATCGATCCTCATCCTCGGAGGGACCGTGAAGGTCCCCGAGGGATTCTCCCACCCCTATGCGGAGCCCAAGGGCGACGGAACCGGGAGGTTCACCCTCTCCTTCGGCGGCACCCGCCTCGCCAAGCCCTACTCCGAGAAGGAGGGGGAGTTCGAGCTCGTGGAAGCCGACGACGGATACCAGATCCTGAAGGACGGCGTCCCCCTGGTCGAAGGCGTCGGGATCGTGGAGAAGCACTGCCACTCCCCCTACCAGGCCAACATAAGGTTGGATCCATCGATGTCCGACGCTGATATGATGCAACGCCTGAACGATCTCGTCGCGACCGGCACCGTGCGCGGGATCTCCGTCGGGACCTCCGACGGCATCCCCCTCGACGACTGCGTCCGTTCTATACGCACAATCCGCGGATCCTACCCCGACCTCCCCATCGGTCTGAGCTACGAGCCCTGCCCTATGGAAGATCTCACACGTCTGAAGGAGGCCGGCCTGGACGAGTTCAGGCTGAACATCCACTCCACCGTGCCCCGCATATTCTCCTACCTCCACCCGGACCAGGACCTGGACGGGACGGTCCGCTGCCTGGAGGACGCCGTGGAGGTGTTCGGAAGAGGAAAAGTGTCCACCGGATTGTGCGCCGGCCTGGGGGAGACCGACGCCGAGATCGAGGGAGTCATGAGGAGGATGGCGGAGCTCGGCGTCCTCTGCGACCTCAAGCACAGGAGGGTCAAGCCCTCGGAGAGGGGGAGGGCGGAGGCCGCCCTCGGACCGATACCTGAGACGGATCCGGAGAGGTTCGCCAGGCTCGGGATGATGCTCAAGGGGATCGAGGAGGAGAATGGTCTGGATTCCCGCACGTGCGGGACCCTGTGCATCGCGTGCAGGGGATGCAACCTGGTCCCGTTCCTGGACTACCGACGGCGGAGGGCGGGGCCTGCTTTGGGAACGCTTATGACTGCGTGATGGGTTATGGGTTGCATGAAACTGATAAACCTCGGGGGGATGTCCTTTGCGAAGCTCCGCAGGGAGGGCTATTACTACGTCGATAAGACTCTCCTGATAGCGGACATCCTCGATGGCGACCCCAGGGGGGTTTATCTGTTCACACGTCCGCGCAGATTCGGGAAGACCATCAACCTCTCGATGCTGGACGCGTTCTTCAATATGGAGTACAAGGGCAACACGTGGTTCGACGGGCTGGCGATTTCGGAACATCCGGAATTCGAGAAGTACAAGAACGCGTTTCCGGTAATCCATCTCGACCTCGGGAACACCGATGCGGACGATTTCAGGGAATTCCGCGGAGGACTGCGCAGAGCTGTAGCCGAGGCGTTCAGGCCCCACAGGTATCTTCTGGAATGGCCCGGGCTGTCGGACACCATGAGAGATCTCTTCAGGATATTCGGGGATGAGAAGGCCTCTCTAAGTAAGGACATGCTGAAGTTCTCGGTGAGTAATCTGTCCGAGGCTCTTACCGAATATCACGGGGTGTCGCCCATCATCCTCATGGACGAGTACGACAGGGCCGTCACCAATACGTTCGGGGAGGAGCCCCACGGGAAGATCATGTCCTTCCTGGCGAAGTTCATGTACGCCTCCATCAAGGGCAATCCCAACAGAGGGATGGTGTACGTTACAGGCGTGATGCAGATAGCCAAGCAGACGATATTCTCCGGATTGAACAACATCGTCGTGAACAATGTCTTTTCCAAGAGGTCGGATGAGAGGTTCGGTTTCACAGAATCCGAGGTCAAGAAGGCACTTGCGGAATTCGGTTACAAGGACAAATTCGATGTTGCCAAGGAATGGTACGACGGATACCGCTTCGGGAACGCCGAGGTGTACAATCCATACAGCATCATGTACTTCATCGACCAGGGTTGCGTGGAGAAGGCGTACTGGGTCGACAGCGGACAGGATGTGCTCATCAACTACCTCCTGGAGAGCATAACAGAGGAGAAATACACCGAGATCATGAAGTTGATCACAGGCGGGACGATCAAGTCCGATCTCATGGATGCGTTCCCGTACGATGCGATTCGGAAATCAGGAAAGCCGCTGTACAGCCTGATGGTCATGTCGGGCTACCTCAAAGCCGTACTGACGGAAGAGACGGATGTCCAAGGCAACACTCTGTACGAGCTGTCGATCCCGAACGAGGAGGTCAGAAAGCTCGTGCGGAAGCTTATCAACGGGGTGTATCCGATCGAAATGGACGATTTCGTCAGGTTCAACAAAGCCATCCTCGAAGAGGATGCCACCTCCATGGAGAAGTCTCTGATCAGGATCCTGTCCGCAGGCAGTTATCTGAGTCTAAAAGAGAACACCTATCAGGCCGTCGTGATGACGCTTGTCCACGCGCTGTCCAACAGCTACAGGGTGAAGGTCGAGGCCCCCGAAGGACTTGGGAGGGTGGATATATTCCTGAGCCCGAAGGACCGTGGAAATCCGTATATGATCATGGAATTGAAAGTCGCCAAGAAGAAGGCTGATCTGGAAGCCCGTGTGGATGAAGCCTTCAAGCAGATACATGATCAGAAGTATTACGACGGGATGGAGGGTCGCGTGATCCTCATGGGGATGAGTTTTTGGAAGAAAGTCCCCCGGATCAGGATCGACTCCGTCATGAACGGCGACGGATTCAGTATGTCTCGAAGCGGTCAATTGCACATCCTGCAGCGTCTGGCTCTGGAACGATCCCGATGCGGACCTCGCATCCCTGGCCGGGAAGGCCCTGGCGCAGATCGACGGGAACGGGTATTCCGAGGATGCGGTCCGGGTGGGCCTGGGCATCAGGCAGAAGTCGGTCAAAGTGGCATTCGCGAAGGAACGAATGCCATATCGACCGCGGACATCGAGACGGTCCGATTCGGTCGTTCGGGATCATCCGGAGACTGTGATAGACCGAATCCGTCGATAGGTCACTGCGTTCGTGGAGTACAGTTCGTATTACGCAATGCTGAATAGAATTCTCTATGTAAAAACTTATCAATGCTAGACAGATTATTGATGGCATGAAGCAGATAGACCTGGGCGGGATGCCGTTCGCGGATCTCCGCGAGAACGACATGTATTACGTCGACAAGACGCTCCTGATCAAGGATCTCCTCGAATTCAACGACAGGGGTGCCTATCTGTTCACGCGTCCCCGCAGGTTCGGGAAGACCACCAATCTTTCCATGCTGGACGCGTTCTTCAACATCGAGTACAAGGGCAACACGTGGTTCGACGGGCTGGCGATCTCCGAGTATCCCGAGTTCGAGAGGTACAAGAACGCCTTCCCGGTCATCCGTCTGAACCTGAACGATACGGGGGCGCGTGATTACGACTCGTTCATCTACATGATGCGTGATGCCGTCGCATTCGCATTCGATTCACACAGATATCTGCTGGACGGGCCGGACGCCGATCCCTGTTTCGCGGAATTCTACAGATCCGTCGCGAGGCTGGAGGTCGAAGAGGATTTCCTCGCGACGTCCATGCAGGACCTGTCCGAGGCGATATTCGAATCCACGGGGAAGAGGCCGATAATCCTGATCGACGGGTACGACAACGCAGTGTCCGACAACTTCGGGAACGAATCGTACAGGAGAACGCTCGATTTCCTCGGCGATTTCCTCCGTTCGACGCTCGAGACCAATCGGAACCTGCAGATGGCGTACATGACCGGCGTGATGCAGATCGCTCCGCAGAGCCTCTGCGATCTGGACCTCGTCTCCGTGAACGGCGTCCTCTCCGACGATCCCGGCGAGAGGTTCGGATTCACGGAATCGGAGGTCGGAGAGGCTCTGAGGTACTACGGCCACGAGGGGAAGCTGGACGAGGTCAGGGAATGGTACGACGGATACCGCTTCGGCGATGCCAGGGTGTACAGTCCGTTCTGCATCATGACGTACATCCGGAACAGGTGCGAACCAGACTCGTACTGGATAGACTCCGGCGGGGATCGCATCATGAGGGACCTTCTCACCCGCATCGACGACACGAACATATCCGCGATCACCGACCTGGTCCTCGGGAATGCGGTGCGGATGGAACTCGACCGTTCCCTGATGTTCGGCGACCCGTACGCTTCGGACAGGTCCGTGTTCAGCCTCATGGCCATGACCGGGTATCTGAACGCCGTTCCAATAGGGGACGACCGCTACGAGGTCCGGATACCGAACAAGGAGGTCCTGTGCGCCATCGGGCGCACATCCGGGGAGGTCAAGCCGATGACCGGAGCGGGTCTCATGGAATTCAACCAGGCCGTCCTGGAAGGGGATGCGAAGTGGATAGCCAGCCTCCTCGAGGGGTTCCTCACGACCGATGATTACCTGGAACGTACCAGCGAGGCGCCGAAGAACCCCCGCGAGATGGCTGTCGTCGTCCTCCTGGCGGCCCTCCGCAGGAGGTACACGGTCAGGATCGGGCGCAGGGCCGATTACAGGAGGTTCGACGCCGTCCTGGTCCCGAAGACCCAAGGGGGACTGGGGATGGTGATGGGCATCAGGATCGCCGGGGTCAGAGAGGATCCGGCCGCCGGAGCGGACGCTGCTCTGGAGCAGATTCGCGATGCGGATTATCGCACGGAGTTCTCCGGAGAGGTCCTGTTGATCGGGATATGCTTCAAGAACGGGACGGCCGAGGTCAGGTTCGAGACGGTCACGGTCCGAGGCGATGCCGGATGGATGACAATGAGACGCGGATGATGGAATCGGACTACGACGAGCTGACGGATGCCGGCCTGGTCGTCCTCCTCCTCGCGGACGGGGACGTCCCGCTGCCGAAGTCGCGGTTCCAGATCCTCTCCCATCTCCTGCTCGACGTGTACGACCCGGAGGCCGTCGGGCAGAGGTTCTGCGACGGCTATTCGGACGGCATCGACGAGGCCGTGAGGGAGATGGCCTGCGCGGGCATACTGCGGAAGGCCGGAAGGGGGTACGCGCTCACCGACTACGGCGAGGGATTGAAGGGTCTCGCCATGAACGAATGCGCCGATGCCCGCATGGTTCCAGGCATCGGGAGGCTGGCGGACGCCGTCGCGGGCATCCGCGACCGCAGCCTCGCCGCCCTCGAGTACCATTTCTACCCCGGCCCCGTCCCCATGAGGTTCTTCGACAGGCTGAACTCCAAGGCGGTCTACGACGGGATCCCCCTGCCAGATTATCCGAAGGACGAGTTCGAGCGCAAGCTCCGTTCGGGGGAGCCGATCGCGGAGGGCGCTCGATGGTCGGCAGATACGACATATGCGACGTCCGGATGGCGGAGAGCGGTACGGACTCCCTCCTCCGCAACGTCAGGCTGAGGGCCGGTCCGGCATCGTCGGACCGCATCTCCAAGTGCATGGAGTCGACCGTCGACATCCGTACCGCGGAGACGGACGAGTGCAGGGGCGCGCTGAACGAGTGCTACCTCGACACGCCCCTGTCCTTCCTGAGGGAGCTGAGCGGCGACCGCGAGACGCAGTACCGGTACGTCCTCTCCGCTTCCGGATTCGTGGACCGGAGCGCGGTCAACGTCCTGATCGTGAAGCTCCGCGTCAGGGAGAACGAGAGGCTCGCCGATTCCGACTACGCTCATCTCAATTCCCTGCTCACCTGCCGCAGCAACGACGTGTACGTCATGCCGATCGTCGAATTCGACGGCAGGAGCCGGACCGAGAAGGTGGAATGCTACGACGGGTTCGTGAGGAGGATGCTGGAGGAGAAGGCGTCGTGGGCGGGGGACATCAACGTGGGGATGGCCATCCCGCGGATGTACTCCCGGAGCATGATCGGAGACCTGTTCGACATCTACTCCGACGAGCGCCCGACCTTCGTATCGGTGGATCTGGACAACGGCCGCCTGGTCCGTCCGGGCGATCTGCTCGGGCCGGTCCTGGGGCACTTCGAATGCGAGAAGGAGGAGAAGGTGTTCCTCCACGCAGTGAACGCGAAGCCCTTCGAGCGCGTCGAGGGCCGCGCCCCCGCCTGGGACGTCTATCTGGCGCACTGCTCGTTCAACGCCGTCGGCCCGGCCCGCTCCGACGCCCATCTGAAGGCGCTGATCGACGGCTGGGAGAGGGTCAACCGCGTATTCGATCCGGACTCCGTCCGCCACTGCGTCGCGGACGACCGCCTCCGGGAACGGTTCATGGCATGGCTGGACGAGAACTACGACCTGGGTTTCCGGGCGGACTTCGACAGGCACAGGCTCGCACTGTACCCGTATCTGAGGAGATACAACTTCCAGATGTCAAACGGTGTCCTCAGGGACCTCTCGATGGCGGTATGTGAGGGGGACGAGCGGTTCATCGGGAGGATGGTCGAGGCCATGCCCGGCGAGATGAAGGGTGCGGACATCAGGAGGGCCGTGCGCAGAGCCAGGCGTTCCGATGTAGGATTGTAAAGTATACTTTACAGAATTGGATAAATTTATGAATCAGTAAATTATACTTTACAATATGACAGAGATTGAGGACTGGGACGTCATCCCCAGAGAGCACTATCTCGCGAAGCTCCGCGCCTCGAAGGATGCGCCGTTCATCAAGGTCCTCACGGGCATCCGGCGTTGCGGCAAGACCACGATCCTCCGCTCGTTCAGGGAGGAGCTGATTTCGTGCGGAGTATCGCAGGACGACATCCTGGCACTGGACTTCGACAAGGATTCCGCCGACCTCCCTAAGGATCATCGCGAACTCACCGATTACGTGACGTCGCGCGTCGTCCCTGGACGCGGGAAGTACCTGTTCTTCGACGAGATCCAGAACGTCGAGGACTGGGAGGTCTCGATATCGTCGTTCTTCGAGGCCCATGCGGACGTGTACATCACGGGATCCAACTCCCAGATGCTCTCGTCCGAGATCGCCACCCGCCTGTCCGGGAGGGACATCGAGATCCATGTGCAGCCGCTGACCTTCCTCGAATACACCGTCTTCCGCAAGGGGATCGCCGAGGACGTGCTGTTCAACGAGTACATCCGCTACGGCGGCCTCCCCGCGGTGGCCATGATCATGGACACTCCGGCCAGGGCCATCGTCCCGGAGGTCATAGCGGGCGTATACAACACGGTGTACGTGAAGGACGTCGGGAACCGTCACGAGCTCCGCGGTTCCGCCAGGCTCCAGAACCTCCTGAGGTACGTCATGAGGAACATCGGCGACCGCACCTCGCCCCGCAACGCCTCCGACTATCTCAAATCGAAGAGGATAGACATCAGCCATGTGACGGTCGAGGACTACCTGGGATATCTGGCCGAGGCGTTCCTGATCTACCGTTCGGAACGCATCGACTCCAAGACCAAGGAGTACCTCGCCACATCCGACAAGTTCTACGCGTCGGACCTGGGGATAAGGTCGCACATCGTCCCGTTCCGTCCGGAGGACATGGACGGGATCCTGGAGAATCTGGTGTACTGCGAGCTGAGGTACCGCTGCCGGGAGGTGGCCGTGTGCGCCGTTGGGGACAGGGAGATCGATTTCGTCACCGACCCGAAGAGCAGTCCGGCGTACTATCAGGTGTGCATGAGCCTGGCCAATCCGGAGACCCTCGAACGCGAGCTCAGGCCGCTGAGGGAGATCGGCGACAACTATCCGAAGACCGTCGTCACGTTCGACAGGTACGTCGCGGACCAGATCGACGGGATACGCATAGTCAGCATCCGCGATTGGCTTATGGGGAGACGACAGGGGCGCATCGCAATCCGGATGCGGTCCTTCGAGCAGAGGCGTACAGTATACTTTACAGAATCCTTCGTTCGAGCCGTTTTGTAAAGTATACTTTACAGAATTCCGGAGCCATCCGTCCCCGCATCCTCCGTAGACCGCTCTCCTTCAATGAGTCATGCTTATATAGAAGTTCTAACATAAACGCCTCAGAAATCCGGTAATCGGATCATTCGGAGGAACGAATATGGGAATGGGCAACACACCCGTAATCATCCTGAGAGAAGGAACCAAGAGAGAGAAGGGCAAAGACGCTCAGTTCAACAACATCGCGGCCGCCATGGCCATCTCCGATGCTGTCAGGAGCAGTCTGGGACCCCGCGGAATGGACAAGATGCTCGTCGACTCCGTCGGCGACGTCGTCATCACCAACGACGGTGTCACGATCCTGAAG
>CAVJLK010000031.1:0-19449 GCA_963650175.1 Ruminococcus sp. CAG:579 | reverse complement strand
GACCGGGTGTTGCCCCGCCGCTATGGCCGTCATACCGAAACATGGGATATCTGTCAAGTATATAAAATTAACTGAAGTCCTCAGATCAGGCTCACGATCGCGAGCCCGACGAATCCTCCGATCAGCGCGGTCGAGCAGTTGTTCGTGTACTTCGAGATGCGTCCGGGATTCTCCAGCACCGCGCCGAAGACGCTGTCCAGAAGGTTCCCCAGGACCCCCATGGCGAACGGGATCAGCAGGAGCGGGCTCAGGGATTCCATGATGACGCCCCAGCCGAGGATCGCGATGAGGAGCGCGGCGATCGTGGATATCGCGGTACCGAACACGGACACGCCGCCGTTCACGCCCGGCTCGACCCTCTCGAACGTGGTGATCATGTACACCTTCTTGTCCCGGATCCCCAGCTCGCTCGCGATGGTGTCCGCCCCGGCGACAGTGATGGTGGATACGAAGAGGGTCGCGAACTGCTCCGGGCTCAGGAACCCCAGGAATTCCAGTATCACCGCGAGGCACGGCGGGAACCCCACGCCGAGGACGTTCTTGGAGGTGCGTTCGCCCTTCTTCCCTTCCTGGAGGCCTTCGGCCTCCTTCTTGTCGAAGTCCTTCAGCGTCGCCGCGAATCCGGCGATGGTGAAGACGGTCAGAAGGAAGAATGCGTTCAGCGAAGACAGGACGCCGACGCAGCTTCCGACGAGGAACGAGGCGACGGCCCCGTCCCTGGTCAGGCAGCGGAGCTTGTACGCTTCGACGGACAGGACGGCCGATATGACGATCGCCGCGATCTTGAGGTACGCGTCCTCCATATCACTCGATAACGCGCTTCTGATAAAGATTTGCGTCAGTCGCGCGCGAGGGATTCGAGCACATCCGTCGCGTACCTGATGCAGAGCTGCTTGTCCTCCAGGGGGAAGAACATGACCTTCCCCTGGCGGTAGAGGGTCACCTCCATGCCGTTCCATTGGAAGACGCACATCATCTCGTCCCTCTCGGACACGGGGTATCCCTCCGCCTCGAAGCGGTCGGCGGCGGCCAGGGTGTCGACGTCCATCTGGTCGGCCGATATGGCCATGAGGGCCTTCCCCCCGCAGAGGCGGGCGGTGGTGAATTTCAAAGAAGATCCCCCAGGGCCTCCGCGGCGCGGATCCTGAACGTCTCCAGGTCGGAGTCGTTGGGGACCATGACATCGGCCAGCGCCAGCAGGGTGTCCAGGCCCCAGCCCATCTCGCGGGCGTCCCTGGCTCTGAACTCGTCCAGGTTCCCGGGCGCATCGTCCCTGGCGCGGGCGACCAGGCGCCTGTAGCGCTCCTTCGGGGATGCGAATATCCCCAGGACGACGACCTCCGCTCCGATCGAGCGGTACGCCTCGGCCTCGTCGGGGCTTCTGCATCCGTCCACGAGGAACACGTCCCCGGACATCCTCTCCACGGCCCTGCGGGCCCAGACGTCCTTCCCGAGGACCTCCCTCTCGGAGTTGGCGTACTGCCCGACGGTCATCCCGCGGGATTCCGCCCCCGAGGACAGGTACCCCTCGCGCACGAGGTCCCCCATCCTCAGGAAGGGCAGGCCCATGCCCCGGGCCACGGTCAGGAGCTCCTCCTTCCCGGCTCCGGGCATGCCCGCCACGAGTATGATCCTCATCGGATCACAGCAGGTTGTCGGAGATGTTCGTCAGCAGCCTGTCGCAGTAGCAGCATCTGAGCTGCGGGGGGTGCCTTCCAACCACGGTGAACTCCGGCGCCACCGGCTCGCCCCTGTTGGTGATGCAGTTGGGGTTGCTGCACCTGGCCAGGCCCACGACGTGGTCCTCCAGGCGGACCTCGTACTTCTCCGCCACGTAGTAGTCGCGGATGATCGAGATGGTCGCGTCGGGCGCGATGAGGGCGATCTTGTCCACGGTCTTGGAGTCGAGCTCCCTGTCCTCGATCTTGATGATGTCCTTCCACCTGTCGCCCTTGTTGGACACCACGTGCATGCCGATGCTGACCGACGAGTCTATGTTGGAGTCGTTGACCTTCAGGATCTTCATGACGTTCAGCGCCTGTCCGCAGGCGATGTGGTCGATCACGGTCCCGTTCCTGATGGGCGGGAGCTTGACCTCCTTGATGTCCTTCATCGGAGTCGCGCTCATTCTATCTCGCCTCCCAGAATGGAGCAGAGGAGGGCCATCCTCACGGGGACCCCGTTGAAGGCCTGCCTGAAGTACCTGGCGTGGGCGGTCTCGTCCACCTCCGGGGCTATCTCACCGACCCTCGGGAGCGGGTGCATGACGATCATGTCGCTCTTCGCCTCCCTCAGTATGGCGTTGTCGATCCTGTACGTCCCGGCGACCTTGTTGTACTCGGCCGGGTCCGGGAACCTCTCCCTCTGGATCCTGGTCACGTAGAGCACGTCGGCCTGGGAGATCGCGTCCTCCAGGCTGTCCGTCTTCGCGGGGTCGCAGCCCTTCTCCTTCAGGTGGGAGATGGTGTCCTCGGGCATCTGCAGGGAGTCCGGGGCGACGAGCGTGAGCTTGGCGCCGAACATGGTCAGGGCGTCGGCGAGGGAGTGCACGGTCCTGCCGTACTTCAGGTCCCCGACGAGGACCACGTTGAGCCCCTCGAGGGTGCCTTTGGCCTCCCTCATGGTGAACAGGTCGAGGAGGGTCTGGGTCGGGTGGGACCCGGCGCCGTCCCCGGCGTTGATGACGGGGTTGACCGAGAACTTGGCGGCCAGCCTCGCGGCCCCCTCGTAGGGGTGGCGGAGGACGATGAGGTCGCAGTAGGCGTCGACCATCTTGATGGTGTCCGCCAGGGTCTCCCCCTTGGATATGGATGTCATGGACATCTCGGAAACGTCTATCACGTCGCACCCCAGCCTGAGCGCGGCGCTCTCGAAGGAGAGCTTGGTGCGTGTCGAGGGCTCGAAGAACAGGTTGCCGAGGATCTTCCCGTCCAGGGCGCGTTTGGTCTTCTCGCCCAGGGCGTAGGGCACCATCTTCTCCGACAGGTCCAGGATCTCGATGATCTGGTCCTTGGTCAGGTCCCTGATGGATACAACGTCCTTGTCGTATAGGTCCATGGTTCCGGCGTAGGGACTCGGTGTATATAGAAAACGTCCCGCGCGCTTCCGCATGCGCGTCGCGGAGCTCATCCGCCGGTGAACGTGGCGACGATGGTGATCGCCCAGGACACCCCTGCAAGGAACAGCCCGGTGGCCCACCCGTTGGTCGCGTAGTGGTACTTCATGTCGTACCCGATGAAGAACAGGATCACGGAGGAGAGGCCCGAGGCGACGCCGAGGGCCAGCACGGTGTCCTGGATCAGGAGCAGGGGCAGGGCGACGGGGACGACGGTGAGGAGGGTGATGATGAAGCATCCGAGGGAGCTGAGGGCCATCGCCCTGCGGTCCCTGGACATCCCCTGCGCGTCCTCGGTCCTGCAGTCGAGGATCCTTTCGCATATCATGCGCTCGTCCTCCGGCAGCAGGGCGTCGAGCGGGGTCCCGCCGAAGGCGTCCAGCAGATAATCGACGGCCTCCTCGCGGTCGTCGGATCCGCGGGCCGCATTGATCACCCTGGCGTGGTGCTTCTCGCTGAACGCGCCTATCATGTAGAAGATGACCGCGTCTATGGCCCCCCATGTGGCGTTCATGCCGATGATCATGAGGACGAGTCCGGACGCGGAGCCGTAGTCCAGGATGCCGATCCTCGCCGCGGTGACGAAGATGAGCTCCATGATGAACCCGTACATGAGCTCCTGGAGGGCCAGGGCCGGCCCCGTCGTGGTCACGAGGCCGCGCACCGCGTTCATGGACATGCTCGTCCCGAATGCCGCCTCGCTATATGGTTGTCTCTGTCGCGCCGTTCCGTGTCGGGCACCGAGTCCGGCAATCCGACCGGGGCGAGGAGTGGACTCCGATCATCTGCATTCGGATTCTGGCGTTGACGACTTCATCGCCGACGGTCCCTGCGATGCGGGGAGTCGCGCTGTTCGGGGATCGTCCGACGCATCTGGATCGATCCGTTCGGAGCGGAGAGTTCGGACGACCGTCCGAACTGCATGGTCCGAAGATATGAAATATCGCGGATGCGTGGAGCGGGATAGGATGCGTCCGCTCGATACGAAATGGCAGAAGGGAATCGAATGCCCCCTGATCCGGAGAGAATTGTGGACTGGAAGTATCCGGGTCCAGAGTGCCTGGGAGGGATGAATTTATGATACACGATAGATCTATAACAAGGGGGGGGGGGGGCTTCAGCCTCTTCTCGTCCGAAGGCAATCTACAAGAACTTCTTCAATAATCTTCACAATCGCGGGCTAGGTCCGTTCGTCAATCTGGCGTTTCTTATTGTGGCAACCTTTGTATCGATCTTATTGTTAACGGTTTTCGACGCTGTGCTGATATTGGATGACAACGAGGTGAGCGGTTCAAACGAAATCAGCATAAACTTTGTGTGTTACGATGGGACATATGCGTATACATCTTCCGGATGGATAACGAATGGAGTGTGGCAGATTGGTCAAAGTTTACATGGGGGTCATTACTTCCACACGACGTATGCGGCACCCTCGGGCTATCTTGCATATGTATACCAAAATGGACAACTATGTGAGCCTTCAGGGGTAATCAAGATTCAAACACTGACGATTAATGGAAAACAAGGGATTTATACTACGCAATATTGGGAAATAAACGCAGAAGATGGGGATGTGACAGTACGGGCTCACAAAAAGGAATCGGCCCAAGAGCCTAGTGTTGTCGGCAACATGGATTCCCTCCTCAATAAGAAGATCATTGGGACAACTACAGATATGGAATATTTACTTCAAAGCGGGGATAACAGAGAGTGGAAGGACTGTCAACAGGGTTCGACGGCAGTGGAGCACCCGGGAACGTACAAAGTTCGGGTAAAAGAGACACCCGAATACGGTCAGTCCCCAGAAAAGATAGTGTATATAGGACCGGAAAAACCGACCACCGAAGCCAATGCGCCCACGAGTCTGGTCTATTCCGGTTCCGAGTTCAGGCTGATCGAGAACTTCAGGGACTACGACTACACGGAATGCGTCAAGACCGATTCGGCAGGGACCGATGCCGGCACATACAAGGCCGTTGTCACTCTCGGAGACGGTTACCCGGTGTGGTCGGATGGAAGTCCGTCGAGCGGTGAATCGGCTCAGGCGAATGTGATATGGAAGATCGACCCCAAGGACATCGAATCTTCGGACGTCACCCTCGCGTATCCGGATCCCGCCTCCCAGGAAGAAGGCTCGAACGATGGGTCATGCCAATACGACGGGGAGGCGAAGGACCTTCCGACGGCAGGATGGAAGGCGCCGATGACGAACACCGTCCCTCCGACCGTCATCTACGTGCAGGACGGTCAGCAGATGACGGGCCTGCCGGAAGAACCGGGAACCTACGACGTGTACGTCCAGCTGAACGAGGAGGGATCGAACTTCAACAGAACCTCGGGCCTCGGAGTGAAGGTGGGCACGTTCAACATCACGGAGAAGGATTCATCCGACTCCTCCGATTCATCAGATTCCTCCGATTCATCAGATTCCTCCGATTCATCAGATTCCTCCGGCAAGTTCCTTCCGTTCCTGATAATCCCCGACATCGCGGATGTCGAGGTTCCGGGGGCTATCGCGTCGGCCGTCGTCGTGGAGGAGAAAGGGTTCTGGTTGTATAAGGATGGGGAATCGTTGCTGATCATCGCGATTATCGCCACGATCATAGCCGAACTCGCGGTGCTCTGCATATCCAGGAAACGGTGAGATCTCGTCGGGCGATCCCCAGACTCCCATGACCTGCAAACACGGCCCCGGATCCATCCGTTCCGGGGTCATCCTTCCATTCCGTCTTCTTTTCGACCGCCGTTCCCGCAGATCCCACGTCGGAAGTGCCCGCTGAACCCGGCCGACCGGCATTCGGTTCTCGTACGAGCTCTCGTCTTTCCATTCGAACCCCGGACAGGGGCCGGTCTGCTCTGCGAAGACCTTCGCCATCGGATTCGGAGATTCATCCGGACATGCGACTCGTGGATACGATCGCCGCGCCGTTCCGGGTCGGGCGAAGGTTGATATCCGTCGCATCCGTCGCCCGAGGCATGTTGGATGTCGTTGCCAGATCCCAGAGGGGGAGGATCTGCGAGTACGCTAGGGAGAAGGACGGGCCGAGGCTCTCGACGCCCGCCGTCCTGACATCGGACCTCTCGTCCGGATCGGGGATCTCCGCGACGGAGAAGGGCAGGGTCCTGACCATCCTGGGGAGGGAGATCCCTCTGGAGGAGGGCCTCCTCACCACAGCGTCGTCGGGGATGGAGTCGGTCCCGGCCGTCAGGGACGGCATCGAGGTGGTCAGGATCCCCCTGCCGGAGGATCTGACGATAGACGAATCCGCGGAGATCGTCGTGGTACCCAACGCGTTCGAGCTCAGGCGCGACCCCCGCCGTCTGGTGGACAACATCATCCGTCTCAGGGAGGCGGCCGGTTTCGGGCGCATCCTGTGCATGCTCGGCATAGCCGAGCCTTCGGACGTCTCGCTCCTGGCGTACATGGGCGTCGACCTGTTCGACGACTCCCTCTGCAGGGCCGCCGGGCTCCAGGGCATCCGCCTGGTTCCCGAAGCGGAGATGAGGGTCGGCGGGGACGTATCCGCCGCAAACGTCGCTTCCATGGAAGCGGAGGTCTCCCTGATCAGGGACTTCATCAAAGCGGACAGGCTCAGGGAGCTGGCCGACCAGAGGTCGTCCTCGACGCCCTCCGGCGTCGCGACGCTCAGGCTGTACGACCGCGTCGGATACGCGTACGCGGAGGAGACCTGCTCCACCGTCGGATGCAGGTTCTGCTGCAACACCACCGAGTCGCTCAGGCGCCCGGAGGTCGCGAGGTACAGGAACGCCATCGCGGATTACAGGAAACCGGCCTGCAAGAGGATCCTGCTGCTGCTCCCGTGCTCCGCCAAGAAGCCCTACCACATCTCCAAATCACACAGGGCATTTGCATCCGCGATCTACACGGCCCAGCACGACACCCTCGTCCACGAGGTCATCGTGACCTCCCCGCTGGGGGCGGTCCCCAGGGAGCTGGACGCGTTCTTCCCGGCCAACGCCTACGACATACCGGTCACCGGCGAGTGGAAATGCGAGGAGAAGAGGTTCATCCGCGAGCTGGTCTCGGGGATAATCGCCCAGGGGTACGACAAGGTGATCTGCCATCTCGGCGAGGACTATGAGCTCGTGGAGGGTCTGGCGGACATGGAGTGCACCGTGGTCGGCGATCCGACCTCTCCGAAGTCCCTCGAGAATCTCGACAAGGCGCTGAGGGCGGCCGCCAAGGGCATGGACCAGGTCGGATACCTCCAGGAGAGGAACGACAACGTCCGCAGCGTGCTGGGATTCCAGTTCGGACAGGACGTGGCGGACGCCATCATGGACGCGGACACCTACGCCATCGGGAAGTTCCCGTACTGGAAGATCATACGCGAGAAGGACGGGAAGAAGGTCCAACTGGGCATGATGACGCCGGAGAGGGGCATGGTCTCCCTGACCCTGGAGGGCGCGGAGATCGTGGCCGGTCTGAATCATAACGTCGTGGAGATCCAGGACTTCGAGATCAAGGGCAACCTGTTCGCCGTCGGGGTCGTGAAGGCCGATCCGGCCATCCGCATAGGCGACGAGGCCATCTTCGTGTGCAACGGCCAGGTCCGCGGAGTGGGCGTGGCGGAGATGTGCGGAAGGGAGATGACCGAGCTCAGAAGGGGCATCGCGGTCAAGGTCAGGCACAAGCTCAAGCCGTGACCGTTTTCGGACGTCCCGAACACCCAGCCAGACATCGAAATCGGGGGGACCGTTTTCGGCCACCCCCCGTTCTTTTCTTTAAATACCGTCCCAGGGATGGAGATTCTGAAGACAACGACGCTCCCAAGCGAACCCGTCTTCTAGGGCGGTCGGTCGCTTTTTGCAACCATCCATCCATCCTGTCTGCACCGGCCGCCCCGGTAAACCTCACTCCTCCGCGGGAGCGGATTCTATCGTCTCGGCTGCGTACCTCTTAGAGATCCTGCTGAGGCCCACCCCTAGGACGAGCCCGGCGACGATCCCGACGATGCTCTGGACGATCATCGTCGTCCCGTCGAGCTCCGCGGCCGCCTCTATCGAGACGGTTACGATGGAACCGACGGTCAGTCCGAGGATGACCATGTACGTGGACTTCCTGTGGTTCCTGATGAAGTAGTCCACGACCCTGGCGAACACCAGCACCCCGATCAGGAGGCCGATGCCTCCGGGTATCAGGGCGGACATGTCGAACTCGGTCATGGCGTCCATGAAGGGCGTGAAGAGCCCCAGCGCCAGAAGGATCGTGGATCCGCTGACCCCGGGCGCGAGCTTGGACACCGCCAGTATGATCCCGACCAGGAGCCACACGGCGAAGCCGTCCACGGTCCTGTCGACCCCGTTCCCGCTGAGGCTTATCCAGAGGAAGACGAGCATCACGACGAATCCCGCGGCGAGCGCCGCCCAGTTGTACGCCGTCATGGGCCGGCCGTCGTCCCCCAGGGACCTGACGTCCGGGACCTGCGCGAGGATGAGCGCCGCGAAGAAGAACATCATCGGCACCTCCCACTGGTCCATGAGCGTCTTCAGCCCGAAGGCGCACACGAACAGTCCGAAGACTATGCCGATCCCGACCGGGACGATGAATCTCAGGTCCTTGAGCAGTCTCTCGCGGATCTCGGCGAGGTCGGAGATCAGCCTCTCGTATATCCCGAAGATGACTGCGATGGTGGCTCCGCTGGCGCCCGGGAGCATGGAAACTATCCCGACGAGCGTTCCGACCAGCATGTCCTTCAGAGGTTTGGCGGTCATCGGCCGTCAATCGACGTCCCCTATAAAAATGCCGGAGGGACATACTTTATCGTCGTCGGGCCATGACGGCGCGATATGGCAGACATAATGATCCGCAAGAGGAAGAGGATGAGGGACAAGGACGTCAAGGCGCTGGCCCAGCAGATCGAGGAGGTCTGCGGCGTGCCGGTGTTCGCCCCGGCCGACGGCGTGGACATGGCCGAGAGCTCGGATTTCGACGTCGTCTTCGTCAAGGGGGACATCCTGGCCCTGGTCAAGGACGGGAAGCCGTTCCTCACCGTCAGGGGCATCCTCAAGTACCGTCCGGAGTCGCGCTACGTGACCGTCGACATGGGCGCGGTGCAGTTCGTCACCAACGGGGCCGACGTCATGGGCCCCGGCATCACGGAGGCGGACCCGGCCATCGCCGAGGGCGACATGGTCTGGATCAGGGATTCGCGCAACGGCGCCCCCCTCGCGGTCGGTGTCGCGCTCCGTTCCGGAGCCGATCTGGCGTCCAAGCAGCCCGGCAAGGCCGTCAAGACCGTCCACTACGTGGGCGACAGGCTCTGGAAGACCGGTGAGTGAGATGGCGTCCAAGGTGATCCAGGACCCGGTGCACGGCACCATCGGGGCCGACGGGGTGTTCCTCGAGGTCCTGGACCGCCCGGAGATGCAGAGGCTGAGGGCGGTCAGGCAGCTCGGACTGGGCTGCCTGGTCTTCCCCGGCGCCAACCACACGCGTTTCGAGCACTGCCTGGGGACGTACCATCTGGCCGGCATGATGGCGGACGCCATCGGTCTGGATCCGGACGATTCCAGGGCGGTCCGCATGGCCGGGCTGCTCCACGACGTTTGCCACCCTCCGTTCTCCCATGCGTTGGAGGCGGCCATGGAGGACGCGTCCGGCATGGACCACATGGAGATGGCCCGGGCGCTGGTCTTCGGGGACATCCCGTTCTACCGCCAGGAGGATTCCGACCTGTTCGGCGGCATGGACACCATCGCGGAGGTCATCGAGGCCGACGGCATTTCTCCGGAGGAGGTCTGCGGGCTGATCGCGTCCCCCGAATCCACGGGGACCGAGGTGATGGACCGCTTCTGGAACCGCCACGAGTACTTCCCGTCGAAAGATTATTCGCATCAGATCATCCACGGCCCGGTGGACGCCGATCAGATGGACTACCTGATGAGGGACGCCCTGCACACCGGCGTCTGCCACGGCAGGATCGACTGCGACCGCCTGATAAAGACGATGGGGGTCGTGAACGACAGGATCGCGCTGGACCGCGGGGGCGTGACGGCGGCGGAGGGGCTGATGGTCTCCCGCTCGCTGATGTACACGTCCGTGTACTTCCACGAGACCACCCGCATAGCCCAGAGGATGGTCACCAAGGCCGTGGAGGAGGCCGGGATCCCGGGGGACGACCTGCATCTGATCGGGGACTCCGAGCTGCAGGCGAGGCTCGTCTCGGCCGGAGGGAGGCCTTCCCTCGAGGCGAGGAGGGTCAGGGCCAGGAATCTGGACAAGAAGGCCTTCGCCGTCTACAGCGAACAGATAGACGACGCGACCGCGGAGACGCTGATGCGCTACGCCGGCAGGTCGGGGTCGTCGAGATTGGAGGCGGAGGTGGCGGACGCGGCCGGATTGGACCGCATGGACGTTTGCGCGGAGGTCACTTCGAGATCGAACCTCCAGGGCAGGATAAACATCGGGAAGACCGACGTGTCGATCTCGGACGGCAACGGCAGGGTCAGGTCCCTGGCGAAGTACTCCCCGATAGCACGCGCCCTGCAGGCGAGGGACCCCTACGGATGGGCGGTGCTGATCGCATGCCCCGAGCGTCACGTCGAGGCGGTGGCGAAGGCGTCCCGCAGGGTCCTGGGATTCAGCCCTTGATGACCCCGAACGGGGTCAGCTTTGCGACCTTGGCGGTCAGTCCCGCGTCGCACACGACGCGGACGACTTCATCCACATCCTTGTACGCCTCGGGGGCCTCCTCGAGTATCCCCTCGACGGTCCCGTTGCGCAGGTAGACCCCTTTCTCGGACATCTCCCTCATGACGCCGTCCACCGTGAGCGAGTCCACGGCCTTCTTCCTGGACATGCTCCTTCCGGCCCCGTGGCACGAGGACCCGAAGGTCTGCTCCATGCTCCCCTTCCTGCCGGCGAGGACGTATGTCCCCACGCTCATGTCGCCGGGGATGATCACGGGCTGCCCGTGGTCGCGGTACTTCATCGGCACCTCGGCCCTCCCGGGCGCGAAGGCGCGGGTGGCGCCCTTCCTGTGGACGAGGACGTCTTCGGCGTGCCTGTCGACGTCGTGCCTCTCCATCTTGGCGATGTTGTGGGCCACGTCGTAGACCACGCCCATCCCCATGGATTCCGCCGAATCCCCGAGGATCCTCTCGAAGGACTCCCTGATCCAGTGGGTGATCATCTGCCTGTTGGCCCAGGCGTAGTTGGCGCCGCAGCACATCGCACGATAATAGTCCATGCCGAGCTGGGAATCCAGCGGGGCGCAGGCCAGCTGCCTGTCCGGGAGGCCGACGGAGTTCTTCTTGACGTATCTCTCCATCTCCTGGAGGTAGTCTGTGGCGATCTGGTGGCCGCATCCCCTGGACCCGCAGTGGACGGTGACGGTGACCTGCCCCTCCTTCAGACCGAAGGCCCTGGCCGTCTGCTCGTCGAACACGTTCTCCACCACGTCGAGCTCGAGGAAGTGGTTGCCCGATCCGAGGGACCCCAGCTGGGGGAGCCCCCTCTTGCGGGACTTGTCGCTCACCTTCGAAGGGTCGGCGTCCTCCATGCGGCCGTGCTCCTCGGTGGCGTCGAGGTCCTCCTCCCACCCGTACCCGTTCTCCACCGCCCATTCGGAACCGCGGGCGAGGATCTCGTCCAGTTCGGGGTATCCGATGCGCGTCAATCCCTTGGATCCGAGTCCGGACGGCACGTTCTTGTACAGTTCGTCGACCAGGGCGTCCCTCCTGTCGCCGATGTCCTCGAGGGTGAGGTCGGTCCTGATGAGGCGGACGCCGCAGTTGATGTCGAAGCCGATCCCTCCGGGGGAGATGGATCCTGAATTCGCGTCCACGGCGGCGACGCCGCCGATGGGGAACCCGTACCCCCAGTGGATGTCCGGCATGGCCATGGAGCTCCCGACGATCCCGGGGAGGCAGGCCACGTTGGCCGCCTGCTGCGGGGCGTTGTCGGCGCGGATGCAGGAGATCATGGACTCGTCGGCGTAGATGACCGCGTTGGTCCTCATGCCGAGGGATTCGTCCCGCGGGATCTCCCACCTGTTCTCGTCCAGTCTGTTCAGCTTCCCCTCGTACGCCATGTCGATCTAGAATCCCCACCATGGAAGCTGTACATATCCCCATCGAGGGGGGATGACGGGACGAGTGAATCCGAAGCGCGGGCTCCGCTGTTCCGGAGAAGACGACAGAAGGGGCCGGGACCGAGATTTGAACCCGAGTCAAGGGATCCACAGTCCCCTAGGATAACCAAGCTACCCTATCCCGGCCATGCTGTAGGGTCGCCGAACGCATCCTCTTAGATAAAGATTTGCTACCTGGCATGGCGCGTCTGATACGATGACGATATTAATATTCAATAAGTTAAAAACAATCTGATATTGAAATAATATTGAATAAGTAATAAATATCGCCCCATCAATAAGCCATCATCCCGATAAGACCCGCAGGACAGGTCACCATAGGTGGCCATTAACGCCTGCGGGCAACGGATGCTTTGCTTCCGATTCCCAGTCCCATCGAAACACATATCGATTAGGTTTCTGCATCCTGCGCCAGATTCCATAGGCTGGACGCATCTCCTTATACCGACTTCTCGGTCTGTCGTCCCGTCGGTGATAGCATACCGACGCGATCATAGAGCATGCAGTAGTGACCTTGATATCCGTCCATCCTATCCCCGTGAGCATGACATTCGTCAAGACGGACTGCCCCGAGTGCAGCGAGCGCATCCTCATGGATGTCGTCAACGGCTACGGGTACTGCATGTACTGCGGCGCCAAGGTGGAGCCGGAGGGCATCATGCGCATCCCCGCGCCCATGAACGCCTCGATTCGCATAGAGCTCGAGAGCGATCCGCCCTACGTCAAGGAACCCTGGTTCGTCCCCGTCGGCGAGGCCGCCTCCAAAGCCTTCGAGGGCGATTCCGACGGGGCGTCGGCCATCATCCTAGATGCTCTGGATTCGGTGGACGGACAAGAGGACAGGGACCGCATCGTCCATTCGTTCGAACTCCAGGCGATCGACGCCATCGTCTCGGCGTCGGATTCCGTCGAACCCTCGTCCTACAGAGGGGGGCTGGCGCCCGTCTTCGACGCCATCCGGCGGAAGGCGGAGTGCGACCTCCAGGCCACAGTGGACATGTGCATGCTCCAGATGACGATGGTCGTCCAGTCCCTCAGGGACGCCGACCGCGAGGCCGCCAAGGCGGCCGTGGTGACGCTCTTCTACCTCACTCGCGACTACATGCCATACCTCCGCACGGCAGCCGACGTCAAGAACTACCTCGGGAGCGTCGGCCGCATCGTCGGGGCGGCGACGGACATCGCATACGCGGATTCGACGGAGGACCCGGAGAGGATGGAGGAGGCCACGATGTGCTCCGACTTCCTGTTCAACCTGGCCCTCCTGTTCGTCCAGGGCACCAAGGACATGACGCAGAAGGAGACCGTCAAGGTCAACCGCGCCATCGCGGCCGCCGGCATCGACGATGCCCTGGAGGCGATCGACAGGGCCTTCGACCTCGTCCCGCAGGGCGACGAGGACGCCGTCTGCGACTGCATGATGAGGTACTCGGCATACATGATCAGAGGGCCGCCGTCGTCCAGGCCGTCCAAGGCCAAGAAGTGACGCTCCGCGCGCCAAACCCTCACATATAACTACTCAGAGTCCTACTGGGGGCCGTTCAGGCCCCCGCAGACATCCGCGGAGGTGTCGGAGATGGATTTCCATGAAGGCTCTCTATTCTGATGGAACGGTGAAGGAGACCGAGGACGCGCTCCCGATCATCCGCCACACCGCGTCGCACGTTCTGGCCCAGGCGGTCAAGAGGCTCTATCCGGACACCAAGCTGTCCATCGGGCCCGCCATAGACGACGGGTTCTACTACGACTTCGACAAGGAGGGCGGGTTCACCCCGGAGGACCTCGAGAAGCTCGAGGCCGAGATGAAGAAGATCGTCAAGGAGAACCTCAAGATCGAGACCTACACCCTGCCCAGGCAGGAGGCCATAGACTTCCTGAGATCCAAGGGCGAGGACTACAAGGTCATGCTGGTCGAAGACCTCCCCGCGGACGCCCCCATCAGCTTCTACAGGCAGGGGGAGTTCGTCGACCTCTGCGCCGGACCCCACGCCCTCTACACCAAGGCCGTCAAGGCGTTCAAGCTCACCTCCCTCGCCGGCGCCTACTGGCGCGGCGACGAGCACAACAAGATGCTCACCAGGATCTACGGCACCGCGTGGGAGAGCAAGGAGGACCTGGAGAAGTACCTCAACATGCTGGAGGAGGCCAAGAAGAGGGACCACCGCAAGCTCGGCAAGGAGCTGGGCATCTTCGCCATCATGGAGGAGGGGCCCGGATTCCCGTTCTTCCTCCCCAACGGGGTCACCCTGAAGAACACCCTCATCGAGTACTGGAGGGAGCTCCACCTCAGGGAGGGGTACCAGGAGATCAACACCCCCATGATCCTCAACCAGGCGCTCTGGCTGCAGTCCGGGCACTGGGACCACTACAAGGACAACATGTACACCACGACCATAGACGACGAGGTGTACTGCATCAAGCCGATGAACTGCCCCGGCAGCACCCTCGTCTACCGCACCGAGCCCAGGTCCTACAGGGACCTGCCGATCAGGTACGGCGAGCTCGGCCTGGTCCACAGGCACGAGAAGTCCGGGACCCTCCACGGCCTGTTCCGCGTCAGGTGCTTCACCCAGGACGATGCGCACCTGTACATGACCCCGGACATGATCGAGTCGGAGATCGAGGGCGTGGTGCGCCTGATCGACGAGGTCTACAGCAAATTCGGATTCAAGTACCACGTGGAGCTCTCCACCCGTCCCGAGGACAGCATGGGCTCCGACGAGGATTGGGACAACGCCACCAACGCGCTGAGGAACGCGCTGGGGACCATGGGCATCGACTACGTGGTCAACGAGGGAGACGGCGCCTTCTACGGCCCGAAGATCGACTTCCACCTGGAGGACTCCCTCGGAAGGACCTGGCAGTGCGGGACCATCCAGCTGGACTTCCAGATGCCCCAGAGGTTCGACCTGGAGTACACCGGGGCCGACGGCGCCAAGCACAGGCCGGTAATGGTCCACCGCGTCATCTTCGGATCCATCGAGAGGTTCATGGGGATCCTGATCGAGCACTACGCGGGCAGGTTCCCGGTGTGGCTCGCCCCGGTGCAGGTGAAGGTCCTGTCCGTTTCGGAGAAGTCCTTCGCGTACGCGGAGGAGGTCTACGACAGGTTCAAGGACGCCGGCATCAGGGTCCAGCTGGACAACTCCGACGAGAAGATCGGGTACAAGATCCGCCAGGCCCAGCTCCAGAAGGTCCCGTACATGCTGGTCCTGGGGGAGAAGGAGGCGGACGACGGCAACGTCGTGGCGGTCAGGACCAGGGAGGGCAAGGACCTCGGTCTGGCGCAGACGGACATGTTCATCGCCCACGTCCTGAAGCAGTCGGCGCACAGGCGCGACGACCTCTGAAATTCCGTTCCCTCCGGCCCCTCCGGAGGGCGGGGTCCGACGGGTGCGCGCCCGTCGGATCCCATCCCATGTGCCAGCGCCTCTGAGGGGGGCGCTCTGTTCTAACAATCCGCATGCGCACGTGAGAAGGCGCGTACGTCATTTTATATCAGTACCGCGTGAACCCGCACATACCATGACAGCGACAGCAACCAATTATTCGCTGAAGAAGGGCCTTCCGAAGAAGACCCGTTCCCTCTGCCCCGAGTGCGGGAAGATCCTCGAAGCGGACCTCTACGCCAAGGACGGGAAGGTGATGATGGACAAGACCTGTCCCGAGCACGGGAAGTTCTCCGACGTGTACTGGGCCGACGAGGAGCTGTACTACAAGGCGGAGAAGTTCGCCTACGACGGGGTCGGCCTCCACAATCCCCTGGACCAGACGGTCGAGGCGGGGGACGACGCGGTCCACATCGTCATCGACGGCGAGAGGATCGACATGCTATCATGCACCGGGCTCGCCAACCTGGACCTGACCAACAGGTGCAACATGAACTGCCCCATCTGCTTCGCCAACGCGAACGACGCGGGGTACGTCTACGAGCCCAGCTTCGAGCAGGTCCACGACATGATGGTCGCCCTCCGCTCGGAGAAGCCCATCAAGTGCACGGCCATCCAGTTCGCCGGAGGGGAGCCCACCGTCTACCCCAGGTTCGTCGACGTCGTCGCCGACGCCAAGGCCCTCGGGTTCGCCCAGGTCCAGGTGGCCACCAACGGTATCAAGTTCGCCAGGGACTACGAGTTCCTCAAGGCCTCCAAGATGGCCGGGCTGAACACGATCTACCTGCAGTTCGACGGTCTCACCGACGAGATCTACCTCCGCTCCCGCGGCCGCAAGATGATGGCCGTGAAGCTCGGGGTCCTCGAGAACTGCAGGAAGCTCAAGGCCGAGGGCCTCAAGTCTCCGTCCGTCGTGCTGGTCCCCGTCGTGGGGAAGGGCATGAACGACGACATCATCGGAGACATCGTCAAGTTCGCCTTCGAGAACTCGGACATCATCCGCGGGGTCAACTTCCAGCCCATCGCCTTCACCGGCAGGGTCACCAACGAGGAGGTCGCCTCCGGCAGGTTCACCCTCCCCGACCTCGTCGAAGCGGTCGACGCGCAGACCGGGTTCGCCCAGAAGAGCGACTGGTACCCCGTGCCCGTAGTCGCGCCCATATCGAGCTTCGCCTCGATCATCCTCGGGCAGAACAAGGTCACGTTCACCACCCACCCGCACTGCGGGATCGCCACGTACCTCTTCCAGGACGACAAGGGCAACGTCGTGCCGTTCCCCAGGTTCGTCGACGTGGAGAGGTTCTCCAAGGGCCTGTTCGAGATCGACGCCAAGGCCCAGAACTCCAGGTTCAAGAAGCTGTACGTGGCCAAGCTCGTGAAGCTGCTGAACAACTGCGTGGACGAGTCCAAGATGCCCGAGGGCCTCGACAAGAAGACCTTCGTGAACCTCATCAAGGACGTCATGTCCGACAAGTCCAAGGACACGCTCGCCGCCTTCTCGTGGAAGATGATGCTCGTCGCCGGGATGCATTTCCAGGACAGCTACAACTACGACATCGAGAGGGTCAGGAGATGCGGGGTCCACTACGTGACCCCCGACTGCAGGGTCATACCCTTCTGCGCATACAACTCCGGACCGGAGTACAGGAAGGAGATCGAGCAGAAGTTCTCCGTGCCCCTCGAGGAGTGGAAGAAGACCCACTCCAAGGAGGCCCAGGAGCTCGCCGCCGCGCTCATCGTCCCCAAGGAGGACCAGGCCGACGAGCCCGCCAAGGAGTGAATCCGATGATAGTAGACGTCAACAAATGCCTGCACTGCGGCGGATGCGTAGGCTCCTGCCCCAAGAACGCGATATTCCTGAACGACTTCGTGCTGGAGTTCAACAGCGACTGCAACAGGTGCGGGCGCTGCGTCAAGCTCTGCCCGGTCGCCGCCCTCAGCCTGGAGGCGAGCTCGTGAAGACCCTTGCATGCGACGTCGTGGTCGTGGGCGCCGGGCCCGGCGGCAGCATGGCCGCCAGGTACTGCGCCGAGGGAGGACTCGACACCATCCTCATCGAGAAGAAGGTCGAGGTCGGGGCCCCCCTGAGGTGCGCCGAGGGTGTGTCCAAGAAGTGGCTCCAGGAGGTCGGCATCGAGCCCGACCCCTCGTGGATCCGCGGGGACATGAAGGGCGCGATCATCAAGTCGCCCCAGGGCACAACCTTCCAGCTGGACGAATCGAAGGCGGGAGCCGAGGTCGGATACGTGCTCGAGAGGCACATCTTCGACAAGTCCCTCGCCAGGATGGCCGCCGAGGCCGGGGCGAAGATCATGCTCCGCACCTCCTGCACGGGCATCGTCCGCGAGGACGGGAAGATCGTCGGGATCAGGGCCAGGAGCATGGGCGAGGACATCGAGATCCGCGCCAAGTGCGTCGTGGCCGCCGACGGGTACGAGAGTCAGGTCGGAAGGTGGGCCGGCATCGACACCACCCTCAAGCTCAGCGACATCGACTCCTGCATCCAGTACAGGATGTGCAACATCGACGTCGCCCCCGACTACTGCGAGTTCGTGATCGGTTCCGTCGCGCCCGGAGGATACGTGTGGATCTTCCCCAAGGGCAACGGCGTGGCCAACGTCGGGATCGGCGTCATGGGCAGGCTGTGCAAGGGCGACGGGGACGCGAAGCGCTACCTCGACGACTTCATCGCCAAGGATCCCCGCCTGAACAAGGGCCAGTGCCTCGAGATCATGGGAGGGTTCGTCTCCACATGCCCCGGACTCGACTGCTCCGTCGACGACAACATCGTGCTCGTCGGGGACGCGGCGAGGATCATCGACCCCATCACCGGAGGAGGCATCGCCCACGCGTGCCGCACCGGGATGTACGCCGGAAAGGTCCTGACCGAGTGCGCCAAGACAGGCGACTTCTCCAAGAAGGCCCTGATGGCCTACGAGAAGATGTGGCGCGACAGGATGGAGGACAAGCTCTTCAGGAACTTCATGGCCAAGGAGAAGCTGGCCACCCTCGACGACGAGACCATCGACGAGCTGATCAAGATGATCAAGACCGCCGACATCGGGGAGGTCAACGTGTACAACCTCCTCAAGGCCGTCAAGGACAGGTTCCCCCAGGTCGTCGAAGGCTTCGAGGACCTCATCTGAGGATAAAACGGGGGCTCGCGCCCCCCTTTCAATGCCCTTTCGGGGGCCGTTTCTCTCTTCTCGGATTCACAGGAAGCGGACCGCGCAGGACTTTTGCCTGAACGCGACTGCGAGCGGGATCACTCCGGGAAGCCTGTACTCGTCCGCGTAGTTCCTGTCGACGATCTGGCCGACGCCTTTGTCGAGCGCGACTGAGAGGTCGGTTTTGTTTTCGGGTTTGAGCACTTTGTACTCGAATAGAATCGGTGGGTTCTTCGGATGCTCCTTGACGAGCATGTCGATGAATCCCGTTCCCGAAGGATACTCGGCGATGGACTTGTAGCCGTTCAGCTCGAACAGTTGTCTCATCCACATCTTGTATCTGCTTTCGTCCCATCCGTCGATGGATGCACCGCCGCTCATCAACCGCTCCAGATCCTGCTTCACAAGATCCGCGTCCCTCTGGACGATGTGTTTGATGAGGTCGATGATATCCGGTATGCTGAGGCAGTACGCCAGCTTCATGAGATCGTTGTAGGCCTCGCGGACCTCCTCGTTGGGGACCCGGACTCTCACCTTCCCGCCGGTCTGGTCGGCGGTGAGGTATCCGTGGGACAGCAGCAACGGAGCGACATCGTTCTCGGTGAAACGGTTCCCGTTCCAGACGATGCTGTCCGGCCTGATCCTGTCGAATTCCGGGATGT
>CAVJLK010000030.1:0-19950 GCA_963650175.1 Ruminococcus sp. CAG:579 | reverse complement strand
AAGGACCCCACCGGGACCCTCTCATGAGGTCGAGTATGGCACCTCGTGTGAGAAACCTATGAAAAACTATAATAAGAGAACCAGAGGATTACAACCCAATGCGAGTCGGGTTTCCATACTGGCTACGTCGAAGCAGTTCGAAGAGATTCACTTCTGACGGATTTAGGAGACCCTGCAAAAAGGACAGAACATGTTTCCGGGAATCCAACCGCAACGAGGTGAATATGTATAGTATTCCAAGAGAACAATCGCGGGGGGGGGTAAACACTCCCGCCTCATTATCGTAATTCTATTATTCTTCTTCATCGCCGTGGTGACAACCGGAGCCTTCGCTCTTATCGAGGAAAGCAGTGATATCGAAGCTACGATTGTGGCCTCGGGAACCTGTGGCGATAATGCCGCGTGGACGCTTGATGGCCAAGGAAATCTCCAAATCACTGGTTATGGGTCAATGCATGATCGTACTGGAGCAATATCACAATGGCAAACTGGTGCCTATGATGTAGATGTCCAAACAGTCAATATACAGAACGGAATTACGGATATAGGAGTTGGTTCATTCAATGGTTGTACCAAGCTAACGTCAGTTACCATACCGAATTCGGTCACGAGCGTCGAAGATTATGCATTCTGGGGCTGCAGCGGGCTGACGTCCATCAACATTCCGGATTCGGTAACGAGCATCGGGAACATTGCGTTTGCGCTTTGTGTGAATTTGACGAACCCGACCATCTCCGAAACAGTAACAGATATAGGAGCTAATCCATTCATGGGTTGCTCGAAAATAACAGAAATCACTGTGGATGGAGAGAACAAGAATTATTGTTCATATGACGGATGTCTATTTTCGAAGGATATGAAGAAAATCATATCAATTCCAGCAGGTAAATCTTCACAAACGATCCCAGATTCAGTAACTCAGATTGGTTCTGGTTGTTTGAGAAATTTAGAGCTCATTTCTGTCACTATTCCGGACTCCGTAATTTCGATAGAAGAATCGTTCACTCAACTTACGAACTGTCCGAATCTTACATCAATCATATTGCCATCCTCGATTCAGAATTTCACCTGCGGTGAAAATTTTTATGGTTGTCCTTCTTTGACGTCTGTAATTATCGAATGTGATTTCTATAACGATTCTAATTACTTCCTATTCAATAAATCGGATTCACTCCAATATTTCTATCCTTTAGGTAAAGCTGGGGGTAAGATTGATCTTGAGTTACATGATGAATTAGGGAATATCCTAAAACGTCAACCGTACAAAAAGGAAGATTTGTCGGGCTATGCGTTCTACGGGCCTGATAGCGACAACCTGATCAGACAATCCCAACCTTTCCCACTGCATCACATTATATATGATATCAACGGTGGATCTGAACCAGCGCCTACACAATCGGACATACCTGAAAGGATAGATTTCGTTATCCAACCATATTATGGTTCTAACGAGGGGAGCAACTTCATAGGATGGTCCGACGGGACCACTTTTTACAAGCCAGGCGACCACATAAAAATGGGAACCTCGAATGTTACACTAACAGCTGTATGGGACTCGACCGAGTTTCACGTGGAATACGATATCAACGGAGGATCCGAAGTAGCACCAGTGCAGGACAATGTAAAGACGGGAGAGAGGTTCAAAGTCGCGACATACACGGGCGCGAAGGACACGTACACATTCGGAGGATGGTCCTGGAACGGAAAGACGTACAAGGCCGGCGATGAAATCACGATGGGTACGCAGGACATCACACTGACCGCCGTGTGGAATCCCGTCAAGCACAAGGTCACGTACGACATCGGCGGGGGATCCGGACAGGCTCCGACGCAGGACCCGGTGCAGGAGACGAGGACCTTCAAGGCCGCATCCTACTCGGGCACGAAGGACACATACACCTTCGGTGGGTGGTCCTGGGACGGGAAGACGTACCAACCCGGCGACCAGGTGACCATGGGTACCGAGGACATCACTCTCACGGCGATCTGGAATCCCGTCAAGCACAAGGTCACGTACGACATCGGCGGGGGATCCGGACAGGCTCCGACGCAGGANNCGGTGCAGGAGACGAGGACCTTCAAGGCCGCATCCTACTCGGGCACGAAGGACACGTTCTCGTTCGGAGGATGGAGCGACGGTTCCAACGTCTATCAGGCGGGTGCCGACATCACGATGGGCACGTCGGACATAACGCTGACCGCGGTTTGGAATGCGGTGAAGCATCATGTGACCTACGACGTCGGGGAGGGATCGGGACAGGTTCCGACGCAGGAAGACGTTCAGGAGAAGCAGACATTCAACGCCGCGACGTACGACGGCACAAGGGACACGTACACATTCGGCGGATGGTCCTGGAACGGAAAGACGTACAAGGCCGGCGATGAAATCACGATGGGTACGCAGGACATCACACTGACCGCCGTGTGGAATCCCGTCAAGCACAAGGTCACGTACGACATCGGCGGGGGATCCGGACAGGCTCCGACGCAGGAAGACGTTCAGGAAAAGCAGGAATTCGGGGTCAAGGGTTACTCCGGCACCAGGGCGGGATACGCCTTCGGCGGCTGGTCGTACAACAAGACCACCTACAATGAGGGCGACAGGATCGTGATGGGCAAGACCGATATCGCCCTGACCGCGATCTGGACGCCCGAGAAGGTCACCTTCGACCACAGCAACCTCAAGGGCGCCACCGGCAAGCAGGATTCGGAACTCGGGCTCCCCTCCGGGATGGAGATCGGCAGCAACACGAAGTACATCCAGCTTCCGGACACCGCGGGATACAGGCACACGGGATGGACCGTCAACGGAAAGAACATCGGACCGACCGACGCATTCGTCGAGACGACATCCCACACCGCATACTCCACATGGGAGGAGATCCCATGGGTCACTTTCGACCACACCGCACTCACCGATATCGTCGGCAAGGACGCCCAAGGCGTCTCCGCACTGTCGCCCGGAATGGCCATCGACGGCAATACGAAGTACATCCAATTGCCGGACACGGCGGGATACAGGCACATCGGCTGGAAGGTCGACGGTTCCGAGGTCGCACCCGCCGCCGGATTCCAGAAGACGGTATCCCATACCGCTGAATCCCTCTGGGAGGAGATCCCCTGGGTCACCTTCGACCACACCGCACTCACCGATATCGTCGGAAAGGACGCCCAAGGCGTATCGTCCCTCAGGGAAGGCATGGCCATCGACGGGAACACGGGATACATCCAGCTCCCCGAGACCGCCGGCTACAGGCACATCGGCTGGATGGTCGGCACCGAGAAGGTCGAGCCCACCGGGAGGTTCGTGAAGACGTCATCCCACATGGCAGAATCCCTCTGGGAGGAGATCCCCATGGTGACCTTCGACCACACCGCCCTGACCGACAAGGTCGGGAAGAACGCCAAGGGCGTCTCCGACCTGTCGCAGGGGATGGCCATCGAAGGAAACATTGGGTACATCCAGCTTCCGGACACCGCGGGATACAGGCACACGGGATGGATCGTGGACGGCGAGGAAGTGGGACCCACGGCGGAGTTCGTGAAGACGTCATCCCACACCGCCGTTTCGATCTGGTCCAAGATCGACACCTTCGTGCCGATACCCGACAACAGGGACGACGGACCCGTGATCCCCGTGTTCCCGGACCAGACGTCCGGGGACGATGACGACTCCGCCTCGGCGACGATCGTCGCCGCCGGATGCGTCGTCGTCCTCCTGGCGATACTCGCCCTGATCGGATTCCGCACGACCAAGAAGTGAACAGGATACCAAAGCCGTCCCCTCCTCCGAGGGAACGGAATCAAACCGGGGCGGAAGCCCCGACCTTTCCATCCGGACTCCAGAGAGAGGTCAACCTTGACCTCGACACTTGCTCCCTATAAGCGCGTGCCTGCACACGCATCATGATGGAGCCTGCCGGCTGCGGTAGGATCGGCGGTCATTCGACAGATGGCCGTATCGGACGGGGGTCACGCCGGTATCGTCGGCAACGGGACCTTCCGAGAACCCCAATCCGGGCTCTCGTGTGCCGTTATCGTATCGAAAATGTCCTCCGAGATGGCCTCCCAATTGCTCAGAACGGGCTTGAACGGCCCCCTGCCGTTCCTGTACCATGTAAGTGTCAAATGGTTCAGCGACCGGACGACGGATTCCGTGTTCGGCTTGACCACCCTCTTCTCCACCGTTCCGTCCTCGGCGACGGTCTCCACGATCCTCCCCTTCATGCAGTACCGGGCCATGGCCAACGCCGCTTCGCACAGCAATGCCAGCATCATGCCCCCTGCGATGCTGTCGTCCTTCCATACGCGGACCGGCTTGATCCCCGTGATCCTCTTCAGGGACGAGATCACGCACTCTATCCCGGCCCTTCTGCGGTACCTCCTGAGGACCTCCGCAGGTGGCAAATAGACGTCGCTTCTGAGCTTGAAAAACCCGCATCTCGGGCCCAGGATGTCCTGCCGGATCCTCATCTTCCGTTCGGATTCCGAGAATGGCGCCAACTCCTCCTGCACCGTGACGCGCACGTCGACCTGGACCCCGGGCACCTTCCTGATCTTGACCAGCGAGGACTTCTTGACGTCCCCGGATTTGAGCCCCTCGCGGAGCTTCCGGTTCTTCTCGTACCTCGCATCCGCCTTCGCGCGGTTCAGGTCGAACAGCGCTTTGGAGAAGAACAGGTAGTTGGCCTTGCCGTTCTTGAACCGGTGGACGTAGCACATCATCCCGTCCCCCAGCTGCACGAACTCCGATTTGCAGTCGCGGATGTGCTCGTCGTCGACCTTGTTCAGCTTCATCCTCGTGATCGTGCCGAATCCGCACGCGGCCGCGCGGGCGGTGTTGTTCTCCGATGCGGCGCCGTTGTCCGCGACGATCGTCGCGCCGATCATCGCCACGGCCGCTATGGCGGCCAGGGCCTTCTGCGCCTCTTCGTCCGCATCCTCGTCCTTCTTCGAGTCCCCGGACGCCTTGAGATCGGGGAGCTCCTCGGCCTTCATCCGATCGAGGGCGTGCAGGCCCTGACCGGAGACGAGGCCGGCGAGTTCGGGGATGCAGTCCCTGTACTGCGCCTCGTCGGAGGTGTTGCCCCTGTACGGTTTGATGTAGATGGGCACCCCCAACTGGGCCAATTGGGCCACCATGAACTCCACCTGCATCTTCCCGAGGTTCTTGTCCCTCGGATGCCCGACGGCCCCCATCTGCGCCTTGGGGCCGTACAGGACTATGGCGGAGCCGTCGAGGTTGATGTCGTAGTCGTCTATCTCGAACCTCTTCCTGATGCCCTCCCAGAGGGCCGTGATGATGCCTTCGCGGTTCTTCCCGAGGAAGTCTATCGCCCTGTTGACGGTCTTCTGCGAGATCTTGTCCTTCTTCGAGAACCCGAACTGGTGCTTCACCCTCGGTTCGGCCAACCAGGCGGCGCACGCGTTCATGGGGTTCGATGAGTGCATGGTGAACACGGCGAGGGCGAGGATGAGGCAGTCGAGCTTGATGCCCTTGGCCTTGAGGCCGCGGATGTACCTCATGACCCCCACGAACTCGAGATAGTGTCTCACCGTCCGTATGAGGCCGTAGGGAATCGATATATTCTTGTTGGGGCTCTCGTCCAATGCCGTCGCTGCGATGCGAGTTTGGTTCATAACAACTCATGCAGGGCGGCGCTTCTTCACACTTCGCATTCCCGCTTCGGCCGGAGCCGCGCATTCCCTCGGACCCGGCACGACATGTTCTCGATTCCTTCGGACCTACTGTTGATCGCCCGCATATGTGCGTGCGCTTATAGGGAGAAAGTGTCGAAGTCAAGGTCAACTTCTCCCCTTCTTTCTGACCGGCGCCCGGTCGGCGACCCGGACCCGATGATGGCGGTCCTGCAGGAACCCATACTCCGATCCGCTGTACGGATCCGACCGTGGATCCACCGGACTGCGGTCATGATCATCGTGCACGGTCAGTCCGGAATGTACAGGATCGGAAGAAGTACGAGGAGGACCCATAGAGAATAGGTATCATGATAGATGGCAGGGGCCTCAAGGACCCCACCGGGACCCTCTCATGAGGTCGAGTATGGCACCTCGTGTGAGAAACCTATGTTCTGCTCCGGGGAAGATGACCATCTGTCCGTCGGGAGCGAAGCGACGGGCACATGCATCGGCTTGTGCGACCTTGCCGCAGTTGAGATTCGCCCGGTGTCGACTACGCCTCGGACGGATTCGATTCCTGCGATGGCGTCGGAAACATCCAGCGTCAGGATCACCTTTTGGACGTTGGAGTTCTGGCGCGCATCCTTCCAGGACGGTGAATCGCGGTCGTACGTGGCGCACTGCTTCCGGAATCGGTGAGAAGTCGAAGGTGTTTATCGGCGGCCCCCGATACCGGGGACCGCCGTACGTGATCAGAACGTGCGGACCTTGCCCTCGATGATCATGTCGCTGACCTTGTCGACGTTGTCGAGCCAGTCGGCGGTGATGGCCTCGGCGTCGGTCTTCCACTTGTGGAGGTTCGGGTCGGTCTCCGCGTTGGGGAGGACGATCTGGACGGACGCGTTGAGGGGCTCGGAGACAGGCTTCCCGATCTGGGAGAGCAGCCTGACGCGGATCTCGGCCTCGTTGGTGACCTTCTTCGCGACGTCCTCGGCGATGAGCTTGGACATAACGTTGTAGATCTTCCCGATGTGGGTGATCGGGTTCTTACCGGAGGTGGCCTCCATGGACATGGGCCTGTACGGGGTGATCAGACCGTTGCACCTGTTGCCCCTTCCGACGGATCCGTCGTCGCCCATCTCCTGCGACATCCCGGTGCAGGTCAGGTAGTAGACCTTGCGCTCGTAGTCGTCGCCGGTGTTGATCTCGAGGTTGTACTCCAGGTCCTCGCTCCCGATGATCTTCAGGGCGTTGTCGTAGACGGCGTCGTACATGGACTCGATGGAGGACTTGTAGTGGTCCGCATCGTCGATGCGCTTGTCGATCATGGCGCAGGCGATGGTGGTGGTGACCTTCTTCCCGACCCTGGAGGTCATGACCTTGACGTCCTGTCCGGTCTCGGGGAGGGAATCCTTCATCTTCCCGTTGATGAACTCCTCGGTCTCGAGGGTGAGCCTGTCCGCGATGGAGTACGGCGCGTATCCGACGCCGAACGAGGTGTCGTTCGCCTTGTGCCCGGATGCCTTGTACACTCCGGTGAGGTCGTCGGAACCCATCCCGAGCTTGGCGTCGAGGACCACTTCGGAATCGACGTCCAGGTTGGGGAAGGTCCTCTGCAGGTAGTCCCTGGCGGCCTTCAGCGCGACGGGCTTGCAGGGCAGGGACTTCAGGTCCTCTCCCTCTCCGACGTGGGTGGTGGCGCGTCCGACGAGGAGGATGTAGGAGGGGTCGATGATGGCCCCGCCTCCGAACTTGGGGGCGGCCTGGCCGGCGGCGATCTGCGTCTCGTCGGTGTTGTGGTGCAGGACGTGTCCGAACTCCTTCTTGTACATCTTGCACAGGGCGCGGGAGACCTGCTCGGCGAGGGCGTCGGCCACGCTGTCCGGGTGACCGATCCCTTTGCGCTCGACGATCTCGACCTCTTTCATGGGGACGGGGATCTCGTTGAGACCCTCGACATAGATGTTCTTGGCCATGATATTTAAACTCCGAAACGTGGGATTATTTGGGTGTATATAAGTGGCATGGCTAAAAATATTCTAATTAGAATATCGTACGGCGGGTCATGAGATTCCCTCCAGCCACGGAGATCAAGAGGATACGGAAATCCCTGGACGTCACCCAGTCCGAGCTCGCCAAGGAGTCGGGGGTGAGCCAGAGCACCATAGCGAAGATCGAGGGAGGGAGGACATCCGCCTCGTACGACACGGTTGTGCGCCTGTTCGAGACGCTGGAGCAGCTGAGGAAGGGGCACGGCGGCGACATGAAGGCCATGGACGTGGCCTCCCACGACGTGGTGTCGATAGAGAGCTCCGCGCCGGTCCATCGGGCCTCGGACCTGATGAGGCGGACGGGGTATTCCCAGCTCCCGGTGATCGACAACGGCGTTCCGGTGGGGAGCATCTCCGAGAGGGGGATCTTCGAGCTCCTGAGGGAGGGTTCGACGATGGAGGAGCTCGGCAGGATGACCATCGCGAAGGTCATGAAGGAGCCCTTCCCCGTGGTGTCCGATACTGCGCCCATGTCGGCGGTCACCGGATTGATGGTTGGTTACAACGCCGTCCTGGTGTCCAGGAAGGGGGACATCATCGGCATGATAACGAACGCCGACATACTCAAGCTTGTCTGAAGTCGGTCATCCGGAACATCCTGCGGGTGACCTCGAACATCGCCAGGTCGTCGGCCGCGTAGGATTCCGGGAAGACGGTCCTGGCCTCATCGACGAGGGTCGAGCGGTCCTCGTACCGGTGGCTGATGTGGGTCATGATCAGATGTCCAACCCGTGCCTCGGATGCTATTCTCGCCGCCTGGAGTGCGGTGGTGTGGTTGTGCTCGTCGGCGTTCCTCGCCTCGGATTCCATGTATGTGGCCTCATGGATCAGGACGTCGACGCCCCGGCACGCCTCGACCGTCTCCCCGCAGGGCCTGGTGTCGCCGGTGTAGCAGACCGTCATGCCCGGCACGGGGGGTCCCACGACCTGTTCCGGCCTGACGCCCTTCACGGTCTCCCCGTTCTTGATGCGGGACATGTCCGAACCGTCCTCGAGGCCCAGAGCCAGGGCCTTCTCGTGGTCCAGCCTTCCCGGTCTGTCGCGACCCTTCAGGACGTACCCGAGCGAGCGGATCCCGTGGTCGGTGCGGTAGCATCTCACGGAGAATCCTTTGATCTTGAACGATTCCCCTCCTTCGAGCTCGATTATCTCCAGAGGATAGCCGGCCTCCCCTTCGGTGGCCTTCATGGCCGCCTCGACGAACGCCTTCAACCCCTTCGGTCCGTAGACCGACAGGGGGTCCTTGCGCTCGGAGAGCCCCATGGTCTGTATCAATCCGGGGAGTCCGAAGACGTGGTCTCCGTGGAGGTGGGTGATGAGGATCGAACCGACCTTCATGAACGAGAAGGGCGAGACCATCAGTTGGCGCTGGGTGCCCTCTCCGCAATCCAGGAGGGCTATATCGGGGCCGTCGCGGACCGCGACGGCGGAAGTGGCGTGGTCCCTGGAGGGGACCGCCGCCGATGTGCCGAGGAACAGGATGTCCATCAGTAGTACTGGTCCAGTTCCCTGTCGGTCTTGGTCTCCTTCTTGTACTCCCTGTAGTGGTCCTTGCAGAGGTGGACGCTGCGGAGATCCTGGGATTTCAGAGGGAGCTTGGACCTGGCGGCCTGCTTGATGTTGATCGAACGCTCGGCGGGCTTGTCGCATCCCGCCACATCGCACGACTCCTCGGTCGTGCCGTGCTTAGCCAATGCCATGCCGACCAAATCATCCGACCCGTAGATAATCTGTTCGAGCGGATGTTCGACGGATCTGGAGTATGGAAGCTCGCAGTTCTCGGAGCGAAACTACATCTCGTCGGAGTCAATCGTTTGGATTATTCATTCGTCCGATCGTTTCCAGATCTTTTCGGGGGTCGAGCCCACGGACATGCCTATATGCATTCTGTGGCCTCCATACCTTTTATACACAGGATCCATTGGATCGGCGTATCTGTATCTGGCATTCCTCGTGCTACCGATCTTCTCCAGGAGGCCGAGTTCTATTAGTCCGTTCAGACGGATGCGGAACGCCTGAGGGGCGCAATCCCCCAGGTAAAGGGCATCCGCCATCTGGAAATCCTCCTTGGTACGGGCGAAACGGACGATTGCCCTCATCGTCCCCTCGAGGCCGTTCTTGATCTCAAGTTCTTGTTTGCTCCCCAACGCCTCTGAGAGCATTTCTTTCATGCACACCAGCATCGCACCGATGAATTCGGACGCGTCGTTATCATCCCTCATGCGTTCCAATGCGACGGTCAGCATCCCGTTGCAGGATTCGAGATGTTCCGCCATCCTGCACAGCCGGAAACCCCACAGGTTGTTGCAGCACAGCGTGGTCCGTAACATCATCGTATCCAACAGGCGTTCATCCCCGTTGAATGGTCTGATGAGCCTCAACCCGCCGTACAAGAGGATGGAGGACACGAGGGGATTGAAAGGGGACCCGTTGAATCCGGAGACCAAGCTACCGACGGCCATGGTGGGGTCCTCATCGCAGACATCCTCGACGATCTCGATTCCGTCGACTACGCTGATATGGTTCCCGTTCCTGATCCTTCCCGGTTCGCACGCTCCTGCCGAACCCCTGTAGAGACGCAGATGCATGTCGATCACGTCCCCCACAGACAATGGCAGGGACGGTTGTTTTCCGAAGAAGCAAGAGACGTAATTTTCAACCATCCCGTCCGCGCACGGCCCTCCGGCCAAGCATCCCATGACTTCGTCTTTGGAAACATCGCATCCTCCGGAATTGAGATCGGAAACGATGATCCCGGCGTAGTAGTCCAGACGCGCGTCGGGCATGTATGTCGAATCGTACAGCAGATCGCTCAGATGGTCGATCTCGACCATGAGGAGCCGATCCTCCTCGCTCAGTCTGATGGGACCGAATAGTAGTCTTGCTTCAAACGACACGATTCGGTGAAGAATGTGTCCATATTAAACGATAATGCAGGTTTTTCAGATATTTTATTACGTTTTCAGTAACAAATTTTTCCAAAATAGGGATTTTTAGGCCAAAAATGCATCAATTACCGCCAATTATGGGCAATATTATATACAGAATTGGGATTGGATGGACCATCCAAGTGATACCATGGATAACAAAACCATCGCGATTCTCCTTGCGGCCGTCGTAATCGTGGCCGCCGTGGCCATCGCACTCGTCGTCACCAAGGACGGTGGCGATAGCGATGACAAGGACAAGGCAGTCAACGACATGCTGGAAATGGATCTCCGCATCTACGGGAACGTGGACGGGGACAACGATCTGGATTCCGACGACACCAAGATCATCTCGGACATAATCAAAGCCAATGGGACCGTCGCGGAGTACCCCCTCGCCGATGCCAATCAGGACGGGGTCATCGACCAGAAGGACGTCGACGCGGTCAAGACCATGATCTCCATCAACGGGGACCTGAAGAAGGGCAAGACGCCTTCCGAGTCCATCACTCTCTACTACGAGGAGTACTACGAGAACAACAAGCACAACACGGAGGCCGTTTCGTACCCCGTGGACACGTCCAGGATCGGCGTCTACCAGTATCAGGCCGGTCTCCTCCTCAACTTCCTCGGTCTGTGGGACAATGTCACCTATGCGGACGACACGACCATCGCGACCACGACCATGCTCAAGACGGACGGCGTCAAGTCGTACGGCGCCTACTCGAACAAAATCATGAGGAACACCGACGGGGTCGAGATGTTCAACAAGTCCGACGTCACCCTCCTGGTCCTCAACGGATACTACGAGGACAACGAGATCAAGAACGCCCTCAGCAAGATCGGATCCTCCACACAGGTCGTCAAGCCCTACTCGCAGGGGACCTATTCCATCAGCTCCCTGGTGACGTTCGGGTTCATCCTCGGCGCGGACAAGGCGGCCAGCGAGTACATGGAGTTCTACAACGACGTCATGAGCTACATTCAGGATGCCACAAAGAGCGTCAAGGAATCCGACTACCAGTCCTTCCTGATGGTCGGCAACCCCACGGATTCCGGTGCGATCTACATCGACACTGCGGGGGACAACGGGACGTATCCCGACGTGGCATGGGTCCTCAGGCTCCCCACGATCAACAAGCTTCCTGTAGGAGACGACAACAGGTACGAGGCCGTCAGGAGCGCAGAGTGGTTCGCCCAGCCCGAGAACGCGTCGGACTACATCATCCTCTCCCTTTACTCGCTCTCCAGGAACTACGACAACGACCTTGAGGCCGCCGTCAAGGATTACCAGGAGATGTTCAAGATGACCTCCCAGTACGCCAACGGCAAGATCTTCGGGTTCAACTACTCCTACGAGAACGGCTTGTATGCGCCCGGAGAGCTCGCGCTGATCGCGTACTACCTGTACCCCGACCTCATCGACGAGGACAAGGCATGGGACTACTTCGAGAAGTTCTTCGACAAGTACGACATCAACGGGGCCGAAGCGGCCAAGAAGTACGCCGGCGTCTACGCCATGACCGCCTGAGGGCATCGGACAGAGGGCTACGATGACACAATGCATCGAGGACGATTCCAGGATCGGCGATGTCGTCCGGGGGGCGATCTGCGAATGGCAGGAGCCGCTCCGTCAGGACGACGACCGCGACGTGGAGGACTACCGCAGGTACGTGCTGCGCAAATGGATCTTCACGATAGGATGCGCCGTCGTAGCCTTCATCGTCATGGGTGTGGCGCTGACGATAGGGGAGACCCCTATCTCGGTCGTCGAGACCTACCAAACGATTTTCTATCACATCATAGGCGATGTCCACAACACCGCCTATGATTACTTCATCATAGAGCTGAGGATGCCCCGCATCATCATAGGGCTCATCGTAGGGGCCGGGCTCGCGGTGTGCGGCGCGGTCATGCAGAGCATCATGATGAACCCCCTCACAGACCCGTACACCACAGGCGTCTCGTCCGGCGCGATGTTCGGCGTGACGATATCCATGGTGCTCGGATTCTCTCTCGCATCCGGGCAGGTCGGCATCCTGGCCAACGCGTTCATCTTCGCGCTGGTCCCCACAGCCATCATGATCGCCGTGTCCAGGATCAAGGACATGTCGCCGACGGTCCTCGTCATGGCCGGGATCGCCGTGATGTACGTGTTCGACGCGATGACCACCATGATCAAACTCTGGGCGACGGACAGCACGCTCTCGGAGATCTACATATGGTCTGTCGGTTCCCTGACCTTCGCCGGATGGGAGGCGGTGCCCTATCTCCTTGGTATCGTGGTCCCCGGAATCCTGATCATGATGGTGCTGTCGAGGCAGATCAACGTTCTGACAACGGGGGATGAGAACGCCACCGCGATGGGCGTGAATGTGAATCAGGTCAGGCGCGCCCTGCTGGTCGTCATAGCGCTCGTCGCATCGACTATAGTGGCCTTCACCGGGCTCATAGGCTTCGTAGGATTGATCGCGCCCCACGTATGCAGGATATTCGTGGGAGCGGACAACAGGTTCATGATACCCGCGTCGGCCATGTTCGGGGCCATGATGCTGATCCTGGCGGATCTGATCGGCCGCACCATAATCGCGCCCAGCATCATACAGGTCGGAGTGATCACATCGTTCCTGGGAGGCCCGATGTTCCTCTGGCTCCTCCTCAGGAAGGGCAGCAAGGTGTGGTGACCATGATCGTCGAGTTCCAAGACGTCTCGTTCGGATACCGCAGCGACTGTCCGGTCCTGAAGGATATCAATTTCAAGGCGGAGGGGCCGGGGCTGGTATGCATAATCGGGCCCAACGGAGTAGGGAAATCCACGCTCGTGAAGATGCTCTGCAAGATCATCAAGCCCACATCGGGGAGGATCCTCATCGACGGCGCCGATCTGGCGGATATGAGCCTGAAGGACATGTCCAAGATAGTCGGCTACGTCCCGCCGTTCACCAAGGATTTCTTCTCGCTCACAGTCATCGATACGGTCCTCATCGGACGTCACAACCATCAGAAATGGAGGACCACTAGCAAGGACATCCAGATGGCCAACAGGGCTCTGAGGCTGGTCGGGGCGGATAATCTGGCGATGCGGAAATTCAACGAGCTTTCGGCCGGGCAGCACCAGAAGGTGGCCATCGCGAGAGGTGTCGTCGAAGAGACCCCGATGCTGATCCTGGACGAACCCACGTCCAACCTCGATGTCAGATACCAGGTGTTCATCATCGAGATGCTCCGCGCTCTCGCGAAAAGCGAGGGCAAGCTGATCATCATGATCTGCCACGATCTGAACCTGGCGGCGAAGTACTCCGACCAGGTCGTTCTCCTTTCGGAACCCGGCATCGTACGCGACAACGGGCCGCCGGAGGATGTGATAACCGAAGAGGTCGTGAAAGAGGTCTACGGAGTGGATTGCACCGTGGAGAACAGGGACGGGATACCCTTGGTGGTCCTGGGGTCGGCATTGTACAGATGAACATCGGAGAGCACGTTCAGCGCATCACCTTATATCCGCTGCCTGATTAGAATCCGTCCGAGTGACGGAGGGGTACGGGTCGATGTTGGCACTGGTGGCTGTTCTCGTGATCATCGTAGCGATCTTGGCGGTCTTCGCGTTCGTCTGCGGTCCGCGCATCAGGACGATGCGTTCTATAGAGCAGGTCGCGTCCTACGAGGACGGGTTCGGCCTGTACTCGATGCGCGTGAGGTACGGTTACGACCTGGACCGCGTGATCGGTCGCGGGATAACCGACGACCAGGGCTTCGTGGACGCGATCGCGAAGGAGGCGATCCCCCATCTCCCGGCGCACATCGAGGCTCCGCAGTTCGGGTGCACCGCGTTCACCATGACCCTGGCGGACGGGGATGTCGTCATGGGTCGCAGCTATGACTTCAAGTACGACACATCCGCGATGCTGGTGAGATGCGACCCGGAGGACGGGTACTCGTCCGTGGCCTTCGCGGCCCTGGACAACGTCGGGGCCAACGACCCCTCGTCGATGAAGACGAAGATCGCCTGCCTGACCGCCCCGTTCATCTGCCTGGACGGGGTCAACGAGAAGGGGGTCTCCATCGCCGTGCTTACGCTGGACAGCGAGCCCACCCGTCAGGATACCGGAAAGCCCACGATCGGGACCAGCCTGGCCATCCGTCTGGTGCTGGACAGGGCCGCCTCCACGCAGGAAGCGGTGGATCTGCTGGAGATGTACGACATGTTCGCCACCAGCGGGAGGGACTACCACCTCTACATCACCGATTCCACCGGCGACGGTCGCGTGGCGGAGTACGACTGCGACAGCGAGACCCGCCGGATGACCGTGACGCCCGCGGAGGCGGTGACCAACTTCTTCTTCATGCACAAGGAGAAGGTCCTGTCCGACCAGAAGAACGGGCGGTACGGCCACGGGAAGGAGCGTTACGACAGGGCGACGGAGGTCATCGACTCTACGCGCGGGAAATCGACCGCCGAGGACGCCTGGCTCGCATTGAAAAGGGTGGCCCAGCCGAAGAATCCGGACGATCCCACGAGCAACACGCAGTGGTCCATAGTCTTCGACGACACCGACCTGACGGCGACGATCAGCATCAGGATGCACTGGGACGACAGGTTCGAGTACGACCTGGGATCCGGCACGTTCGCGAAGGCCGCGGATTGAAATCCGTCCTCGGTCGGCGGATCGCTCCCTTTCCATCAGCCAGTCAATCACGTTCCTGTGCCTTATGCCGTCGGGGATGTCCACGAGGAAGCCGTCCATGGACAGCACCGTCTTCGGATGGTTGTCCTTGATGAGCTCGAAGGGTCTGACCTCGCGGCCGTAGGTGGTCTCGGACATCATCGACAACGTGACCTGGTAGTATTCTATGTCGTTCAGCCTGCGGGCGGTGAAATCAACCTCCGTATCCCCGTACTTCCCCACCGAGACCTCGTATCCTCTCCGGAGCAGTTCCAGGTACACCACGTTCTCCACGAGGCGGCTGATGTCCTCTCTCGATGATATCCCGAGCACCGCGTTCCTCATCCCCGTGTCGGACACGTAGTACTTCTCCAGGGAGTCCATGAGCTTCTTCCCCCTGATGTCGTATCTCCCGACCTTGTAGATCAGGAACGCCTCTGTCATCGCCTTGATGTACTTCCTGACCTGCTTGTTGTCGATGCCCAGGGTCTGTGCGATGGAGTTGCAGCTGGTGATGTTCCCCACGTTGGAGTACAGGAATCTGGCTATGTCCTCCAGGACGGAAACGTCCGAGGTGCCGGTGTGTTTCAGGACGTCTTTGATCAGCACGGTGCTGAACACTCCGGTCAGGAGGTCCTGTTCGAACATCTCGTCGCCGTCGGGGTCGACGATGGGGAGTGATCCGGTGCGGAGATACTGCATGAACCTCCGTTCCCTGTCGCCCGGATGCAGCTCCATGTATTCGCGGAAGGACAGGGGGAGGATCTTGAGCTCCACATAGCGTCCGGAGATGTACGTCGAGAGCTCGGACGACAGGAGGTAGGCGTTGGATCCGGTGATGTAGATGTCCGCATCGGCGTCCACCTGGAGGGCGTTCACGACGTTCTCCCAGCCTTCCACCCTCTGGACCTCGTCGAGGAACACGTACATCCTGCCCTCGATGCTCCTCGAGGAGATGCATTGGGAGAGGTCGGAGTCCGTCTTGATGCCCTCCCACTCCTTGGATTCGAAGTTCATGTAGACGATGCTGCTCTCGGGGACGCCGGATTCCACGATCCTGCGGATGAACTGTTTCATCAGCACGGTCTTTCCGGACCTCCTCATGCCGGTTATGACCTTGATGACGTCCGTCCTGTCCTTTCCCGACTCCAGCCTCTTCAGGTATCCTTCTCTCAGAACCTCCGTCATGTCACCACGGTACCATTGTTGAAGTTTTGTCTAATTTTTCCAGAAACTTCAATCTGCATTTAAGTTTTGTTCATTTCTTCCAGAAACTTTGCTCATCGCAGGGGCGCTCTTTCCGCAGACCTCGCTGCTCTGATATCCTGTCCATGACGATGGTGGGAATCTTCGAGTCGAACGCGACGCCGTATAGGATCGTTTCGCCCTTCAGACCATAGGCGTACCCGTTCTTGTGGATCTGTTCCAGAGCGCTCTGAGCCAGCCTGTCCATCGACATCTTGGCGTTCTTCTTGTTGCGACGCTTCACCTCGAGGAGTATGTTCGGCTCATGTTCGGAGATGCTCCTCATGCGGATGTCGAAGTATCCGTTCCCCGATTCGCGGTCGGCTTGGATCTCATATCTTTTGCGCTCGGTGGCCATCAGGCCGATGATGAACGCTTCGTACGGGAATTCGTTGGTCAGGATGCGGACGCTGAGCATCTCCATGAGATCCCTCAGCTTCGATGTCATGGTCTCGAGGTCCCCGCCCTTCATGGCATCGATGAAGTTCTCCAATACGTCATTGATGTCGTTGTCGAATCTCTCGATGACCATGTCGGAGAACTCGATGAACATCTCCTTGTTCGGGATCGATATGTAGTAGTCCCCGTCATCCTCCATCGCCTTCAGATATCCGGCCGCGACCATCACCGAGAATATGGCATTGCGAGATGAGTGCAGGTCGGAATAGGCGATGTCCAGTTTGATCTTGGCCTCCACGGATCCGCCCGAGTACAGCACGTTGAGCTTCTTCCATGTCTCCTGGTCGGTCTTGCGGAGCAGGTCGCCGATGATCGAGTTCCCGCTCGTGCCGGTCCAGTATTTCTTCGCCTTGTAGCCCGTCTTGACGTATCTGATGATGCTCCAGGGGTTGTACACGTCCTGCGTTCCGAATCTGTAGCCGTCGTACCACTCCTGCGCCTCGGCGATCTTCTCGGGATGGCCGTTGTCCTCGAGGAGTTTCTCCACCTCCTTCTGACTGAATCCGTACATCTCGTCGTATCCGTCGGAGAAGACGTCGTTCACCTCGAGGTTGTTCAGGTCGGAGAATATGCTCTCCTTCGAGATTCTCATGATACCGGTGACTACGGCGAATCTGAGCGAGTCGTTCCCTTTCAGGGCGGGACCGAGGATGTTCTTGACGAGACCCTTGACGGCCTCGTGGAGCTTCATGTCGCTGTATGTGTTGTTCATGGGGCGGTCGTACTCGTCGATCAGGATGATCGGCTTCCTGCCGTGGTGCATCTCGATCATCCGGCTCAGGTGCGCTACGGATTTGGCGAGTGTGTCGTAATCGGCGGCCCCCTCGGTCAGCTCCCTGTACCATCTCAGCAGGTCGGGGGTCAGCTTCTCCGAGTCCCTCAGCTCGGGGAACTTGTTGAAGAGGCCGATGACCTTGTTCCTGAAAGATATCTCCAACATCTCGTAGCTGTCCGTGATGAGGTCCTTGAAATCCAGGTTGATGACGAAGTTCGCGTTCTTTTCCGGGTCGTCCGGGCGGATGTCCGTTATCATCAGACCGGAGAAGCGGTCCGGTCCGTCGGCGTACTCGATGTTGAGATACGTGTCGAGCATGCTGAGGTTGAGGGATTTCCCGAAGCGACGGGGGCGGGTTATCAGGGTTACCTTGGCGGTGGATCTGAGTATCTCGTCGACGAGTCTGGATTTATCCACGAAGTAGAGGTCTTTGTCCCTCAGCTCCCTGAAGTTATCTTCGCCGACCGGCATCCCCTCCATCGTTACCGCACCTGGTTCCATATTTCTCCACACCGTTATATACCCGCTTCATCGACTTTCGGGTTCTGATGTCTTCACTCATGGTATGGGGTCCGATTATATTAACTGCTGGCTGTAATGTTTGTAATGTTGATAATCTCTGTAATTCCGAGCTTCCGCGGTAAGAATAACTACGGGTCTGCCCCATGCGCGTGCGATGACAAGAGTATCCCCATCCATCCTATCCGCAGACTTCTCGAAACTGGGCGACGAGGTCGCCAGGGTCGACAGGGCGGGGGCGGACTGGATCCACCTCGACGTGATGGACGGGATGTTCGTGCCGAACATAACATTCGGACCCCCCGTCGTGAAGGCGGTCAGGGGGTCTTCGGGGAAGTTCTTCGACGCCCATCTGATGATCCGGGACCCGATCAGATACGTGGACGCCTTCGCGGACGCCGGATGCGACGCGATCACCGTGCACTGCGAGGCCGAGGGGGACATCGAGGGCGCCATAGAGAGGATCAAAGCCAGGGGGCTCAAGGCCGGCATATCGGTCAATCCTGAGACCCCTGTCGAGAGGATCGACCCGTTCCTCCCGATGGTGGACATTGTACTCGTGATGACCGTCCACCCCGGGTTCGGCGGGCAATCGTTCATATCCGACTGCGTTCCCAAGATAGCCTATGCCAGAGAGTGGGCCGAGAGTAACAATCCATCTTTGGAGGTGTCCGTGGACGGCGGCGTCAACGACGAGACCGCCAAGGTATGCGTGGAGGCCGGCGCCACGGTGCTCGTGGCAGGTTCCTTCCTGTTCAAGAAGGCCGACATGGCGCCGACGATATCGTCGTGGCAGGTCCTCGGACCCAATGCGGGGTGCCGAGATGGGAGTAAACCTGTCCCCCATCGTCGAAGCCCGTCCGATCGAGCTGTCCGACCTCCGCGGGAAGAACATCGCCGTGGACGCGTACAACACGATCTTCCAATTCCTATCCATCATAAGGCAGCCGGACGGGAGACCGCTCTGCGACGATCAGGGGAGGACCACCTCGCATCTCTCGGGATTGCTGTACCGCACGGCCAACCTCATCGAGAACGGCGTGGAGCCGTCCTTCGTCTTCGACGGGAAGCCAAGCGAGCTGAAGGCCGGAACGATCGAGGAGCGCATCGCCCGCAGGGAGAAGGCCAAGGAGGAGTACGAGCAGGCCCTCGCCGAAGGCGACATGAAGAAGGCGTTCTCCAAAGCGCAGCAGACCTCCAGGATGACGCCGGAGATCCTCGCCACATCCAAGGAGCTCCTGACCCTGATGGGCGTCCCTGTCGTGCAGGCGCCCAGCGACGGGGAGGCCCAGGGCGCGTACATGTGCATGAAGGGGGACGTGTACGCTTCCGCTTCGCAGGATTTCGATTCCCTGCTGTTCGGGGCCCCGCTCCTGGTCAGGAATCTGACGATAACCGGAAGGAGGAAGATGCCCGGCAAGAACGTCTACAGGACGGTCCTGCCGGAGGTGGTGGATTCCAACGCCATGCTGGCGGACCTCGGCATAACGAGGGAGCAGCTGGTGGACGTGTGCATCATGATCGGCACCGACTTCAACTCCGGAGTCCAGGGCATCGGGCCCAAGAAGGGCCTGAAGCTGATACAGAAGCACGGGACCCTGGAGAAAGTCATCGAAGCCAACGGCTACGACATCCCCGGATACGACGATGTACGGGAGATATTCCTGAAC
>CAVJLK010000029.1:0-20377 GCA_963650175.1 Ruminococcus sp. CAG:579 | reverse complement strand
TCAGCAAGCTGTCCGAGAAGGAGGAGGGGATCTTCACGGAGCTCGGCCTGCTGCCGAAGCCGGAGGAGCAGAAGAGGAAGAGGGGCAGACCCCCCGGAAGCAAGAACCGGGCCAAGTGATAAGTGCAACAATCTCGGAAATCGTTATTCGATGCGAATTATCACTATCGCCTCTCGGATAATCTGTTCAGCTGATGACGGAGAATACGGCCTACCAAACAGTGTTCACGACGCACAATCTGAGCCTCATTTCCAACTACGCGATGAGGCCGGATTGCTGCTGGCACATGATTGACGGTGCACTCTATCCCCTCCCTGAAATGACCGATAGGGAACTGAGAGAAGGACACAGTATGGAGCGCCTCATGCGCGGAGGCGAATTCGATGACCCGCCGTCACGCGCGCAATATTAATATGGACAACCGCCCGTAGGGGAGACCCAGATAGCATGACGATGAACAACATGCGTATCGACGCCTCCGTCTCGGGGGTGAACTTCCGGCCTTGAAGGCTGGGAGCCAATAATCTGAGAGAGTGAGACCAATGTGGGAGATGAAAGAGATCAGGGAACTGAAAGAGGGCAGGTACGTCAACGTCGACGACGAGCCCTGCAAGATCATCAAGATCACAACGTCCAAGCCCGGTAAGCACGGATCCGCCAAGGCCAACGTCGACGCGGTCAGCATCTTCACCGGAGCCAAGAAGTCCATCGTCGGACCCGTCAGCACGAAGGTCCAGGTGCCCGTCATCGACAAGAGGAAGGGGCAGATCCTGACCCTCAGCGACACCGAGGCCCTCATCATGGACATGGAGACGTTCGAGCAGATCTCCATCCCCATCAACGCGGACCACGAGCAGCCCCTGACCGAGGGCGGGGAGATCCTGTACCTCGAGGCCATGGGCCGCTACAAGATAATGTGAGGTCTGCGGATGCCGTACGGACTCGGATACGCCGGAGCGGAAGCCGAATACGCCGACGCCGAGGTGATGATCTACGGAGTCCAGTACGATCACACCGCCTGTTTCAAGGCCGGGGCCCGCGAGGCCCCGACCGCCATCAGGCGGGCTTCTTACAATTTCGAGGAGATCCACTTCGAGCACGGATTGGATCAGCGCATCCCCGAAGTCTGCGATTACGGGAATGTGGACGACTTCGTCCTGCCCGAGGACATGATGTCCGAGGTGGAATTCGCCGTCGGTCCCGCCGTCAGGGACGGCAAGTTCCCGATCGGCATCGGAGGGGAGCATTCCATGAACATCCCCGTGATCAGGGCGTTCCCGGAGAGGAGCATCGCTCTGATCTCGATCGACGCCCACCTGGACTCCAGGGACGAGTATCTGGGGACGCCGTACAGCCACGCCTGCGTCATGAGGCGCGCCGCGGAGCACCTGGGACTGGACAACGTATTCGTCCTCGGAGCCCGCGCGATAGGCGCGGAGGAGCTCGATAGGAACAACGCCGTCCCGTTCATCAGCTCCTACGACATCTTCGACATGGGCATCTCCAAAGCGGTGGAGAAGGCGCTGGACTCTGTCAAGGCGGAGAAGGTGTACCTCACCCTAGACATCGACGGCATCGATCCCGCCTACGCGCCCGGCACCGGGACCCCGGAACCGTTCGGACTGCTCCCGATGGATGTAAAGAAGACGATCAACATGATCGGGGACAGGCTAATCGGGTTCGATGTCAACGAGGTCTGCCCTCCGGCCGACCCGTCGGGAATAACCTCTATCCTCGCCGCGAGGATGATCAACGAGGTCCTGGCGGTCCACGCGAAGAGTCTGGAGTGAGTCTACTTCTTCTGACACGCCCTGACGTGTTTCGACGTCGACCGCACCCCGCGTTCATGGAAGGGGCAGACGGGCCCAGAGCATCGTCACATGGATATTCCGGGCGGAGCCACCTTCCCAGTGAGCCGATCGGGTCCGACCAGGAGCACGCCCGCATCCTCCGCGAACTCCTCCAGATCCTCTTCGAATCCGGACCACGACATGATCATGAGACGCCAGTTGGAGCGGTCCTTGAAAGGCTCCGTCCTGCTGTCGAGGGTATTGAGCACCGCGAACCCAGCAGGCTTCCGTGTGAACTTGCACTCGGCGAACAGATCGATGTTCGACCGCCCCTCTCTGATCCTCGCCACGACGTCGATGTCCTCGTGGATGTCCCTCTTCGGATCGTCGATCCACCATCTCCCGATGTCGGTGACCGAGTATGACCCGACGATGTAATCGCGGCAGTAGAACTCGAACCTGTGACCCAGGAACTCGGACAGGTACGGCCGGAGCTCCGATAGGGCCGCATCGGAATCGTTGCGGGAGAACATCTCGCGCCTCCTCGCGAGAATCCCGTAGCGGAAGGCCAGGAAATCGTCCCTTATCGCGAAGCGTCCGCGCTTCGGAGCCCCCATCATCGGATTTATGCGTTCGATAACCTCGTTGGACTCCATCTCGGCCAGCATCTCCGAGCAGGTGGGCTCGTCCACTCCTATGGACTCCGAGATCGTCTTGACCGACACGCTCCCCCTGGAGATGGCGTAGAGTATGGCATCGTGCTTCTCGCTGCTGGAGTAATCGGCCTTCATCAGGAAGGATGCCTCCGATTCCCAGGAATCGGAATCCAGGCACTTGTCGCGGAGGATGCCCTCGTACGTGTCCGATGCCAGGCCCACGTGGTACTTCGGGATGCCGCCGACCGTGAGATAGAGCCGCATCGCATCGTCGTCGCTCATGGCGGGATGCAGCAGGGAGCATTCCGAGAACGACAGGGGGCGCAGGCGGATGACCTCCGAGAATCTGCCGTACAGCGGTTTGCCACCGTCCGTGCCGGTCTTCTTCATGACCGATACCGCCGATCCGCAGAGGATGATCGTCGACTCCGTGTCCTTGAGCACGAGGTCTATGATCTCCTGGAACATGGAATCGGAGGCGCCCTTGCTCCTCTTGATCAGGTACTGGTATTCGTCCACGACGATTATCGCACTCCTTCTGCAAACCTCCTCCAGCCCCCTCTTCATCTGTGTGAGATTGCTGTAGCTCGCAGCCTCTCCCGTGTACTCCTCCACCACCTCGGCGAACCTGGTCAAAATCACGCGCAAGGTGCTGTCGGGGCAGGTTATCCAGAGGACGTCCCTCCCTTTGCAGAACTCATGCAACATGGAGGTCTTGCCTATACGCCTGCGTCCGTAGACGAGGACGGCCCTGCCTTTCCCGACGCATCCCTCGAGCCTCTTCAGCTCGTTCTCTCTGCCCACGAACGGCTCCATATCGCCAAATGTGAAAGGGTCTTTAAATACCTTATTAAAATTAGTAAATAATTAATTTTGTATAAAAATTAGAAAAAAACTAATTTTTACTTCTAGCTCTTATGGAATCGGACATCGGACCGACAAAAACCAGACCCGTGCCAGAACTCCTCGGATCCCACCGATACGGGTCACTGGAAGGTGCTCTTGCATTCTTCCACGAAGGACTTCGCCATCTCGACGACGGATTCCGCTTTGGATTCCGCGACGGCCGCATCGGATGAATCGGCGTAGATCTTCAGGCACTCCTCCGTGGTGGAGGGCCTCACCAGCACCCATCCGTCATCATAGGACACCTTGAACCCGTCGGTGGTGTCGACGCTCAGGTCGCCGCCTTCCAGCTCCCTGCCGAACATGTTCATGACCCTGCCCTTGAGCTCGTCCGGGCAGTCCACGCGGGACCTGACCCTGTGATAGAACGGGAATCCGGACATCTGGTCCTTCAGAGGACCGCCTTTGGCGACGGTCTCCAGCATCTTGGCCAGGGCCATGCCGCCGTCCCTGCACATCTGCATCTCCGGGAACACCATGCCACCGTCCTCCTCGATCCCGAACACGGCGGCGTTCTCGATCATCTTGCGGATGACCGAATGGGATCCGACCTCCGTGTATCTGACGAGTCCCCCGTTGGCCTCGACGACGTCCTCCACGACCTTGGAGGAGCTCACGGGCGTGACGACCTTGCCCTTCTTGGACTTCAGGATGCCGCGGGCGATGAGCGCGCCGGCGTAATCCCCTCCAACGTACGTCCCGTCCCCGTCGACGAATATCGCACGGCCCCCGTCGCTGTCGTGGGCGACGCCGAATGCGGCGTGCACCATCGGGACGATCGACATCAGGTCGGAGATGTTCTCCGGGGTCGGATCGCTCTCCCTGCGGGGGATGCCGAGAGGGTCGCATTCCAGGGATACGGCCCTGACGCCCAGCCTCTTCAGGAGCAGCGGGGTGGTGGCGCATGCGGCGCCGTTGGCGCAGTCGACGCACACCGTCAGCCCGGCGGAGCGTATCGCCTCGGAATCCACGTGGGACGCGATCGCGTCCACGTAGTCCTCCGCGGCGCCCGACTCGGACCTGCCGGTCCCCGGCCTGACGGGCCCGCCTTCGGATGTCTCGTGGGAAAACAGCGACTCAAGGGCCTGCTCGTCCTCGCGCGTCGCCTCCGCCCCTCCCTGGAGGATCAGCTTCAGACCGTTGTGGTCCTGAGGGTTGTGGGATGCGGTGACCATCACGCCACCCGCGACGCGCGGATGCGTCTTCACATAGTACTGCAACGCGGGAGTCGGGAGCATCCCCAGGTCGAGGACGTCCGACCCGGCCGCCATGATCCCCGCCGAAAGGGCGGTCCTGACGGCATGGGCCGAATCCCTGGCATCGGTCGCCAGGGCTATCTCCCCGGGGAAGGTGCGGCCCACCGCCCTCCCGAGTCTGAACACGACCTCCGGAGTCAGGTCGGAATTGACGGTCCCGCGGACCCCGTTGGCTCCGAAGATGGTCGTGCTCGCACCCTCTTGGAATAATGGAGGATGGTCACCGTGTCCGAGCAGATCTTGCAGGTGTCGGCCGCCATCTCGATGGCGTCGACGATGCGGGACATCAGGATGATCGCCCTGTGGTCCAGGTCCGACGAGAATATCGCCTTCGTGATGTCGAAGTACGCCTGGTCGATGGTCCTCTCCATGGCCTTGACGCCGCGGACGCACTCCATTATGTCCCCGGTCGAATCGGACGCCATTATGGCCACCGCGTTGGAAAGGTTGCGGACCTCCGACTCCAGGTCGGAGACGGACTGCGCGATCATGTCCCATACGGCCTTGGGGATGGTCAGGCCGACCTCCTGGACGAGGCTTATGTTGATGGCCGCCTCCTTGCTCCAGTTGGCGATCTTGTCCGTCTTGCGGATGAAGTGCATGAGGTCCTCCCTCTCCTGGGCGCCGAGCTCTCCTATGCTGATCTGGTTGCAGAGCTCGTCCTCCTGGGAATCGGCCTCGCGCTCGCAGATGAACAGCCTCTCGATCGCCTTCTTGGCCCTCTGGTCGTCGCCCTCGCTCATGGAGCGGACGGCGTTCCCCAGTTCGGCGACGCAGTCCTGGACGTTCAGGAACATGGTGCGGAGGCCGTCGCCCACGACGCTCTCCTTCCTCTTCCCGAACCACCCCAGCAGGTTGGCGGAATCCTTACTCAAGTCTAATCTCCTCCTCTATACCGCCCTTGGGACGCGGGAACACCACCGTCATCTTCTTGTTGAACACAAGATAGACGATGTCGCCCTCCGCGGGCACCTCGTCCTCTGCAGGCACGTTGTATTGAATATAATCGCTGCTCTCGGTGAACGTGCGGATGCGCCAGTAGGCGCCCATGAAGACCACCGAACGGACCTCCGCGCGGAGACCGTCCATGGCCGGATACACGTGCTCCGGCCTGACCGACAGCACGACGGCGTCCCCCGGACGGAAATCCGTCTTGGACGTGCGGATCTCGCGCCCCCCGCGCAGGACGACCTTGGTCTTCCCGCTCTTGGACCAATCTGACACGGTGCATTCCAGGAGATTGGTCTCGCCGATGAAGTTGGCCGCGAAGACCGTCTTCGGACGGCGGTAGATCTCCAGCGGGGAACCGACCTCGGCCACGGCCCCGTAGCGCATCAGGACGATGCGGTCCGACACGGACATGGCCTCCTCCTGGTCGTGGGTGACGTGGAGGACGGTGATCCCGAGCCTCTTGACGATCCTCCTGAGCTCGTACCTCAGCTCGACGCGGACGCGGGCGTCCAGCGCCGACAGGGGCTCGTCGAGCATCAGCATCTTCGATCCGGATGCCAGGGCGCGCGCGATGGCCACCTTCTGCTGCTCCCCTCCGGACAGCTCCACGGGGAGCAGGCCGGCCCTCTGGAACATGCCGACGAGCTTCAGGTACTCTTCAGACAGCTCGGACATCCTCTCCTGTCCCTGGTCCTTGACCCTCGGGCTGTACTCCACGTTGTCGCGGAGGTCCATATGAGGGAACAGCGCGATGTTCTGGAACACGTATCCGACGTCCCTGTCCTCCATCGGTATCCTGGTGACATCCTTCCCGTCCACGTAGACCTTCCCCTCGGTGGGGGTCCAGATGCCGGATATGACCTTGATGAGAGTGGTCTTGCCGCATCCCGACGGCCCGAGGATCGTCACGTACTCGCCGTTGCCTATCTCCAGGGAAATGTCCCTGACGGCGTAGAAGTCGCCGAAGCGCATGGAGATCCTGTCCAACTTGATCCTGGCCATCGGTCCAACCTCATCTCCTCTTCGAGCCCGCATTCGGGCATCGGGAACACCGACGCCTTCCCGACCGGCCACGATATCCCCGCCTCGTCTCCCGCGGAGAACGATTCGTACTTCCTGTTCGGCAGCTTCGCCGAGATCAGCCCCAGTCCGTCCACGGACAGCTCGACGGTGATCGTCGCTCCCTCGTAGAGGATGCGCTCCACCGTCCCGGTCATGAACGGTTGGGATTCCGAGTCCGAGGGCGACAGCTTGGTGAATCCGATCTTCACGGCGACGACCGCGTCGTCCCCCTCGGGGATGTCCGACCGCCTGACGGGCACGGTCAGCCCGGGGGCGACCTCCACCAGGGTGGTGTCCTCGGTGTGCCCGACGACCTTCCCGGCCATTATGTTGGACCTGCCGACGAAGTTGGCGACGAACGGCGTGGCCGGGTCGTCGAACACCTCGCGGGGGGTCCCGAACTGTATGATGCGCCCCTTGCGGATGACCGCGATGCGGTCCGCCATCTCCAGGGCCTCGTCCTGGTCGTGGGTGACGTGGATGCAGGTGAGCTGCATCTCCCTGGCCAGGGAGCGGAGCTCCTTCCTCAGATCGATCCTGAGACGCGCGTCCAATGCCCTCAGGGGCTCGTCCAGCAGGAGGATCTTCGATCCCGATGCCAGGGCGCGCGCCAGCGCGATGCGCTGCTGTTGCCCTCCGGACAGCTCGTCCGGGACCCAGTCGGCCTTCTGCTCCAGATGGACCATATGGAGCATGCTCCTGACGATCTGCTTGGAATCGGCCTCCGGCCAGCCCTTGATCTTGGGCGCGAACATGATGTTGTTGTATACCGTGAGATGGGGGAACAGCGCATAGGTCTGCGTGAGCATGGTGGCGTTGCGGACGTCCGGCGACTCGATGGTCACGTCCTTCCCGTCCAGGATCACCCTCCCGGAATCCGGGCGGGTCAATCCGCAGATCATCCTCATGCACGTGGTCTTCCCGGCCCCCGTGGGGCCGAGGATGCACACGTACTCCCCGTCCTTTATCGAAAGGCTCAGATGGTCGGCGGCCACGGTGTCGCCGAAGCTCTTGCACAGGTCGTCGAGCACTATCTCGGGCATCCCTTCCCTGCCTCCTGTGGGTGAGCGCCCTGACGACCATCATCAGGACGAAACAGATAACGATCAGGATTATGGAGCACATGGCCGCCTCGGCGTAGCTGTTCTGCTGGACCAGCTCGGTGATGTAGATCGGAACGGTGTTCACGCTGTCGCTGATGGCGAGCGTCGCGCCGGTCTCCCCAAGGGACCTGGTGAAAGCGAGGATCCCTCCCGCGATTATCGACGATTTGACGATGGGCATCAGGATCTTCCTGAAGGCCTGGAACGGCTTGGCGCCCAGGGTCATGGCGATCTCCTCGCACTCCGGATTGACCTCCTCTATGGCGCCGATCATGTTCCTGACCACCAGCGGGTACGTGAACGAGATATGCCCCAGTATGACCAGGACGACGGCCATGGAATCGCTCGCTCCGAAGCTCCCCCAGAACAATGCGAGGGAGAACCCCAGCGCGGTGGTGGGGATGATGAGCGGGACGTTGACCAATCCGTCCAGGATGTTGGCCAGCTTGCCCCTGCGGTTCCTGGCGATGTACAGCGACAGCGGGACCCCCAGGACTATGTCGACGATGACGGCCACTCCGGCCACCAGGATCGACATCCCGGTGGATGAGACGAGCATGCCGTAGTCGATGTCGGGGATCGGTTCCGCCAGATAAGTGAATATATAGAAAGAGGGGAGCAGGACCACGACGAGAAGGAACGCGACGGTGAGGAAATCCTTCGTCTTCGGAAGGAGCCCGCGGCTCACCATGCGGCCGAGCTCGGGCCACACCCTCCTGATCGGTATCCTGAACTTGCTGATGATCCATTTGACCGCGACCAGCAAAATCAGGGCCAGGACGATCATGATCACGCTGATCAGGATCATCGCGCCCATGTAATCCACCGACGACACCGCCTGACCCGATTTCAGCCAGCTGATGTATGACGGGCCGGTGAAGAAGGTGCTCTCGACGTCCATCATCGCCAGCGCGATGTACGTGCCCCCGGTCTCCGACAGCGACCTCGCGAAGCACAGGATGAATCCCGTTGCCAGACCGGCGCGGAACAGGGGGATGGTGATGGTGCGCACCGCTGTCCATTTCGACGCGCCGAGCGTCATGGCCGCGGTCTCGTAGTTGACGTCGATCTGCTCCAGTATCCCCGACAGGGAGCGGACCATGTACGGATAGGTGAATATTATGTGCAGGAGGATCAGCATCGCGTACGGCGACAGGTCCAATCCCAATCCTGGTATGGTCACGCCCTCGGGCGCACCCCAGAACATCACGACCGATATCCCCAGGACGGCGGTCGGGAACGCCAGGGGGAGATCGAGGAGCGTGTCCAGCCACCTCTTCCCTTTGAAGTCCCTGCGGACCATGATCCAGGCCATCGGGAGTCCGACGAGGATGTCCACGATCGTCACCAGGAACGCGATGCTGAACGAGTTCCACACCGCGCCCTCGATCACCGACATGGCGGACGGATCGTCGAGGACCGCGCTGACCAGATCCCAATCCGTGAACACCTTGGTGACCACGAAGACCGCCGGGATCACGATGAGGCAGATGAACAGAGCCACGGCGAGGGCGAGCCATGCGCTGCGGACCTTGTAACTCCCCGATAGCTCGTCCAACCTGCTCAGAAGCGACATGGATTCACCGTCGGCTGAGAACGGGCATCGGGACGGAACGTCCATGCCCCTTTGCGGCGGTCTCCATGCATGGGGTCGGCTGGGTCATCTTACGCGTTACCCAGTCGCCTAGACGGATATAACCGTTTCTGATTCGCGGGATGCCGTGCGCGAATCGTGAACATTGTGACAATAAAATTTCAATCGGAGGAAAGAAAGCATCCGGATGCGTGAATGCATCGCGCATCCGGAATGTTTTATAACTATCATGACACGCTGGCTCGGAATCGCTCCGGCCCGTCCTTCTGCTCCTTGCGGGGATTGGCGGCCTGCGATTCGATCCACTTGCGGATGTCCGCCTTCCTCGTGGACCCTATCCCGAAGTACTCCGAGAACCTCTTGGTAGTCGTCAGTTCGACGGTCTGCCCTGTGCGCTTCCCTGAGACGAAATCCAACTCGATGAGCTTATGGACATCATCGTACGCCCTCGGTCCGCGGGTCCTCACGAGCTCCGACTGCAGCACGGGCTGGTTGTATGCGATGGTGCTCAGGGTCTTCATCAGCCCTCCGGACATCTCGGCCTTCCCGAACTCGCCGGTGAAATCCGAATACTCCGGACGGAGCATCATGCGGAACTCGGACCCGATCTTCGCGATCACGATGGCGGAATCGCGCTCGTCGTACTCCCTGCGGAGGTCCATCAGCGCGGTGCGGACCTCCCCCTCGGGGAAGCCGGTCCTCTCCGCGATGTCGGAGATGCGCAGATTCTCCGGACTGGAGTAGAGCGCCGCCTCGACGGCCCCCTTGACCTCCAAATCGGTTCACCGCCTCGGGTATCCTGTCCGGGGAGTCCTCGAGGGTCCCGGACATCCATTCGGTCCTGATCTCCAGATAGATCTTGCCGTACGGGTACTCGTCCTGCCAGGCGTCCAGCCTGCCGTCCCTCACCAGATGGAGGACGGCGACGAACGTGGTCAGGTCGTCCTTCAGGTTCCCGGTGTACAGGTCGGTGATCTCTATCTGTCCTGCACCGAGCCTCTCGATCCTGTTCCAGACCGCTTCGACGTCGCGCTCGTCGTCCTCGTCGTGGGCCTTGTTGTCGAACCTCTTGGGCTCCCTGGCCTTGAGCTCCCTGCGGACGCGCTCGCGCTCCGCCTGGATCTCGATCTCGCGGCGGGCGTCCTCGAAAGCGTCGATGAGCTCGTAGACCGTGACCGGCCTCTCCGGACGCCTCTGGAAGGCCTCCTTGAAGCTCACCTCGGGGACGTACATCGGCTCGTCGAAGAAGAAGCTGTCATCGGGCTCCTCGAACTCGACCTCCACGGGGGGCTCGCTCCTCAGGCGCGTGGACTCGGACTGCATCCTCAGGACCTTCCAGGCCATGAGGGTCAGCTTCCCGGCGACGATCATGTCGAACCTGTCGCCGGCGACCTTCGCCTCGTACATCCTCGCGAACTCGGAGAGGTCTACCTCCCAGGGGTCGATCCCGTTCTCCAGCACCAGGCTGAAGACCGCGCGTATCGATTCGTCCACAGGGTCCTGGAGCCTCTCCCCGGTCTCCGCCCGGGAGAGGATGTCCATGTATCCTCCGATCCTTCTGAGCGACTCGTCGTCGTCGGCGAGCGCCTTGTGGAACAGCAGGTGCTGCTCCAGATCATCCATCCTTGTGTTCCCATCCATCATATCCCATCCTGTGCCTTGCCGGCCGCCTCCTCCTCGTAGCGGGAGACCTCGGCCAGATCCGGCTGCATTATAACCTTGCTCACGCCGCTGGGCGGCCTGGTGACGCCGATCAGGTGCTCGGCCAGCGCCAGAGTGACCTTCCTCAGCGACACCTGTATGAACTGCGCCTTCGCGGAGCTCTCCTTGACCCTCTTGGCCACCATCTCCGCGTTCACCGAGTCCAGGAACATGTCCACCTCGTCCAGCACGTAGAACGGCGACGGCTGGTGCTCCTGTATGGCGAATATGAACGATAGCGCCGTGAGGGACTTCTCCCCTCCGGACAGCGCCTCGAGCCTCAGGAGCTTCCCGTTCCTGGGCTTCGCGTTTATCATGAGTCCGCCCGCGAACGGGTCGTCCTCGTCCTCCAGACCCATGAACGCCTCCCCTCCGCCGGAGAGCTGGGCGTATATGGCCTTGAAGTTCTCGTTGACCGCGTCGTAGGACTTCATGAAGAGGCCCTTCTTCTTGGCGGTCAGCGACGAGACCAGGTCGTTGAGCTCCTTGATGTGCCTGTTGAGGCTCTGGACCTCGGCATCCAGGGTGTCGTACCTGGCCTTCTTCTCCTCGTACTCCTCGATGGCCCTGAGGTTCACGTTGCCGATGCGCGCCAGCGTGGCCTCGTGGGTCCTGATCGTGCGGCGGATCTCCTCCTCGGAGGGTATGGGCTGCGGGACCTCGACCGCAATCGCTGCGACCTCGGCCCTGCACTGCTCCACGGACTCCGCCAGCTGTATGGCGGCCGCCCTCAGGGACTCGAGCACGCCCTCGGCGTTCTCGATCTCCTTGATCTTCTCGCGGATGTCCGAATCCAGCTTGTACCTCTGCTCGTTGAGCGCGTCCTTCTGGTTGCGGAGGTCGGCGATCCCGCTCTCCATGTCGGCCTCGATCCTCTTGAGGGCGTCCAGGTCCAGCTGGGCGCGGGATATGGCCTCCGTGCCCGAATCGATGGTCCTGCGGTCCTCCTCGATGGAGCGGACCACGGAGTCCAGCTGCATCTGCAGGGATTCGTTTTGCTTCCCCAGTCCCACGATCTCGGTCCCGGCCCCGGAGATCTCCATCCCCAGGTCGGCGATCCCGCTCTTGAGCTTGTATATCCTGTCGCGGACGGCCTGGATCCTGGCCTGCAGCTCGGCGGGCGCGATCTCGGCTATGCGAGCCTTGACCTTCGCGCGCTCGTCAGTGAGCGCGGACATCCTGGACGACGCCTCGGAGAACGCCTTGCGGGCCCCCTCCAGTCCGGAATCGGCCTCGGCCATCCTGGCACGGGCGGCCTTCATCTGCTCGGACATCGTCCTCCTGGACTTCTCCAGCTCGTCGATGCGGCCCTTGGTCTGGGCCATGCGCTCCCTCTGCTCCATGCCGGAGGAGGACACCTTGCGCATCTCGTCGTCTATGGCGCGCATCTCGTCGCGGACCTGACGGAGCTTCCCGCGCACATCGGCCAGCGCCTCCTGCGCGTTCCTCAGCTTCGCCCCGACCTCGGCGAGCTTGTCCTCGGACGCGGCGCCGAACTTCAGGAGGTTCTGCTGCGTCAGCGTCCCTCCGACCATCGCTCCGGAGGCCTCCACGAGCTCCCCGGACCTGGTGACGATCCTGATTCCGCCCATGATCCTGCGGGCCTGGTCCATGTCCCTCACGACGAGGGTGTCCCCGAGCACGTACCAGAACGCGTTCTGGTACTTCGGGTCGAATTCTATGAGGTTGATGGCGTAGCCTTCGGAGTCCTTCTCGGACATGATGGCCTTCGCCCTGGGCTTCCCGCCCATCATCTTGGTCAGGGGAAGGAACGTCACGCGGCCCAGCCTCTCCCTCTTCAGGTACGAGATGCAATCGGCCGCAACCTGGTCGTCGTCGACCACCACGGCGGACATCTTCCCGCCGGCGGCCACCGCTAGCGCGGTCTCGTACTCCTTGTCGACGGTCGCCAGCTCCTGGATCGTCCCGTGGACCCCGCGCATCTCCCCGCGGTTCCTCAGCGCCAGTATGGCCTCTACGGCCGCGCTCCCGCGGTTCATCCTGTCGGAGACCTTCTTCTCGGCCTGCAGGGAGTTGTACTCTGCATCGATCCTGCGGTAGGCCGCGTCCAGTTCGGACTCCTGCTTCTCCAGCTCGGCCTCCCTGTGCTTGGCCTCCAGGATCCTGCGCCCGTACTCCTCTGTGCCGGGGCCGGCCTCGGCCTTCATCTGGTCGAGGCTCCACTTGGCGTCCTTTATCTCGAAATCCACGCCCTGGATCCTCTCGTCGAGGGATGCCACTGCGGAATGGGCCTCCTCGGCGACGGCGTCCGCGCTCGACAGCTCCCCCTGGGCCTTCCTGAGCTCCTCGGAGCAGGCGTCGATGTCCGCGTCGAGCCTGTCCTGGCGCTCCTGCAGGTCCTTCTGCTCCCCTCCGGTCTCGGATATGGATTTGGATATGCCGGCCTCCTCGGCCTCGGCCTCCGCCTTCTGGGCCTCCAGCCCCGCCTTCCTCTCCTCGGATTCGGCGACGGTCTGGCGGAGCACGTTGATCTGCTCCTTGTTCTCGGCGATCGAGTTCTCGAAGCTCTGCCTGAAGGACTCCTGCTCCTCCATGTCCTCGCGGGCCTTCTCCACGGAATCCTTCTCCGTGGCCAGGACTATCCTGGCGTCCTCGATCCTCTTCTTGAGCTCCTTGTACTCGGGGCCGATCTTCTCGGCGATCTCCTCCTCCTTGGCGGCGACCTCCATGGCCTTCGCGTCGCGGGCCTCCACGAGCTCCGCCTGGATGCGGCGCCCGTCCTCGATCCCTTTCGAGGTCTTGTCGATCTGCTCGGCGTTGGACTGCTGCTTCGCGGTCTCCATCTGGAGCCTGCGGTGCGCGTACTGGGCCTTCGCCTTGTCCAGGGCGTCCTTCGCGTCGAGGTACGCCTGGGCGTCGAGCCTGTCCTTGTCCAGCTTCTTGACCTGGTGGGACAGCTCCTCCATGATGATGCCGACCCTGTCGAGGTTCCCCTCGGCCTCGGTCCTCTCGACCCTGGCCTTGTCAATGTCGGCGTCGAAGCTCGCGATGCCCGATATCCCGTCTATGATCCTGCGCCTCTCCAGGTTCCCCATCTGGACGATGCGGGTGACGTCGCCCTGCTGCACGAGATTGTACCCGTCCGCGGATATGCGCGCCTTGGTTAGCAGCGCGTCGAACTCGGACATGGTGGACTTGCGGTCGTTGACGTAGAAGTACGAGCTGTAATCGGTTCCGTTGTCGGAGAGTTTGACGAAACGGGTGAGACGGACGATGTCGTCGTCCCAGGGCATGAGACGGTCGGAGTTGTCGAAGACGAGGGAGACCCTCGTGAATCCGGCCTTCGCCTTGGACTTGCCTCCGTCGAAAATGAGATCGGTGAGCTTCCCGGCGCGGACCGCCTTGGAGCTCTTGGGTCCGAGGACGAAGAGGATCGCATCGGTGATGTTCGATTTCCCGGATCCGTTGGGACCCGTGACCGCCGTGTACCCCTCCATCAGCGGAACGGTGATCTTCCCGCCGAAGGATTTGAAATTCTCCATCTCGACCGCTTTCAAATGCACCTGTACTACACCCCTTCCGGGCTAGGACCTCCCATAGGCCCTTCGCATCCCATATCGCGCTTGTCCGGTCCGAACGGGGGCCCTTCTACTCCCCGCACGCGCACGCGACAATATGGGAACGCATCGAGCATATTTAAAGAGCGGTATTCTTAGCACCCATGAGCGACGGGATGTCGGCGACCGATCCGACGGTCGCGGTCGGTCTGATCTCCGAGGATTCGAGCATCGCGCGGTCTGTTTCGCCGGAAAGGACGAGGATGGACTGGGTCCCGGCGTTGTACGCCATGGCGATGTCCGTGTACAGACGGTCCCCGACCATGACGGCGTCCTCGGGACGTATCCCCATCTCGCGGGAGGCCATCTCCAGCATCAGGCGGTTGGGCTTGCCGATGACCGTGGCCTTCGTCTGGCACATCTCCTCGAACATCCTGATGAACGGCCCGATGTCTATGTCGTAGGAGTCCTCGGTCGGGCACAGGTCGTCGGGATGGGTGGCGATGAGCTCCGCCCCCTTCCTCAGGAAATGGAACGCCTTGTTGATCTTCTCGTAGGTGATGGTGGTGTCGAACGTGAGCACGACGATGTCCGGATCCTCGTCGACGATGTCTATCCCGGCCGCGGACATCTCTTCAACCACGCCGGGGACCGCGACGGGATACACCCGCCTGCCCATCCTCTCCGATATCAGGAAACGGATCGTGGCCGTAGTGGACGTGAGCACGTCCTTCTCGGACGCATCGAAGCCCATGCGTCTGAGCTTCTCGCTGTAGAACGAACGCGCATGGGACGAATTGTTGGTGAGGAACACGAACGGGATCCCCCTCTCCCGCAGGAAGGATATGAACTCCTTCGCCCCGGGTATCGGGATCCCGCCTTTGTAGATCGTCCCGTCCATGTCGAGCATGAACCCGCCGAACCTCATCCCTTCTCTGAGCCTGTCTCCGACCATGGCCATCGCCTCGTCGAGCTTCGCGCGCGCTTCCTTGTTATATATCGTGGCCGCCGGGTGATAGGTCGGCAGGAAGTCCACCTCCTTGCCTCCGATGTCCGTGCGGACCACCCTGTTCGCAACTTCGGCCATCGGGCCCTCGTAGCCCATCAGGTCGCGGACGGCGGATTTTCCCAGTCCCACGACGAGCTCCGCATCCTCCAGCTCCGATACCAGGAACCTCCTGCACGCGGACATCTCCTCGGCCGTGGGATCCCTGTTGCCGGGAGGCCTGCACTTCACAGTGTTCGTGATGAGTACGTCGGCGCGGGTGAACCCGTGCCTCGCCATGGCGTCGGCGAGGATCTTCCCGGACTTCCCGACGAACGGCCTCCCCTGGACGTCCTCGTTCTCCCCGGGGCCCTCCCCGACCAGGACGACCCTGCTCCTGGGATTCCCGTCTGGATAGACCACCTGAGTCCGGCCCTCGCACAGGCCGCAGAGCCTGCAGTCGGGATCCGGCCTCATCTCTCTCCCAGGAGCTCCGAACCCTTCACCAGGGGGATGAACTCCACGCCTTCGGCCTTCAGCGCCTCGGCGCCGCCGGCCTCGCGGTCGATGACCGATATGACCCATCTGACGTCCGCTCCGGCCTCCCTCAGCGCGTGGATGCCCTTGATGCAGGAACCGGCGGTGGTGACCACGTCCTCGACCATGAGGATCCTGTCGCCCTCGTTCAGGTCGCCCTCGATCTGCTTCCCGGTCCCGTGGTCCTTCTTCTCCTTGCGGACCATGACGAACGGGAGTCCGGTCTCCAGTGCCAGCGCGGCCTCGAGAGGCACCGCGCCGAGAACGACGCCGGCGATCCTGTCGGCGTTCACTCCGGCCTCCTCCGCCTTCTGCGCCATGAGGCGCGCGATGAGACCCAGCACCTTCGGGTCGGTGCTCGCCTTCTTGATGTTGATGTAATAGTCGCTCTTGGCGCCGGAGGCGAGCGTGAACTCGCCGAACTGCAGCGCCCCGCATTCCTTCAACGCATCGGACAGTTCGCTCATGTGATTCACCACGGTTCCTTCTTGAGCCCCATCCTGTAGCCGATTATGTTCGCGACCCTGTGGATTGCGAACATGATGACCAGGATGAACACGAGGGCGGCTATGTGCCACCCATCGATGAAATTCGAATAGACCCAGTCCGGGAAGAACAGGGCCGTGACGCAGAACGCCCCTATGACGAAGTCGTACTGGTCCAGTATGGGCGCCTTCTGCCCCCTCTCCATGCCGAACCTCCTCTTGATGAAGGCTCCGCACAGATCTCCGAGGACCGCTCCGAAGGCGAGGCATGCCAGGACGCCCACGTTGCCCCAGAATGGCCCGTATCCCCAGTAATCCTCGGAGCCGAACAGCGCCGAGATCCCTATGAGGATCAGCCCCAGGACGATGCCGGAGAAGGCCCCTCCGAAGAAGCCCCTCCAGGATTTCCCGTCGCCGAATATCCTCTTGCCTCTCCAGGATTTTCCGAAATCCATCTTCGTCCCGCCCCCGAACACCACCGCGGCGGAGTTGGGGAGCATGGCGGGGAGGAAGAGCCAGAGGCCGTTGAGCATGATGGCGATGACTCCCAGGGCGTCCATGTTATCACGACCCAATCGGACACCGACGTAAATAACTACACGTCGGACGATTCACCGGGCATGCTGGTCCTCGACACGTCGGCGCTTTTCACGATGGACGCACCTCCCGACGAGGACTACGTCTGCCCCACCGGGGTCATCAGGGAGCTGGAGAGCTTCGACGACCCGCGCCTGGCGCTGTGGGGGGACATGCTGAGGACCTCGGACTGCACCGAGGAGTCACTGGAGAAGGTCGACGAAGTCGCCAAGAAGACCGGCGATGCGGGGAGGCTGTCGCCAATGGACCGCACCGTGCTGGCACTGGCATTGGATGTGGATGGGACGATCCTCTCCGATGATTACTCAATCCAGAACGTGGCGCGCGTCATGGGGATCGGGTTCCGTCCGGTCGGCACCAAAGGGATAACCAAGGTCGCCAAATGGAACTACAGGTGCGTCGGATGCGGAAAATGGTACAAGGAGAAGTATCCCGAGTGCCCCGTGTGCGGTTCCTCCATGAGAGCCTGCAGGAAGAGGCGATCAGGGGAAGATGCGCTTGCAGCGGATGAGGTTGCCCATCCTGCGCGCTCCGAGTATGCCCATGCAGAGCGCGGTGCTCCTGTCGGACCTGAACGCGAACGCGTCGGCCAGCTTCTTGTTGAACGCTGCGGTCTTCAGGGGCTTCTCCATTATCCTGCGCCATTCCTCCTCGTAACGCGAGAGCGGCGATCCGGATGAGATGTTGTCGGCCGCGACGCGCCCGCAGATCCTCCCGGCGATCATGGCCAAGGGGATCCCCCCGCCGTTGACCGATATGACCTGTCCGGCCGCATCCCCTACGACCATCCCGTTCCCCTCGACGGTCCTGGGTATCGGACCCTCGCTGGGGACGTACTTCCCTTCGAGCTTGGAATGCTCGGCGAACCCGCGCTTCTCGGCGAACTTGTCGAAGTACTCCGAGAGGCTGCCAGATGCGAACTTGGGCGAGAAACCCACTCCGACGTTGGCGCGTCCGTCCTTGGGGATTATCCACCCGTAGGCTCCGGGCGCGATGCCACCGAAGTACATGCATGTGTAGGGCTCGAAATCCCCTTTGACCTGCGCGGTCACCGCGGGATACGGGTTCCGGTTCCTCTGGAGCCCCAGGCTCCTGGCCACCTTGGACCCAGGACCGTCGGCCCCGACCAGGACCTTGTATCTGATGTCCCCGGCGGTGGTGTGGGCGACGTTGCCGTCGGTCGACACGAACATCGTGTTGTTCTCGAACGAGGCTCCGGACTCCTGAGCCAGCCTCGCCAGGTACTGGTCGAACCTGTCCCTGTCCGTCGTGTACCCGTCGAAATCCAGCAGGACGACCTTCTCCTTCGGGTCTATGAGCTTTATCCCCCTGATGTCCAGACATCTCAGGGACTCTGGCATGTCGAACAGCGAGACCGCGTCCTCCAAATTCGGGAACATGGACTCGATCTCGGACAGGCCGGGCATGAACTCCCCGCACCTCACCGGCACACCCACCTGGTCGCGCCTCTCTATGAAAAGGACGGAGGCGCCGCTCTCCGCGGCGAACCTGGCGGTCGTGCTCCCGGCCGGGCCGGAACCTACGACGAGTACGTCCACGTCCTCCATGGTATCACTTCTGACGGCGGACGGCGTAGGATGCCAGATCGATCAGCGCGTCCTTGTACTCCGAATCGGGGAGGCACGCTATGTCCGCGGGGGCCCTGGATCCTATCTCCTCGGCCTTCGCGAGACAGCGCTCGATCGCATCCGTCTTCTGGATGAGCTCCAGGGCGCGCGCCACATCGGCCTCGGTGGGCTCCTCGGTCTCGAAGATCTCGCGTATCCGGGGGCCCACGGCGGGGTCCTCCATCGCATAGATGACGGGCAGGGTCGGCTTGCCCTCGATGAGGTCCGTGCCCACGGCCTTCCCGGTCTTCCCGGGGTCGCCCGTGACATCCAGCGTGTCGTCCACGATCTGGAACGCCATCCCCACGTCCGAAGCGTACTGACCCAGCGCATCTATGGTCTGGGCATCGGCGCCCGCCACGGCGGCGGCCGACTTGGCGGCGGCCTCGAACAGCTTGGCGGTCTTCTTCTCGATGATCTGCAGATAGTCCTCCTCGGTGACGGAGGTCTCGTGCTCGAAATCCTTCTGGACGAATTCCCCGGCACCCATGGAAGCCGATGCGTCGACGATGTAGTCCACGATCTGCGGAGCGGCGGAGGCCAGCAGCCTGAATCCCATGGCGAACATGAAATCGCCTGCGATGATGGCCTTGCTGATGGTGTACTGCCTGTGCAGCGCCTTCCTCCCGCGCCTGACCTCGCCCTGGTCGTTGATGTCGTCGTGGACGAGCGTCGCGCTGTGGACTATCTCGAACCCCGCGCCGATCCTCACCGGCACGGAACCGTCCTTCCCCCCGCACGCGTAGTACGAGAGGATGCACAGCGACGGTCTCAGGCGCTTCCCTCCAGCCCCTACGACGTAGACGCACATATCCGTCAATTCGGGATTGTCGGATCCGAGATCCCTCTCCATGAGGGCCTCCACGGATTGCAACTCCTCGGATATGCAGGAATGCCAAAGTTCGGACATCGGTTGGAGATATTCATGCCCTATTTAATGGGTTCACCGGAGGTTCCGTGTGCCAGCACACGATATCGGAAGCTCCTGAGAAGGCGGGGTTAAGTGGTTTGGTAAAGGGTTTGGAGCCGGTCTCAGCCCAGGAGGGCGGAGGCGGCCGACTCGCAGTAGTCGAAGATGAGCTGGGGGTAGACTCCCAGCACGATCACGAACACGACGCAGATCACGATGGCCGCGAGGAACGGCTTCGGGATCTTGATCTTCTCCTCGGAGGGGCCCTTCTCGATGTACATCGCCTTCACGACCCTCGCGTAGTAGTACAGCGAGATCGCGGAGTTGAGGATGGCGACGAACGCGAGCCACGCCCACTGGGACGAGACCGCGCCGTCGGCGCCCAGGGCTGCGTTGAACAGGAAGAACTTCGAGGTGAATCCTGCCAGGGGCGGGATACCCGCGAGGGAGAACAGGAACAGCAGCATCGCGGCCGCCAGGAAGGGCGACCTCTTTGCGAGTCCCTTGTAGTCCGAGATCTTCTCGCCGATGCCGGCGCAGATGAGGGCGCCGACGATCAGGAACGCGCCGCCCTTCATGAACACGTGGGTGAACATGTGGAACAGGCCGGCGGAGAGCGCGTACTCGTTCATGACGACCAGGGCGATCAGGATGTAACCGGCCTGGGCGATGGAGGAGTACGCGAGCATCCTCTTGAT
>CAVJLK010000028.1:0-20786 GCA_963650175.1 Ruminococcus sp. CAG:579 | reverse complement strand
CATATTAAAATCTGTTGATTTATAAAGCCTTTAAATACAATTTATAAACCAAAATTGGGCTCGGCGGTGTAACCTACAAGATTCCGAAGATTTAGGTATCTCGTGTACACCCCAGGCGAGAAGCCGATCCTCCGCAGGATCTGGACCGAAGCCACCGTGGAACACGAGAGGAACGGATGATGCTGTTCCGGCTGAGTGTCTCACAATATGTTGATGCAAATGATTGTTATTAAATATCAGCGAGGTATTGAAGGATGTAGACCGGAGCGAGCTTCCGGAGTGCAATACTTCGGTCCACCTCCTCTGGGGAGCGGAGTCCGATCCGCGAGCGTGCAACCGATCGAGTCGGACTCCTTCCCTGGCACCTCCTGTGTCAAGATGCGATACCAAGAGACGACACCACGGGGAGACGCGCTTCTTCCGACCATTCTTTTATACCGTCCGTCCATCGAAGGGGCATGGAAGCTCCAATAGAACCGAAGGACGGAAGACTGCCCAAAGGCTGGAACCTCGACGAATCGGAGACGGCCGTAGAGGAGATCATGGCCCAATGCCCCATCGCCTTCAAGGATCTCGAAGACCGACCTTCCAGAACACCCCAACTCGGTATCCGGGAAAAGGACCCGCTCAGTCCATCCTGTATCTCAGGATCGCGCCCATCCCGCCCAACGCGGCGAGCGACTTCCCCCCGTCGTGCTGCCCGGATACGACGATCACGTTCCCCTTCTGGGATTCGACCGCGCGCACCACGTCGTCCAGGTCCTGGTCCCTCACCTTGGAATCCAGCAGCAGGAGCGTCTCCACCGCGCCGGACAGCGCCGCATCCCGCACCTCCGCCGTCCCGTAGGTCCCCAGCCCGTTCGGCTTCGATATCTCGGACATGAGTTTCTCCACGGCCTCGATCTCCGTACCCACGGCCGAATCCCTCAGGACGTCGGCGCCCATGCCGGCCTTCAGCAGCTCGTTTATACCGGCCATGCCACACTGCCCCGTGTGGTAGACGTACATCTTCCCGAACAGGTCCGGACGCATCCTCTTCAGGTCCTCGGACAGGGTCTCCTTCTCGAATCCCGGCCCCAGCAGCACCAGTGGCATGTTGGGCTCCATGAGCGGGGCCAGCTTCTCCGCTATCTCCGAATGGTAGGAATCCGCCTGCGGCTTCTCGGCGTACTGCTTCCCGGACCTCCCGGAGCGGATCGTCACCACCTCCTTCAGGCCGTACTGCCTCAGCACCGCGACGGTGGCCTCGTCCTGATCAAGTGATACGAACACTATCCTGGGCTTCTTCGAATCCGAGACCGCCCTCCTGAGCCTCTCGAGCTGCGTCTCCCTCCAATGCTCCTTGGAGATCGTGAGCGAATCCCCGTTCTCCAGGATCAGAGTGTGGTGCTGGCCGATGTCCTGCGGACCCGATTCTATCGTCCCGAGGAGCTTCAGCCTAAGATCATCTTCAGAGAATTCGATCTTCTCCATGCGCACGCCGAGGGTCATCCTCTTCTTCTCCGCCCTCTCGGCCCGGAGCTTGTCCGCGGACTTCTCCTCGCGCCTGGTGGTCGAAGCGGTGACAAGATCCCCCACCTCGATGACGTTGTACAGGTGCCAGATGTCCTCATCCGTCTCGATGAGCACCTTGATCCCGCCGGACGAGGGATCCTCCCCGAGTATGCGCATGGACGGGTGGAAGCGCTATCCTCTGATAATAGGAACGGGAATCGCGGGGTCCCTCCGACAGTCATATGTCCGACATCCGACAGGTCATTCTGAGGTCTGTCCTGTCTCTGTCCAAGCTAATATATACAGAACCCGAATCTGAGAATTCCCCGATGGCACGCGGTTATTTGGTCCTCGAGGATGGGACAGTGTTTGAAGGCGAACTCTTCGGCAGCGACAAGGTCGCCGACGGGGAGGTGGTTTTCGCCACCGGGATGAGCGGCTACCAGGAGAGTCTGACGGACCCCTCGTACCGCGGACAGATCCTCGTCATGACCTACCCCCTTATCGGCAACTACGGGATAAGCGACGACTTCTACCAGTCCGGGAACGTTCACGTCCGCGGACTGGTCGTGAGGGAGTACTGCGCCGAGCCCTCGCCCATGTACGGCGGCAGGACGCTCGACGACTTCCTCAAGCATTACGGCATCCCCGCGATATCCGGCATAGACACCCGCGAGCTGGTCATCAAGATACGCACCGGCGGGACCGTCAAGGGAGCCATCACCTCCGACGGGTCCGACCTCGACGGCGTCGCGAAGAGGCTCAGGGCCATGCCCGCCCCTTCCGAAAGCAACCTGGTGGCCGAGGTCACCTGCAAGGGCATAACGAGGGAGGACACGGGACACGACATCACCGTCGGGATGATAGACTGCGGCGCAAAAGCGGGGATCCCCAGGGACCTGAAGGCCAGGTTCAACCTGGTCACGTTCCCCTACGACACCCCGGCCGACGTCATCGTCGAATCCGGGGTCAAAGGGGTTCTAATATCCAACGGGCCCGGCGACCCTTCGCATCCGGACATCGCCAAAACCACCGTGAAGACCATCCAGGATCTGTCCACCCGGATGCCCCTGTTCGGCATCTGCTTCGGCAGCCAGCTCATCGGCATCGCCATGGGCGGCTCCACCTACAAGCTCAAATTCGGGCACAGGGGATGCAACCAGCCCGTCAAGTACGGCGACCGCGTCTACATCACGTCTCAGAACCACGGGTTCGCCGTGGACGAGAACAGCCTCGAAGGCACCGGCCTCGTAGTCGACCAGGTCAACGTCAACGACGGATCGGTCGAAGGAGTGAGGCACAGGGACCTGCCCATATTCACATCCCAGTACCACCCCGAGGCCTCCCCCGGTCCTTGGGACACGTCGTTCCTGTTCGATAAGTTCGGGAAGACGATCGAGGAGGGAAGGCTATGAGGAAGGATTACAGGAAGCTCCTGGTCATCGGATCCGGTCCCATCGTGATCGGACAGGCCGCCGAATTCGATTTCTCCGGATCCCAGGCGTGCCGTTCGCTCCGCGAGGAGGGATACACCACGGTCCTCGTGAACTCCAACCCCGCGACCATCCAGACCGACCCCGACACCGCGGACAGCGTCTACATCGAGCCGCTGGACGCCAAGAACGTCGCCAAGATCATCGAGAAGGAGGGGGTCGACGGCGTCGTCTCCGGCATGGGCGGGCAGACCGCCCTCAACATCTGCTCCGAGCTCGCAGATTCCGGCGAGCTGAAGAGATTGGGCGCCGAGCTCGTCGGAACCCAGCCCGAAGCCATAGCCATGTCCGAGGACAGGGAGCTGTTCAAGGAGACAATGGAGCGCATCGGGGAGCCCGTTCCCGTCTCCAGGAGCGTCAACACCATCGAGGAGGCCAAGGAGGCCGTCAGGATCATCGGACGCTATCCCGTGCTGGTCAGACCCGCGTACACCCTCGGAGGCACCGGGGGAGGCATCGCGTACAACGAGGAGGAGCTGGAGGACATCTGCGCCCGCGGACTCGCCTACTCCAGGATCCACCAGGTCCTGATCGAGGAGAGCGTCCTCGGATGGAAGGAGTACGAGTACGAGGTGATGAGGGACGCCAACGACAACTGCATCATCATCTGCAACATGGAGAACCTCGACGCCATGGGCATCCACACCGGCGAGAGCATCGTCGTCGCTCCCTGCCTCACGCTCTCCGACAAGGACCATCAGCGCCTCAGGACCGCTGCTCTCAAAGTGATCCGCGCCCTCGGCATCGAGGGCGGGTGCAACGTCCAGTTCGCATTCAACCCGGCCAACGGGGACTACCGTCTCATCGAGGTCAACCCGAGGGTCTCCAGATCGTCCGCGCTCGCCTCCAAGGCTACCGGATACCCCATCGCCAGGGTGGCGACCAAGATCGCCGTAGGATACACCCTGGACGAGATCCCCAACAACATCACCGGCTCCACCTACGCCGCCTTCGAGCCTTCTATAGATTACGTGGTGGTGAAGATCCCCCGCTGGCCCTTCGACAAGTTCCGCACCGTCGACCGCCACCTCGGGACCCAGATGAAGAGCACCGGGGAGGTCATGGCCATCGGCAGGACCTTCGAAGAAGCGCTCCTCAAAGGGCTCCGCTCCCTGGAGATCGGCGTCAAGGGACTGGACAGGATCGAGATGTCCGACGCTGAGATGGAGGACGAGCTGGTCCACGCCACCGACAAGCGCATCTTCGTCATCGCCGATGCGCTGAGGAAGGGCTGGAGCGTGGAGAGGATCGCCGACCTCGCCAAATGGGACACGTTCTACGTGAAGAAGATCCGCAACATCGTCGAGATGGAGAAGCGCATCGCGGCCTCCCTCGACACGGACACCCTGCGCGACGCCAAGTTCATGGGATTCTCCGACGAGACCATCGCCGACATCCGCGGCACCGACTCCCTGGAGATCCGCGCTCTGCGCTCATCCCAGGGCATCAAGCCCGTCTACAAGATGGTCGACACCTGCGCCGCCGAATTCGCCGCCAAGACGCCGTACTTCTACAGCACCTACGGCAGGATGACCGAGGTCACCCCCGAGGACGACAAGAAGAAGGTGGTGCTCATCGGAGCCGGCCCCATCAGGATCGGACAGGGCATCGAGTTCGACTACTGCTGCGTCCACGGTGTCATGGCCCTCCAGGAGGAGGGAGTGGATGCCGTAATCATCAACAACAATCCAGAGACGGTCTCCACCGACTACGACATATCGGACCGCCTCTACTTCGAGCCTCTGACCCTGGGCAACGTCCTGAACGTCATCGAGGCCGAGGACGCCGACGGCGTCATCGTGCAGTACGGAGGACAGACGTCGGTCAACCTCGCCGTCGACCTGGAGAGGGCCCTGAAGGGCACCAAAACGCAGATCCTGGGGACCACCCCGGACAAGATGGACGTGGCCGAGGACAGGAGGAGGTTCTCGGCGCTGATGGACCAGCTGGGCATCAAGCAGCCCGCATCCGGCACCGGGTACTCCTTCGAGGAGGCCAGGGACATCGCCGAGGGCATCGGTTACCCCGTGCTGGTAAGGCCTTCCTACGTCCTCGGAGGGAGGGCGATGGAGATCGTCTACTCCACCGATGAGCTGAAGACCTACGTCGACACCGCCGTGAAGGTCTCCCGCAACCACCCCATCCTCATCGACAAGTACCTGACCGAAGCGATCGAGATCGACGTGGACTGCGTCTGCGACAGGAAGGACGTGTACATCGGAGGCATAATGGAGCACGTGGAGTACGCCGGATGCCACTCCGGGGACGCCACCATGGTCCTGCCGCCGTTCACCCTCAAGCAGGAGATCATAGACGAGATAGTCGAAATCACCAGGAAGGTGGCGCTCGCTCTCGAGATCAAGGGCCTGATGAACCTCCAGCTGGCCGTCAAGGACGGGCAGGTCTTCATGATCGAGGCCAACCCCCGCGCGTCCAGGACCGTACCGTTCATCTCGAAGGCCACCGGAATCCCTCTGGCCAAGGTCGGAGTCAAGATCATGCTCGGCAAGACCCTGAAGGACTTCGGTCTGTCCGGGTACCGTCCCATCGACCACTTCGCCGTCAAGGAATCGGTGTTCCCGTTCCTGAAGCTCCCCGGAGTGGATTCCATCCTGACCCCCGAGATGAAGAGCACCGGCGAGGTCATGGGCATCGACGAGGACTTCTACACCGCGTGCTACAAGGCGCAGGTCGCCGCGGGCAGCAGGCTCCCCCTGGAGGGTGGAGTCTATATCACCGTCAACGACAACGACAAGCCCAGGATACTCGGCCCCGCCAAGGAGCTGAAGGAGATGGGATTCACCATCTACGCCACCAAGGGCACGTCCACGTACCTGAGGGAGCACGGGGTCGATAACGTACCCGTCTTCAGGCTGGACGAGGGCCAGAAGCCCAACGCCATCGGCCTAATGCGCGACGGTCACATCGGCCTCATCATCAACACGCCCACACAGAAATCCGGAGCCATCCGCGACGGATACACCATGAGGAGGCTCGCGGTCGAACTGGAGATCCCGTTCATGACCACGGTCCAGGGCGCCCAGATCGCCGTCGGCTCCATCAAGGTCGCCAGGTCCGGGAACATGGGCGTCAGGAGCATGAAGGAGTTCCACGGGCTGAGGGACTGATCCCCCGGCCCGACAAACATCAGCCTCTGGCCCATCTGAGCGTCAGCAGTCCGATGGCGACGAACATCGCCACGAACACGACGACGATGAGCCCGAGGTTCCACCCGTCCTTCTCGGATACCGCCGGTGCGGGGGAGATCACGAACTGGTACGCCATGGATATGGAGTACTCCTCGGACGACGCGAAGACGGTCGCCGAGTAGGTTCCCGCCCTCACGGGGACCCCGCGGATGGACCCGCCGACCAATGACAGCCAATCCGGCCCGTCCATGCCGTCTATCTCGGTCCCCTGACTCGGATTCAGTTCCACGAGGACCTCGTCGCCCACATTGGCGCGGATGACCGTGGTCACGACCGCAGGGATCGGGTGCTCCACGGGATTGCCATCGACCTTTCCGAGAACGCTGGAGCCGCTGTGGGCCATCATCCTCCCTCCGTTGGATACATCCGAGGACAGGATGCCGTAGAGGTCGATGTACCCGGAATTGGCTATGGTCCCGCCGGAAACGCGGGCCCCCGACGAGATGTTGAGCCTGGAGCCTTCAGGAATCGCGAGCGAGGATCCGATGACGAGGTCCGAACCCACCACGAACGTCCCGGTTATCGAAGCCTCCCCCGTCCCCAGGTCCCCTTCAAGGACCATCCCCATGGTATCGGCTGTCAACGAACCGCTGTCCGATACGGACAGGGAGTACCTGCCGGCGGAATCCAGGAGAACGATCCCCGTGAAGGAATCGAGGTTCACGAGACCCGATGCGTGGAGCGCGATCCCATCCGGAAGCGCGCCGGTGAAGGTCGCCCTGCCGGAGACGCCCATCGTCCGTCCGTCGGAGACTTCCATCGTATAACCGGAAGGGACGGTGACGGTGAACATCGGATCGCCCGTGCCGAATCCGATGCATCCTCCCGAGAACGATACGGATGAGGGCACCGAACTCGATACGATCGCCGCCCCCTCGTGATGGAACGTGTTCCCGGAAGCCTCCAGCGAAGCCAGGCTCCCGCCTTTCGAGCTATCGGGAGCGATGCGGATCGTCCCGTAGAAGGTGCTGTTCTCGATGTTCACCGCAGTGGCCACCCCTTCGGAGAGGATCGAAACGGCCTCCCCGGCGGTCGAGTACGTGGAACCGCTGATGCGGACGGAGGATGCGTTGGTGACCGCGATGCCCGTACCGTCACCTGAGAATACGCATCCGTTCACGGAAAGGTCCACCGAACGGACCGACGTGGTCTCCTCCGTCCCCGAGGATACGGCGACATCTTGCGTGAGGAACGCGATGTCCTTCAGGACCACGGAGTACGGGTCGGCTTCGGCGACGCGGTCAAGGACGAACGACCCCGAGAACGAATGGCCCTGCCCGTCGATCGTGATGGATTTGTCCAACGTTATGGCGGACGTGTCGGGATCGTCGGCGATGAGACGCACCGTACTGGAATCTACGGCGGCTGCTACGGCCTCGGCGAGGGAAGCGTACCTCTCCCCGCCATCGATCTCCGCTACCGGCGTCTCCTTCTGACCCGGATCCTCCCCTGCGACGTTCATCGAAGGGGCGGCCAGGACGACTACCAGAGCAAGCAGGACAAATGGAAAGCACCTCAGCGACCCACCCGAACGTCGGGTATGGCCTCGGGACATTTAATTCGTCGTCCGGAAAACGTCCTTTCCGGTCATCGGCGCGACAATATGACAATCGACATTTGTCTAACGTCATTTTCATTTCGAAACATGCGTCTCATGATATGACAATATGTTAGATGTGTGTACAAGAAGGTCCGATTTGGACACCCTACCGATTTTATATGGGCAGATAAATCGGAAACGTACGGACACAACAGTCCAAGGTGAGCTAAATGGCAATAACCAACAGCTATCTGAAATCCGTGTACGACGGCCTCGTCCAGCGCAACCCCGAGCAGAAGGAGTTCCTGCAGGCTGTCGAGGAGGTCCTGGAGTCCCTCCAGCCCGTCGTCGAGGCCAGGCCCGAGATCCAGGCCAACGGGATCATCGAGAGGCTCGTCGAGCCCGAGAGGATCGTCATGTTCAGGGTCCCCTGGGTCGACGACCAGGGCAAGGTCCAGGTCAACCGCGGGTACCGCGTCCAGTTCAACTCCGCCATCGGCCCCTACAAGGGAGGCCTCAGGCTCCACCCGTCCGTCAACCTCTCGATCCTCAAATTCCTCGGATTCGAGCAGATCTTCAAGAACAGCCTCACCACCCTCCCCATAGGAGGAGGCAAGGGAGGATCCGACTTCGACCCCAAGGGCAAGTCCGACAACGAGGTCATGCGCTTCTGCCAGTCCTTCATGACCGAGCTCCAGAGGCACATCGGGCCCGACACCGACGTCCCCGCCGGAGACATTGGAGTGGGCGGAAGAGAGATCGGATACATGTTCGGCCAGTACAAGAGGCTCAGGAACGAGTTCACCGGCGTCCTGACCGGGAAGGCCATCGGCTCCGGCGGATCCCTCGCCAGGACCGAGGCCACCGGGTACGGCCTCTGCTACTTCACCGACGAGATGCTCAAGGCCGCCGGCAAGTCCTTCCAGGGCAAGACCGTCGTCATCTCCGGATCCGGGAACGTCGCGATCTACGCCACCCAGAAGGCCACCCAGCTCGGCGCCAAGGTCGTCGCCCTGTCCGACTCCAACGGCTACATCTACGATCCCAACGGAATCGACTACAAGGTCATCCAGGAGATCAAGGAGGTCAAGAGGGCCAGGATAAAGACCTACCTCGACTACGTCCCCTCCGCCAAGTACACCGAGGGATGCTCCGGAATCTGGACCATCCCCTGCGACATCGCGCTGCCCTGCGCCACCCAGAACGAGCTGGACGAGGCCGGTGCCGACGCCCTCATCAAGAACGGCTGCTTCGCCGTCGCCGAGGGAGCCAACATGCCCAGCACCCCGGGCGCCATCGCCAAGTTCCAGAAGGCCGGAGTCCTCTTCGGACCCGCCAAGGCCGCCAACGCCGGCGGCGTGGCCACCTCCGCCCTGGAGATGTGTCAGAACAGCGCCAGGCTGTCCTGGTCCTTCGAAGAGGTCGACGCCAAGCTGCACGACATCATGGTGACCATCTACAAGGAGTCCTCCGAGGCCGCCAAGAGGTACGGCATGGAGGGCAACCTCGTCGCCGGAGCCAACATCGCCGGATTCGAGAAGGTCGCCAACGCCATGCTGTGGCAGGGCGTGTCCTACTGATTCCAAACGGGAGGGGAAACCCTCCCCCTTTTCCTTGTGATTCTCAGGCCGAGAGCCTGAACTGAGCGATGTCCTTCCTTCCGAGGGACCCGCGGTACTCGACGAGACTGTCCTTCTTGTAGACCTTCTCCACATCGGTGAGGACATAGACGTTGGCGCTGGCGAATCCCGCCAGGGAGGGCTCGATGAGCTTGACGCACTTGTGCTTCCCGGGCTCGCGGGTGACGTTCCACACGGTCACGAAGTCCCCGCGCATCTCCTTGATCAGGACCATGGTGTTCTTCTGTCCGGTCTGGAGCTTCACGTCGTTTATCCTGTAGACGTCCCCGATCCTGCAGCGGGTGTGCTTCACAGGAGGCCTGATGTATCCGAGGTCGTCCCTGACGGGGCCCTGGTTCTCCACCCTGGATTTGGATTTGGGCACCATTTCGACCGGTTTGTGGGATTCGACGAACTTCTTCGCCTCGGCGTCCCCCATTGCCCCCATCCTCCTCAGCGCCTCCATGGATTCTGGAAGCTTCGATGAGCGGATGAGCCACTTCCTGGCCTCGTCCGGATCGGATTGGAGCAGCGCCATCCCCAGGGCGTTCTGGGCCTTGATGTCCTCGTACTCCGCCTTCTTCCTCAGCGCGGCGATCGCCGCCGCATCGCCGAATCTCGCCTTCTCGGCGGTCTGTTCGGGAGTGTCCCGCTTCTCGACCGGCGCGACCTTGATCTCGCGGGCGACCGGCTTCGGAGGCTCCTTGACCGTCTTCAGAACGCGCTTCGCATCGGGATCGGTACGGGCGAGGGCCTTCAGCTGCTCGTAGGCGGTGTGGTTCCCCTCGTCTATCTCCCTTGTGAGCTTGATGATGCGGAGCGAGACGGCCATGTTATCGTCCCTTGATTGGGGTCACGGATATGGCGTTTGCGCCGACCGCAGGTTTAAATCGAAAATACAGATGGGCATCCGAGCGGAGATAGCCAAGCGGCCTAAGGCGCCGGTCTTGAAAACCGGTGGAAGCTTTCCTCGGGGGTTCGAATCCCTCTCTCCGCGCCATGTATATACCGACCCCGATATCCGAGTCCGGGACAGACCGGATGATGATGGATCGAGGCTGACCTGTGATGAGCCCTATGAGTTCTGACGGTGTCCCTCACTCGCTGGAGTAGTCGGACATCCCGGTGTAACCCATGAAATCGGACAGCTTCATGCCGTCCTCCCAGCGCATTATGTAGAACCCGTTGCTGGAGACCTCCAGCTTCGGGATCCTCCTGTAGAGGACGTCGTGCCTCCCGCGGTAACGGTGGTCGGTGGGGATGGTGAATATCCTCCAGGGGTCCCCGCGCTGCGATTTGAGCCTGTAGGCGTAGATCGGGACCAGATGTGAACGGCAGCACTCGTTGAGCATCGTTTCGGCCTGTTCGGACAGCCTCTGGTTCTTGCTGAAGTGGAGGACGTTGTCGCTGGAGCTCTTCACCTCTATCGGGAACGAGAAATCCCATCTGAGAGCCACCAGATCCACCCCCAGCGATCCCGCGGCCCGTATGACGAGGAACGGGTCCTGGAGCATCGAGTTGTAGTTCGCGGTCTCGAGCGCGTCGCAGGTCTTGACCATCCTCATGATGGCCTTGTTATCGCCGGCGAGCAATGCCTTGAGCTCGCGTTCGTACACATCTCCGGGCGGTGCCATGTTCCTCTGACGATGATGAGAACGGGGCGCTATATAAGCGGGAAGGGGGGAGGTCGCCGAATAGGCCGAAAACCCCCTTATCCACCCAGTCATGTCCCCCAGTGGGCCGGGTGCACCACGCGGATCTTGTCGACATCCACCCGGCATTCCCGGAATATCACGTCCACGATGCGGGTGCTGTGGACGATGTAGCTGGAATGGTCGCAGCGCCTCATCAGGTTGAGGTTCCCGTTCCGGACGGACGACGCGATGAATTCGCTGTCGGAGCGCTTGACGCAGTCCCTGCTGCCGGCCACGACATGCACCGGGCATTGGATCCTCGCCAGATCGTCGACCCCTATGTCCGGCTCCGTCAGCATCATCCTGACCCTGGGATCGTCCCAGTGCCTCATCCTCTCCACGGCCATCCCCAATCCGCCCAGCGTCGACGGATTCGTGTTCGCCCCGCAGACGAAGAGACGGGACGGGATCTCGGGATGCTCGATGGCGAACAGCAGCGCGACTATGCCCCCGTCGCTGTATCCGCAGACCATCGGGTCCTCTATCTCCAGCTTCCTGATGAAGTCGTAGAGGTCGTCGGCCATGTCCGCGTAATGGTACTCCCCGTTGAGCGAGGGGGAGCTCTGACCGTGGCCGCGGGAATCCACCAGATAGACGACGAACGCCTGCTCCAGATAGTCGACGGCGCGGTCGAAGACCGTATGGTCCTCGCAGTTGCCGTGGAGCATGATCAGGGCGGGGGCCCTCTTGCCCTTGCCTCTTATCTCGTAGTACAGCGAGACGCCGTTGACGGTGACCCTCATGCCGGAGGCATAAGCGGGACCTCTAAAAACCTTTTTTAGGAATGGCTAAAAGAATCTGAAAAGGGGGGCCGGAGCCCCCTGGTTTCACGGGGTGAGCCTTGCGGGGTCCCTGGGGAAGAGGATGGCCTCCCTGATGTTCGGCAGGTCCAGGGCCTTCACGAGCATCCTCTCGATGCCGATGCCCCATCCGCCGTGCGGGGGCATTCCGTACCTGAACGCCTCGAGGTAGAACTCGAAGTCCTCGGGATCGAGGCCTTTCTTCTCCATCCTGGCGACGAGCCTGTCGTACCTGTGCTCCCTCTGTCCGCCGGAGCAGATCTCCTGCCCCTTGTAGTCCAGGTCGAAGCTGAACGAGTACGGGGTGCCGTCCTTCTCTATGATGTAGAAGGGCTTGGCCTCCTCGGGGTACTCGGCGATGAAGTAGAGGTCGCATCCCTTCTCGGCCATGCGCTCTCCGACGATCTTCTCCCCCTCGGTCCCGAGGTCGTCCCCCTCCTTCAGGGGGAGTCCGGCCTCCTGCACCATGGCGAGGCACTCGGAATACGTGAGGATCGGGTAGGGCCTGGCGGGGACGCTGATCTCCTTGCCAAGGACCTCCAGCTGCTTCGCGCCTTTCTCCTTGAGTCCCTTGAGAACGTGGTCGACGACCTCCTCGATCATCGCCATGACCTCCTCCTCGTTCGCGATCCAGGACATCTCGCCGTCGAAGGAGATGAACTCGGTGACGTGGCGGTTGGTGTTGGACTGCTCCGCGCGGAAGGCGGGCCCGATCTCGAAGACCCTGTCCAGCCCGGTGGACATCAGGATCTGCTTGTAGAGCTGGGGGGACTGGGCGAGATAGGCGGGCCTGTCGAAGTACTGGACCCTGAACAGCTCCGCCCCGCCCTCGGCGCCGGCGGCCCCGATCTTGGGGGTGTAGACCTGGCGGAACCCGTTGGAACGGACCGCCTCCTCGATGAGCTCGACCATCATGGACTTGAGCTCGAATATGGCGCGGACCTCAGGCTTCCTCAGGTCCATGAAGCGGTGGTTGAGACGGGTGTCCATCTCGACGTTGACCTTGTCGACCACACCGAGCGGAAGGGGGACCGCGGCCTGGGAGACCACCTCTGCGGCGGAAGGGATGATCTCCCATCCGGTGGCGGTCTGGTTGCTCTCCTTGACCTCGCCCTCGATCCTGACGACGGTCTCGCGGGACAGGCCGGTGAGCATGGCGAAGAGCTCGGGGTCGATCTTCTTCTTGGGCATGGTCACCTGGTAGGTGCCGTCCCTGTCGCGCATGGTGATGAACGAGATCCCGCCGAGGTTGCGGACGTCCTGCACCCATCCGCCCACGGACACGGTGCCGTCGCCGACGGAGACCTGCGAGGATTCCTTTATAATAGACATGGACCGCGTGAAGTACGGCGTATAGATAATGGTAGCGAGGGGGCCGTCGCGGCCCCCAGCGGTTTCACTTCGCCCTGCCCTGGTTGGCCACGGCGTCCATCTTCGCTTTGAGGGCGTCCTGGTCGCCCAGGTACCTCTTGGAGAGGACGTTGAAATCCCTGTCGAACTCGTACACGAGCGGGACTCCGGTGGGTATGTTCACGCCAACGATCTCGTCGTCGCCCATCCCGTCGAACACCTTCACGAGCGCCCTGAGGGAGTTGCCGTGAGCCGCGATGAGAACCCTCTCTCCGGCGAGCATCCTGGGCTTGATCTCCTGCTCGAAGTACGGGACGGCGCGGGCGACGGTGTCCTCCAGGCACTCGGTCAGAGGAAGATTCTCCGCGGGGATCCCGCGGTACGGGACCTGCTTCGCGGGATTCCTGTCGTCCCCCGGCTCCAACGCGGGGGGACGGACGGCGTATGACCTCCTCCAAATCTTGACCTGCTCCTCACCGTACTTCTCGGCGGTCTCCGACTTGTTCAGGCCCTGTAGCGCGCCGTAGTGCCTCTCGTTGAGCCTCCAGCTCTTAATCACGGGGATCCAGGCCCTGTCCATCTCGTCCAGGGCGATCTGCTGGGTGTGGATGGCCCTCTTGAGGTACGATGTGAAGCAGACGTCGAAATCGAAGCCCTCGTCCCTCATCAGCCTCCCGGCCGAGGCGGCCTCCGCCCTCCCCTTGTCCGAGAGGTCGACGTCGGTCCAACCCGTGAACAGGTTCTCCTTGTTCCAGACGCTCTCCCCGTGACGGAGGAGCACCAGAGTCATGTTTCCGCTCATGTTATCCCGTCGTCCCGTACCTCCGAACAGATGATAAACCCCATCGTGAGCGGGCAACAATGTCATCCAACCCCGTCTTCCGACATGCTGGCTCGGAACGACCGAGTGGCCGACCCGAACCATTAATAAGGATTCGCCCGTTAAACGATACCCGTTATCTTTCATTATCAGGTGTCAAAAATGTCTGAAGAGAAAGTCACGGTGTCCGTCATCAAGGCGGACGTAGGATCGGTTGTCGGACACTCCAGGCCCCATCCCGAGATGCTGCAGGCCGCCAGGGACATCCTCAAGGATGCCCAGAAGGCCGGCACCATCGAGGACTTCTATGTGACCCGCGTCGGCGACGACATCAACCTGTTCATGTCGCACTACAAGGGCGAGGGCAACAAGGACGTCCACGGGGCTGCCTGGGAGTGCTTCCAGAAAGCCGCCAAGATCGCGAAATCCATGAAGCTGTACGCCGCCGGACAGGACATCCTGACCGACGCCTTCTCCGGCAACGTCAAGGGCGCCGGACCCGGATCCGCGGAGATGTCCTTCGTCGAGAGGGGATCGGAGCCCATGCTCTTCTTCATGGCCGACAAGACCGAGCCCTCCGCGTACACCCTCCCCCTTTCCAGGATCTTCCTCGACCCGTTCACCACCACCGGGCTCGTCATCGACGCCAGGGCCAAGATGGGGTTCGACGTCGAGATCCAGGACGTCATCGGCCACAAGAAGGTCGTCATGTCCTCCCCCGAGGAGACCCTCAGCATCCTGAGCCTGCTCGGAGACACCTCCAGATACGCCATCAAGAGGATCTGCTCCAGGGCCGGCCTCGGACCCGCCGTCGTCGTGTCCACCGACAAGCTGAACCTCACCGCCGGGAAGTACATCGGCAAGGACGACCCCGTGTGCGTCTGCCGCTGCCAGTCTGGCCTGCCCTCCGTCGGGGAGTACACCCAGCCCTTCGTCAACACCATGCTCGTCGCCGGCTGGATGAGGGGATCGCACTACGGTGCGTTCTACCCCTGCTCGCCCGAGGAATCCGACCCCGTCTACTTCGACGGACCCCCCAGAATATGCTGCCTCGGCTTCCAGCTGAACGAGGGCAAGTTCCAGGGCCTCGAGCCCATGGGCGCCAAGGGCGGGGAGCACATCCCGGTCGACTTCTTCAAGAGCGACACCTTCGACGCGGCCCGCGCCAACGCCGTGAAGGCCAGCAGGCTCATGAGGAGCCAGGGGCCCTTCATGCCCTCCATCCTCGGACCCGAGGAGATGGAGTACACCTCGAGGCCCGCCGTCCTCAAGGACCTGACCTCCCGTTTCGAGGACCTCTGATGAAGGCCCCCGTCGTCGTGGTGAACTTCAAGGCCTATCAGGAGGCGGAGGGCGACAGGGCCTTCCGCCTTGCCAAGGCCTGCCAGAAGGTGTCGATGGAGTCCGGCGTGCCCATGGCCGTCTGCCCTCCCCACCTCTGGCTCGCGGGCATCGCGAGGATCCTGGAGATCCCCGTGTACGCCCAGAGCGTGGATCCGCTCCCCCCGGGCGCGGGCACGGGGTTCATCACCCCCTCCATGCTCCACTCCACCGATTCCGCCGGGACGCTTATCAACCACTCCGAGCACAGGGTGGCCCCCGAGGTCATCGGGAGATCGGTCTCCATGTGCAGGGAGCTCAGGCTCGACACCTGCGTCTGCGCGGAGGATGCCAAGGAGGCCGAGGAGCTCGCGAAGTTCTCGCCGGACATGCTGGCCGTGGAACCCCCCGGACTCATCGGAGGGAACGTCTCGGTGACCACCGCGGACCCCGCCATAGTCAGCGGGACCGTGGAGGCCGTCAGATCCGTCGATCCCAACATCGCGGTCTACTGCGGAGCCGGCGTGAAGACCGGAGACGACGTGAAGGCGGCGATCGACCTGGGGGCGCACGGAGTGCTCCTGGCGTCAGGCGTCGTCAAAGCCAAGGACCCCGAGGACGTCCTCAGGGACCTCATATCCAAGATCTGAGGGGCGACCCTCGGAACAAACCGCTTCCACATTTCTGGAGACGATCCCATGGCCGACGAACCCGCCGTGAAGAGCAAACCGCTGGACACCTACGACATGAAGATGCTGACCGGAAGGCTCTACGACCCGGGATACAAGCTCAAGGAGGCTGGGAAGGTCTCGGTTTTCCACCTCGGCGGGTCGACGTACCACGCCGTGATCCGGGATAAAGGCGTGAAGAACGTCGTATTCCGCGACCGCGGGAACGGGAAGTTCGAGGCCACGTGCGACTGCACGGAGAAGCCCATGGGCTGCAAGCACTGCGTCGCCGCCGTGATGGAGCATCTCGGGTTCACGAAAGGGCAGGAGACGGAACAGCACGTCTTCCAGCGCATCGACGAGGTGTCCAGAATCAGCACGGAGTACGGGGACTACAAGCCGACCCCCTCCCAGGCCAGGTATCAGGATTGGCAGTTCATCGACAAGGTCGTCGTCGAACCCGCCTTCAAGGCGATCGCCTGCACCATCGACGAGAACGCCAAGGACGAGGCGACGCGGATCGCGATGTACCGCAAGCTGGATGAGATGTGCGAATACAGGTACGACGGCGTGGCCTACACCACCCTCTGCGACCTGATGATCGGACACGGGATCAGTTTCCTTGACGATCCCGACGATGAGCGATGAGGGACACCTTCTCGCCGGTCTTCATCCCGAACCCGTACCTCGCCAGATACGCCATCAGCAGGCTCCCGAATATCTCCGCCGCGGCCATGCCGGCGAACATCGTCAGGAGATCCGTGTGGCAGGTCAGCGCGAACAGGCCCACTATGATGATGTTCCTGAGCAGGGACGACCACATCGACGTATTGGCCATGCGCAGCGATTGCAGCAGGGCGGAACCGCAGTCTATCAGCCCCAGGAACGGGATGAACACGCAGTACAGCCTCAGCACCTCCGCGAACTCCTCCCGGTGATCTGCCATCGAACCCGACAGGGTGAACGGCATCACGCAGTACTCCGAGAAGACGAACATCAGCACGGTCATCCCGAGGATTATCGCCGTGCAGAGCCTGGTCCCGTACACGTAGGCGTCCCTCGCCTTGGCGTAGTCCTTCCGGCCCAGCGCCGCGGAGCATATGGGCACCAGGGCGGCCGCCACGGCCATGGATACGACGCACGAGATGGACACGAACCTCCACGGTATGCTGAACAGCGCGGAACCGAAGGATCCGGCGCAGATTATGACGAAATAGCGCTCGACCATCGACATCCCGTTGACCACGACGGATTCCGTGGCGCGGGGTATCCCCACGCCGAGGATGGACTTCGACACCTCGGCATCGGGGCGGACTCCCTTGAACCTGAGATGCACCTGCATCCTCCCGCGCATGTACCACGAGAGGCCGATGGCGCAGGACAGGACCGAGGACAGCGCGGTGGCCAGTCCGGCCCCGAAGACGCCCAGTCCCGCCGTATAGATGAGGATCGGGTCCAGGACGAGGTTCAATCCGGCGGCAGCGAGCACCATCATCATGGAACGCTTAGCGGCGCCTTCGGAACGAACGAGGGCGGCCAGCACCTCCTCCATCATCACGAAGAAGCACAGCGAGACCATAGGGATCATGTAATCGTACCCGTAGTCCGCCACATCGTCGGCCCCCATGATCGAGATCATCGGGCGTATGGTCAGCACCAGCAGCGGTAGCAGGATCAAAGATATCGCGAAGGTCAGCAGGAGGGCGTGCGTGGCGGTGGAATCGGCCTTCGGGCGGGAGTCCGTAGCCAGATGGCGGGCAATCATCGTCGAAGCGCCAACCCCTATGCCGGCGCCAAGACCGGATATCACCCAGTACAGCGGGGATATCGTCGTTATGCCGGCGGTGGCGTCGGCCCCCAGGCCGGAGCACCAGGACGTGTCCGCGAAGGAGTTGATCTGTACGACGGCGAAGGATACGATCAGCGGCAGGGCCATCCTGCGCACCGCCCTCCTCGGGTCCCCCAGCATCACCTCCAGATCGTTCTCCATCTGAACATCCCGCATGTCCGAGATTGGTCGGAGAGGATAAACATCGCTCCTTCCCGACCCTGCGGTCGGGGTTCTCCGGGAACCAGCCCTTCCTGACCCTCTCCTCCTGGTCGAAGAGCTCCTTGACGGTCCAGAGGCAGGTCATGCCGAACACCGCGACGATGGCGCTGATCGCGACGTCGTCCACGAACAGGGAGGCGATAATCGAAAGGGCACCGATGACGGCGAAGATCGGCCAGATGCCCTTGCCGAAACGGTACTCGCCCTTGATCACGACCACATGGAACGCCCCGATGAGAAGGAACGAGGCGATCCCGACCGCAAGACCCCAGAACATCATGCCGATGCCATCTTCGACCCCGTATATCAGATGCTGGCATCAACACGGAGGCGAACACACCTTTTTCCGTCGGGAAACGGATGGACACGCATGATACCCATCCGGATGAATCTTGTGACCACTTCGGGTTTCTTCTCATACTGTCAGGAGCGTCAGAGCATCGTTATCGAGAGGGACGGTTCGACATCCTGTACCCTGGAGGATACCGATCCGATCGATCCGGCTCGGCCGATGACGGAAACGTCGAGGATCGAGCCGATGGACGCCGGGGAGATCCTCGATGCCGTCGATAGGCTCATCATGAACAACCCGAAGGTCGACGACCTGTTTGCCTTGGACACGGGCCTTTGGGATCTGGAGATGGAGTACGAGGACGGAAGCCGCCGTTCCAAGCAGGGATTGGCCATAATCGATATGGTGGATGGTCTGCGGATCTCGACAGCCATCCGGCACAGCCTCCGCAGACCCGATCTGATCGTCTTCGGCCGGTCCCCGGAGGGAATGGATCCGTGCGTCATACTGAAGACGCTGGAATGAGGCATCAACACGAACGCGAACGCGGATTTATCCCCTGCACGGCCATCCCTGTGGCATGAACGCCGTCCGCATCGTCCTGGAATCCTGCGACGGGGAACCTCCCGACCTGCTGACGGAACGGATCGTCCTCGAGAACGACGGTCGCATCGCGCTTTCATCCGGGTCCGTCTCCGTCGAAAGCTCCGTCGAGCCTGTCGCGGCCGGAGCGGCCATGATGCTCGTGCGCGGGATCGCTGCGAGGATACAGAAGGCGGAATGTATCGCCGACGAGGTCCCGGCAGGATGCTGGAAGCTGTCGTCCTACGACGCCTCGGGCGCCTCCGATGTGATATGCGGGCCCCTCTCGTACCGTCCCGGATGCAGAGAGGCCCTGCTGATACTCCGCAGACTGTTCGGTCGTTCGGACATCACCGGTTTCGGCGATTTCGTCATGAAGCAGTACGAACACGTCGTCTACCCGTACTACGACCCCGCCAAGGGGTGGATGTGCGGCAACGAGAGGATATCGGAGGAGCTGGCCGAGGCCATGTCCGATATGCTGGACATCCCGTTCTGCAGGGCCGGAACTATCGAGGGGGATTCCAGCGACTTCCTTCTCGACACGGTGCTAGCAGGAACTGACTACGTCGATGACATAGACGGGCTGCTGGCGAACGTATCTGAAGGCGACAGGTTGACCCTGAAACGCGATCCGGGGAACTCCCACGACACCCATGCGATCAAGGTTTTCGCCGAATCGGGGGACAGGATCGGCTACATCCCCTGCAGATGCAACGAGACGATCGCCAACCTGATGGACCAGGGGCACGAGGTCTTCGCCATCGTTCAGAAGATCGATGCGTCGCAACGCAGCGTGTACGTCCTCGTCCACCGGCAGAACCGCGGGTATCTCGCGATACGCCATTTCTCCGACGCCTCCACCTCCGAATACGGGGTCGGCACCGTCATGGACTCCCTCCCTGTGACGAGGGAATCCGTCGGATTCGTTGATTTCGGCGAGGACCCCGTCCATTTCACGTACGACATCCACTTCGGATAGGAGACCAGATGGTATCTGCGCTGGGGGGTCAGGGCATACTCCATGGACGAGAAGTGGACCGTTTTCGAGGAATCGGGGACGCTGTACTTCTGTCGCAGCTGGACCGGCATGTGCATCTACAAGATGGTCCTGGGCGAAGGCGATACCCACGATGTGTACGCTCTGCCGAAATTCGACCGCGAGAATTTCGATCAGCTTCTGATAATCTTGCTCCACTACCGCATGGGATACATTCACATCCCGGTGAACGTGATACCGCACGGGGTCATGGGCAACGTGATCCCCTGCCTGCCCCGCAGCGGGATGTCCATAGGACTGAACGGAGAGAAGGCGCTGGGGATCAAGTATCTGGACTACCCGGGTTTCATGGACCAGCTGTTCAATCCGAAGGATGAACGACCTGGGGATTCTCCCCCTTGAGTATCCTGTCGATCTCCTTCAGCATCCCGGCGATCTCCGCCCCGGCATCCGTCGGGCTCAGGAGAATCGAGGAATAGCGCTGAGTCTGCTTCAGGAGTCCGGCGTCCTCCAGATTAGCGACTTTCGAAGGAGTGTGCGCATTGCGAGGGATGTGCCCGTACAGGTCGGTCTTCTTGCATCCGGGATTGTCGGCCACGTATAGCAGGATCGAGATCGCATGGCGGTCTTCGAACACATCGATTACGGAGAACTCGTTCCTCTTCCTGTAATACATCTGAAAATCCTCCGGTCGGGAAACGTCCTTCGCCAGATAATGCACCTGGACTCTGGTTCTGACATCTTTTCGTATATGAAATAACGACGTACACCCCCATCCTCGATCCCTGCAAAAGACCCGCGGGTCTGGCATCGTAGTACAGATGGGATATTAGTATTTCGACCAGATTAAAGTTG
>CAVJLK010000027.1:0-23314 GCA_963650175.1 Ruminococcus sp. CAG:579 | reverse complement strand
CGATTCGCTGACGAACTTGTTGAGACGCATCCCGTCCATGGATGCCGATTCAGGTTCGGATATTTGGACGGTTTGCCCGACTCTGGCCGAAATACAATTCTGACATTGCAATAAAAATGTATTTTATCATCAAATTCATTATCAAATCCGATAATAGAATCCGGAGGGAATGTCATGAACACACCTTGGTTCGTTAGATGGTGGAGGGGCGAGAACGACGGCATCGTCTACAACTACAACAAGCGCAAGAGGGTGATCAAAGAGGATGTCGAGGTCGTCCGCGCGTACCAGATGGCCAGAGAGTACGAGAGAAGGCATGACGGCCAATAGCGATTGGTCGATGATTCCGAACCGCCGACCAAGCACCCTATATCTGCGTCTGCCTTCGCCCGTTCATGAAGAACACCGAATTCGAAGCGATCACCAGGGCCAGGAACCAGGCCTCCGGCGGGAACCCGTCCGGCGCCGCTGATACCCTGGAGGAATACCTTGCGACGGACCCCCACAACACCAGACCGAGGCTGGTCCTCGCCAACATCGCCGTCAACGACCTCAAGGACGAGAAGTACGGGCTGATGCAGCTGGACATAATCATCGACCTCGAACCGGACAACGTCGACGCCCTGAAGGCCAAGGCCACGGTCCTGGCCAAGGACAAGAGGAACAACAGGCAGACCGACGAGCTCTTCCGGAAGATCATCGAGGTCTCCCCCACCGCCGAAGCCTACGGGGAGTACGCCAGGTTCCTCAGGAACCAGATGACCGACTTCCGCAAGGCCGGCGAATACTACGAGAAGGCGATCGCCGCCGATCCGAAGAACCCCGACTACCATCAGAACTACGCCGTCCTCCTGCTCAATGACCTCCGCGACTATCCGAAAGCGAAGGAGGAGCTGGAGATCCTCATGGAGATGAAGCCGAAAGACCAGTCCATCCGGATGAACTACGACAAGCTGATGAGGGAGAAGTTCTCCAAGGACGGCACCCCCAAAAAGAGCCTCCTCGGGCGTTTCAGAAGATGAAACCAAAGTTGTGAATTCAGTGACCCCCGAGGGTCACTGAATTCACAATGTTGAATAACTCCGACTCCCCCTGATTCCGCCCTCGGGCCTCCACCAGCCAGAGATGTCAACACACTCCCGCATCAGATCCCGACGAGTCGGGATCCATTTCACATTCCGCCTTTCTTGGTCGTCCGAATTGTGTATGTCTCACCACCATCATCTTTTTTGAAGTACAGCGAATCGGACTTGTAATCCTGGACCATATTGAACAATAGGAACTCCAATAGGAGGATGGTGCCGCAGGCGATGACAGATGCCATCTTATCAAGTCCAGAATGGTCGCAGATCCAGTAGCATGCAAGTACAGATACAATCACTAACAAGATAGCGGATATGATGACGATCAAGGATTTCCTCACGTCGATCCTGCTGCACTCCGTCCACGACATCTAATCAATCCTCGACAAGGGGCACATTATCCTTATATAGAGAGTTCTTCGGACGTGGAGAGACTCAGTAGATTCAGTCGAGACGTTTTCGAGTGAATACCAAAATTATGGTAGTAACGTCAACGACAGCGATAATACATTGAATCGTTGTTTTAAAATTTGTAATACAGATTGGTAACAATATCGATAAGAGTCCGGAGAAATTGGTCGGACCTCGGGAGAGTGTCCACTGGGTAGTAACATAATCGGGCGCTCCCCCTCTTCTGAGAACCGGGGTCAACAGGTGGCGCCGGAACTGTATCTCGCGAATATCGAGGACAGGATCTGGACCGCGTTGAATCTGAACGAGACCACGGATCTGCGGGTCTGATGGCCGATCCCGCGGATGTTGAACGGGACCCACCTCTTCATCGCATGGTGGACCGACTCGCACACGTTGCGGTCGGTGTCCTTCTTCTCCTCCGCATCCCCGAGGACGGCACCCCCAGAAAGAGCCTCCTCGGGCGTTTCAGAAGGTGAAACCGAAGCCTTCGTAACGCCGTTAAACATCTTCAAATACTTCGTCACCAGTATCCCCGAGCGAGGTAATACCATGGAACTCAAAGGCTCTAAAACAGAGAAGAACCTCGAGTCCGCCTTCGCGGGCGAGTCGATGGCCAGGAACAAGTACACCTACTACGCGTCCCAGGCCAAGAAGGAAGGCTACGAGCAGATCGCGGACATCTTCCTCGAGACCGCCGAGAACGAGAAGGAGCACGCCAAACTCTGGTTCAAGGCGCTCCACGACAACAAGGTCCCCAAGACCGTCGAGAACCTCAAGGACGCGGCCGCCGGAGAGAACTACGAGTGGACCACGATGTACGCCGACTTCGCCAAGGTCGCGAAGGAGGAGGGCTTCGACGAGATCGCAGCTCTGTTCGAGGCCGTCGGGGGCATCGAGAAGCACCACGAGGAGAGGTACGCCGAGCTCCTGAAGAACATCGAGGGCGGCGTCGTCTTCAAGAAGGACAAGGTCGTCATGTGGAAGTGCAGGAACTGCGGATACATCCACGTCGGAGAGTCCGCGCCGCAGGTCTGCCCCGTGTGCAAGCACCCCCAGTCCTTCTTCGAGGTCAGGGCCACCAACTGGTGATCAAACTGCCCCCGCGAGGGGGCCTCAAACCCTTCGATTCGAATTGTTGTCTTAGACCCCTACTCCAAGGATCATAACGGCCGAATTAAGTATCTCACACGAAGTTCAGGAATCTTAAATCTAAATATCACTGAATCCGTCGATTCCCCATGGACGAAAGAGCCGAGGAGATCGGAAAGACGAGGCGATGTTCATCGTTGCCGTCATCGCCGTGATAGCGATCGTGACGGGAATCGCCTACACTTCGATGACGATCTACGACAAGGTGACCACCGAGACCTACACCGTCACCTACAATCTGAACGGAGGTACAGGGTACTGCCCCGAACCCGTGAAGGTGGAGGAATACGAAGGCCTCGCTGTTGACCTGTCGGATCCCCCGACCAGACATGGATACGTGTTCAAGGGTTGGAGCACGGACCTTGCGACGACCAGCGGATACGACGAGGCGTGAGAAGGCCAGACGTTAATCTTGACTTCGAATCCACACTCATCGCTTTGGACGATGTGACCGCTACCGGAACAATCGCCGAACCTTGAATGACGGCATTCGGCTTTTGTGAACAACGGAGGACGACCCTTAAATACGCCCCCATCAATCGACTGAACAAGGAGTCGGAGGACGAGAATACCCGGATTGCGGTAACAGTCCGGGCAGGCCTGTAAGCGGGCCACGCTCCGAGCTGCTTTACAGCAGCTCCAAGACCCTCTTCACGATGTAGATTACATCGAAGATGGTCTGGAGGATTTTTGTCCTCCTGGATTCAGATGGGGTCGAAATCATCTGTTTCCACCGGAGAGATATGCCTCTCCGGACTCCCTTTGAGCGTCATTGTATAATAAGTATGGTCTTAGAATCATACTTGATTCCGCTGTCGGCCCCACGGTTATTCCATCCCGCAGAACCTGAGACTCCGCGTACACCGGTCCGAGACCTTCCGGGGTGTCGTCCGAAGCATCTCGCGGGACCCCGGTCCTCATCTCGAGTGACGCATATTACGCGACGCGGTTGTTCCAACACCCTTCTCGGGCCCACCCTGCTATATACAAGGAGGGGATGAGCCGTCAGAAGATACGATGGGAGATCTCAAGGCGGCTATCAAGAAGGCGTTCCCCTGCACCGTACCCGTCCTGACGGGCTACCTGTTCATGGGCGCCGCCTTCGGCGTGATGTTCGCCAGTCTGGGATACAACGTCCTCTGGGCGATCCTGGTCAGCACCGTCGTCTACGCCGGATCCGGGCAGTACCTGGCGGTCAACTTCTTCGTTCCCGGCTTCTCGCTCATCCAGGCCGTCTTCCTGACCATCATGGTCAACATCAGGCACGTGTTCTACGGCCTGTCCCTCGTCGGGCGCTACAACCGCTTCGGCCCCAAGAGATGGTACATGATCTTCGGCCTGACCGACGAAACGTATTCGCTCATCTGCACCACCGATATACCGGAAGATTGCGACGAGGAGGATTTCCTGTTCTCCATCACTCTGCTGGACCACATCTACTGGGTGCTCGGTGCCGCCATCGGATCCATCCTGGCCACCATAGTGGTGTTCGATTCCACCGGGATCGAGTTCGCTATGACCGCGCTGTTCCTCGTCATCTTCATAGAGATGTGGCAGAAGAGGACCAACAGGCTCCCGGAGCTGATCGGAGTGCTGGCCGCCCTGGTGTGTCTGATCGTTTTCGGTGCGAGCAATTTCGTACTTCCGGCGATGCTCGTGATGGTCGCTGCAGTGCTGTTCCTGAGGAACAAGCTGGAGCCCGAGGGGGCGAAGAAGGAATGATCGACGCCGTCTCCTCGCTGATCATGATCGCCGTTGTGGCCGTGGCGACGTTCTCCACCCGCGCGTCATCGTTCCTCGTTTTCCCCAAGGGGAAGGAGATACCCCCGACCGTTGAGTACATCGGCAAGGTTCTGCCCCCGGCGATAATCGGGATGCTCATCGTGTACTGCCTGAAGTCCACGTCCGTCCTCGCCTATCCCTACGGTCTCCCTGAGCTCATAGCGTGCGTGACGGTCATCGCGCTCCACCTGTGGAAGAGGAACATCTTCCTGAGCATCGGGGTCGGCACGGTCCTGTACATGGTACTGGTGCAGGTCGTGTTCGTGCGATGATGAATGCCCGGACGGTCCGAACCGCATCGGAGGAGCATGAGCATCGTTCCCGCAACGATGAGGGCGAGGCCGACCAGCGCCCGCCTGCCTATCCTCTCCCCGAGGATGACGACCGAGAACACCATCGTTACCACGATGCTGAGTTTGTCCAACGGAACCACGATGCTCGCCGGGCCGTCCTGGAGGGCGCGGTAGAAGCAGAGCCACGAGGCGCCGGTGGCGAAGCCGGATGCGATGATGAATCCCAGCTCCCTCCTCGGAAGGGACCTGATGCTGCGGTTCTTGCCGGTGACGAACACCATCATCCAGGACATCCCGAGGACCACCACAGTGCGGATGGCGGTGCCGAGATTGGACTCCACCCCCTCTATACCGACCTTTCCGAGGATGGACGTCGCCGCGGCGAAGACCGCGGACCCAACGGCGTAGAACAGCCATCCGCGGCCGGACTGCTCGGTGGGATCCTTGCGGTCGGCGACGGCCAGCGTGCCGATGGCGATTGCCAGGACGCCGATAGCCCCCGGGATCGAAATCGCCTCGCCCAGGAACAGCGCCGCCAGTACCACGGTGATGACCAGGCTGGATTTGTCGATGGGGACGACCTTGCTCACGTCGCCCAGTTCCAACGCCTTGAAGAAGCAAAGCCATGAGGCGCCGGTCGCCAGCCCCGAAAGAACGAGGAAGAACAGCGTGTAGCCGTCGATGGAACCGATCTGGTCCAGCGAACCCACCAGGAGCACCATCGCCCATGAGAATGCGAGAACGACGACCGTGCGGATGGCCGTCGCGAGCGTGGAATCGACGGTCTTGACGCCCAGCTTCGCGAGTATGGATGTGACTCCCGCGAAGAATGCGGATCCTAGCGCGAACACGACCCAATCGATCATCGGAGGCCTCTTGCTTGACGGCCATATGCTCCAGGCCCTTCAACCCTTCCATTGGTCGGTTTTATCCGCCATGCCATCATCCCGGGGGGCATGCGCATACCGTTCGACGACCTCGATGAATCCGTGATCGACTCCTTCTACGGCGGGAACGGCGACACCGTGGCCAGGATGACCGTAGTCGACGGGAACAGGATCATGAAGGGGCGCCTCGAACCCGGGGCATCAATCGGGACCCATCCCCACAACGGATCCTGCGAGACCGTATTCGTCATCGCCGGCACCGGGACCGCCGTGTGCGACGGCGTCGAGTAGGAGCTGTCCGCAGGGGTCTGCCATCACTGTCCAGACGGATCCACACACTTGCTGATCAACACCGAGGATGAAACGCTGGAGTTCTACGCCGACGTCGCGAAACAGCAATCCCCCGCCACACAGACGGATCGATGCATCGAATGCATTTTATCATCATGCATCATCGATGCGGACATGGCCCTGACCGTGCAGTTCGATGCGCATATCGCGCAATCTGTAGAGACAATCGCGTCCGAATTGGGCATCAGCGCCGAGGAATACATCACCGCACTGGTCGAGGAAGCCATTGAAGATGCGGAGGAATGCGTGGAATATCTAAACGAAGGCCACCACCCGATAACATACTCACATGACGAAATCATGAAAGAGTTCGGTCTGAGGTGACCGACGCACCACCTCTTTGCATCACCCGCGGATATCTCCACACACGACGTCTCAAACGGTGCGATCGCGATACTCCGCGCACCTCTTCAGGAATCCCAGCGCAACCTCCGGGTTGGAATAGTAGTACATGTGCGGATATCCGGCCAGCAGCGTACCGGTGTCGTTGATGCACCTGTACGTCTTCCCCTTCTTGGACGCCTCCCAGTCCTCCCCGTTGGATTCGCTGTCCCAATAATGGAACTCGTGCCCTTTGACCGAGGGTCTCGAGCGCATCATGCCATCGTCGGAGACGGGCGTCAACGTCACGTACCCGAACCTGCAGAGCTTCCCGGTGTTCCATGTCCTTCCCGGGATGGTTCCGACCATGCGCCTCTCGACGCCGTCGCGGTCCTCCATCCACTCGTGGAGGTACATGAACCCCCCGCATTCGGCGATGCACGGCATGCCGGATGCTATCCTCGTCCTGATGTCGTCGAGCATGGAGCGGTTGGATTCCAGCTCCTCCCCGTGCAGCTCGGGGTACCCGCCGGACAGGACGATGCCGTCGACATCTGGCAGACGGGGATCCCTCAGAGGTGAGAACCTGACGATCTCCGCCCCCATCCTCTCCAGGAGCTCGATGTTGTCCTCGTACGTGAAGCAGAAGGCGTCGTCGTCGGCCAGTCCTATGCGGACCTTCCCGTCGATCCTCCCGACCTCCGGGGCCTCGTAATCCAGTTCCGGGGCCTGCGAGGCCAGCGCGAGCAGGGCGTCCACGTCGACGGTCTCCTCCAGCTTCGCCGCCAGCCTGTTCAGCTTCTCCCTCAGCTCCTCGATCTCCCCCGGGAGCACCAGGCCGAGATGCCTGCTCTCCAGAACGAGGTCGGTGAGCTTCGGAACGTATCCGACGGGCACGAGACCCATCTCGCGGACCAGCGACTCGACGGAGCGGTAGACCTTCTCCGACATCTGGTTGAAGATCACCCCGCGGATGTTGTTGTCCGCGAACTCCTTGAAGCCCTTCAGCATCGCCACGGAGGACAGCGAGGCCCCCTTGGCGTTGATCAGGATGATCACGGGGATGCCGAGCCTGTTGGACACGTCGCAGGAGCTGGCGAAGGTCCCGTCGAACGTCATGCCGTCGTAGAACCCCATGACCCCTTCGACCACGGACACGTCGCACTGCTCCGCGGTCCTGGCGAAAAGGTACTTCAGGACGGGATCCTCCACGAAGTAGGCGTCCAGGTTCTTCGACCTGGTGCCTATGACGCGGGAATGGAACATCGGATCGATGTAGTCCGGACCGCATTTGAACGAGGCGACCTTCAGACCCCTGTTGACCAGCGCCTGCAGGATCCCGCAGGTCACGAGGGTCTTCCCGCTCCCGCTGGCCGGCGCGGCGATCATGATGCGCGGAAGGCTCATCTCCCCCTCACCACCGCGATGTACACCGGGTTCTGACCGGTCATCAGATGGTACCTGCCCAGTCTCCTGGCCTTGGCGACGGTCACGTTGGTGAACTCCTCTTCGACCAGTCCGAGATCCTTGATGACCTCGAGGGTCTCGTTCATCGTCTCGATCGTCACCGAATTGATCACGATCCTGATGTCCGGGTTCTTGGACAGGAGGCACTGGACGATCTGCTTGAGGTTCCCGGAGGAACCGCCGATGAACGCGTGGGACGGCAGCGGCAGGTCCGCCAACGCTTCGGGGGCCATTCCGCGGACGACCTGGACGTTCGGCGTCTTGAACTTCAGCTTGTTCTGCTCAATCAAGTCGGCGGCGGCATCCTCCTTCTCGATGGCGTACACGGTCCCGTTGACGGCGGTCAGCGCCATCTCGATGGACACCGACCCGGTCCCCGCGCCCACATCGTACACGACGGAATCGTCGGTCAGTTTGAGCTTGGCGACGGACAGGGTGCGCACCTCGGACTTGGTCATCGGGGCGTCCCCGCGGATGAACTCCTCGTCGGGGATGTACAAAGGGCACGTCCGGTCTGGCTCCCTGTTGAAGATCATCGCGACGCAGAGGTCGCCGAACTCCGTCTCCGCCAGTTCGGAGGGCTTCCCGCGGACCACCTTCTCGGTCGGATACCCGAAGTCCTGGCCTATGGCGAACTCCACGTCCATCCCGTACCGCATGAACAAAGAGCACATGGAGCGGACGGAATCCTGACCGGAGAGGAGGGTGAACACCTTCGGGTGAACCCTGGAAAGACCGACGAGATTGGACGGGCGCCCGTGGGCGCTCGTCAGATAGACGTCCTGCCAGGTCTCGCCCAGCTTGGACGCCAGGTACACGACGGACGAGATCCCGCACTCCACGTCCACGTCGAACCTGGAACGGTCGATGCGGGCCAGGAGCTGCTTGGTTCCGCTGTAGAATCCCGTGTCGCCTGACATCAGGCACACGATCTCGGAATGCTCCGGGTGCTCGTCCAGGTACTCGGCGATGACGTCGGCGCGGTACTCCTGCAGGGTCTGCGCCCCCGCGGGTCCGATCGATTCCAGCATGCGCTTGGCGCCGATGATGAGATCCGCGCCCTCGAGCCTCCTCGAAGCCCTCTGCGTCAGGTCCCCCGGACCCATGCCGATCCCCACGATCGTGATCCTCCTCTTCCCGGCGGAGATTCCGCCGTCCGCATGCTCGAGACCCAACCTGTCCTCTGCCATCTTCAGCACCTCGTTGAAACTGTATCCGGATTCCTCCGGCTTGCTTATGAGCACGACCCTGGCACCCGTGCGCCGGGCCGCGCGTATCTTCTCCTCGAAGCCCCCGACCGTGCCGGAATCCTTGGTCACCAGCCAGGATGCCTCCGACCTCTCCAGCGCGGCGACGTTCTCCCCCTCGGTGAACGGCCCCTGGGCCGCGATCAGGTTCTTGCCCTCGAACCCGAGGGCGAAGGCCTTCTCCAGGGATTCCCGGGTCGAGAGTATGCGCGCGGTGACGCGCTTGGTGTAATCGGGGATGCCCGCGTAGAGCGCGAGCTCGTTTGTCCCCGTGGATGCCAGGATGTTGCCGTCCTTGTCCTTCAGATAGTCGACGGCCGCCTGGACCGTCGGGACCTCGATGACGCCTTCCGCGGAGCCTCCGCCCTCGCGCCTCATCCTTATGCATTCCACGCCCGCTGTTGCGCATCCCTCGCGGATGTGCTCGGAGATCCTCCTCGCATACGGATGGGTTGCGTCGATCACCAGCGAGTACCCGTTCTCCTCCACGGTGCGGGCGATGCCCTCGGCTCCGCCGCAGCTTCCCACCTGCACATCTATCCCGTCGCCGTCCATTACGACGGCGCCGTACTCGGTCGCCACGCGGACATGGACATCCGCACCCTCGGATGCCAGCGCCTCGGCCAGAGCGCGACCGTCGGCCGTGCCGGAGAATATCAGGACCCCGCTCATAGGAACCTCGCCGAGAACGGTTTGGAGCAAATCGCGACGGTCATCCCGTCCTCCGCCGTCTTGCGCCTGATGAAATCCTTCCCTCCGGCGGCCACCGCCGAACGCTCGCAGACGCAGTCGACCGATGTGATCTTGTTGACGAACTCGGACCTGGAGAACTCACCCTCGAGGGAGTTGAGCTCCTCGGCCGTGTGGAACGAGACGGGGGCGCGAAGGAACCTGCCCAGCGCCAGGATCGCCTCCTCGTCCTTCTTGAGGTCTATGCTCGACACCTCGGCCACCCTCTGCATGGCGATGCCGTCCTCCGCCAGGATGCGCCTGACGAACTCCCTCATCTTACCGGGATCGGTGTCGCGCCTGCAACCCACTCCGAGGACTATGTCCTGGGGTATCAGGCACAGGGTGGTGTCGAAGGGCTTCTCGTCCGGATCCCTGGTGACGCACACGCCGAACTCCCCCGAATCCGCCCGCACTATCCCGTCGGGGAACCTCCCCTCGATCGGGATGTCCGAATGGAACCCCACGAAGCTCCCGTCCAGCACCTTGGCCGAGACGTCCTTCGCGATGGACATGCTGGAGATCCGCATGCCGTTCCTCGCCGCGAAGGTGTCCACGGAGAACTTGCCGTTGAGGTCCGTCGCCGTCGTGATGATGGGTTCGGAGCCGAGGCGCTCCGCTATGCGGTTGGTGAGCTCGTTGCATCCGCCGATGTGGCCCGAGAGCAGGGCCACCGCCCATCTCCCGTGCTCGTCCATGCCGACGACGGCGGGATCCTCGGTCTTGCTCCTGATGTACGGAGCGATGTACCTGACGGCGATGCCGATCGCCCCGATGAACACGATCGCGTCGCATTCCCCGAAGGATCTCCCGGTCCATTCCCCGGCGGAGCCCTCGATCCTCTCCACCCCCAGGTTGTCCGATTTGGTCTTGCAGAATATCCTGATGTCGTCCTCGGACAGGGCGTCCTTCAGCTTCAGGGCGGTCCTGCATCCGTTCGTCGAGAACGCTATGGCGTTGATCCTCATTCCAGCTCCCTCCTGACCTTCTCTATGAGATCGTCGGCCAGGGACGTCTTCCCCAGCAGACCGTAGACCGACGAGAACATGACCGCGCCGGTGCGTATGGCGCCCCCAGTGCGGTGGTTCATGTGATACTCGATCTTGGACATCATGAGCTCCGACGTCTCCCTGATGAGGTCCTCCTTGGCGATCTCGTCGAGGGCGTCGTCGGTGGAGATGCATCCCATGACGGCCCTCACGCATTCTATGCTCGCCCCGGCGACCGCCGCGTTGGCGGCCAGGATCTCCATCCTGGCGTCGGCGTTCCTGGAGTGGGTGTTCATTATCCCGCCGGCGAGCTTGACCATCTTTCCGAGGTTGGATACGAGGACCACGTCCACGCCCAGTTCCACGGCGTAATCGAGCATCTCCCCCACGAAGTTGCTGCATTTGACCGCGTAGTCCGGATCGATCCCGTCGATCCCCTCGGAGAAGTCCTTCCCGTAGTTGCCGGGGACAACCAGCAGTGTTTTGCACCCGTTCTCCACCCTCATCCGCATCTCCGTGCGGATGGTGTCGATCAGAGCGGTCTCGCTCATGGGTTCGACTATCCCGCTGGTCCCCAGGATGGATATCCCGCCTTCGATCCCGAGGCGGGGGTTGAACGTCTTCTCGGCGATGGCCCTGCCCTCTGGCACGGATATAACGGCCCTGAACCCGCCCGTGTAGCCGTACGATGCGGCGACGTCCTCGAGCGCTTCCTTTATCATCGATCTCGGGACGTGGTTGATAGCGGCGTTCCCGGGAGGCTGGTCCAATCCCTTCCGGGTGACCCTTCCGACGCCCTCCCCTCCGTCTATCTCGATGCCGGACGGGATCAGGGATACCTCGGAGTACACGAGCGTGCCGTTGGTGGCGTCGATGTCGTCCCCGCCGTCCTTCCTGACGGCGCACGAGGCCTTCCCGTCGGATCCCCTCGGATCCTCCACGGGCAGGTCCAGGGAGATGCCCTTGGGCGTGACGATGCCCACCCTGTCGGTCGGATGCCCGAGGACGGCCATGGCGGCGGCCTTGGAGGCGGCGGCCGCGCAGGTCCCGGTGGTGTGTCCGCGCCTGAGGCGCTTGTTGTTGACGAAAACGAACATCTCATCCGATTCCGGGCCTTGGCTCATATGCTCCCTCGCGTACGTTGGACGAATCGGCCAAGAGTTAAATTATCTTTCTCGCATACGCGCGCATCAAGGATGTGTAGCCGAATGGCTGGAAAACTATACGGAATAGGCGTAGGGCCCGGAGACCCCAAACTCCTGACCCTCAGGGCTAAGGAGATCCTGGATTCGTGCGGGATAATCGCGTACCCCGTCAGCAAACCCGGCGAGGGGAGCACGGCGTTCGACATAGTCAAGCAGGTCGTGGACGTCTCCGAGAAGAGCATCGAGGAATTCCTGTTCGACATGAACCCCGACGACTCCGTGAGGGAGCGCTGCAGGGCGGAGGCCATGGACAAGATGTGCACCCTCCTGGACAACGGCGAGGACATCGCCATGGTCACCCTGGGGGACGTGGGCGTCTACAGCACGTACATGTACATCGACCGCGAGATAGCGTCCCGCGGATACGAGACCGAGGTGGTCCCGGGCATCCCGTCGTTCTGCCACGGCGCCGCCCTGGCCGGGATACCGCTGATGATCGGGAACGAGGGATTGGCCATCGTCCCCGTGGCGAAGGAGAACTCCAAGCTCCTCCGCAGGTCCCTGGAGGATTTCGACAACATCGTGGTCATGAAGGCGTTCAAGTCCATGGCCCTGATCACCGATACCATGGACGAGCTGGGCATCCCCCGTTCGGGGGCCACCGTCGTCAGCAACGTGGGGATGGAGGATCAGTACATCGGACCCGTCGACCTCGGCCGCAAGTACGGGTATTTCACAACGGTCATCATCAAGAAGAACAACGGAGGGAAGAAGGAATGATACACTTCATCGGAGCCGGCCCGGGGGACCCCGAGCTCATAACGGTCAAAGGGAGGAGACTCATCGACCAGGCGGACGTCATCGTGTACGCCGGATCCCTGGTCAACCCGGACGTCCTGGAGGGGCACAAGGACAGCGCCGCGATCTACAACAGCGCCCTGATGGACCTCGACGAGGTCATCAAGGTGATGAGCGAGGCCTACAAGGAAGGGAAGTCCGTGGTGCGCGTGCACACCGGGGACCCCGCCATCTACGGGGCCCACAGGGAGCAGATGGACAGGCTGGACGAGCTCGGCATCCCCTACGAGGTCGTGCCGGGCGTGTCGTCCGCGTTCGCCACCGCCGCCGCCCTGAACGCCGAGTACACCCTGCCCGGGAAGAGTCAGACCGTCATCTTCACGAGGATGGAGGGCAGGACCCCCATGCCGGAGCGCGAGAAGCTCACGGACCTGGCGAAGCACCACGCCTCCATGGTCATCTTCCTCTCCATCGGGTTCATGGACGAGATGGTCGCCCAGCTCGAGGCGGGCGGATACGAGCCCACCACGCCCGTCGGAGTCGTCTACAAGGCATCCTGGCCCGAGCAGAAGATCGTCCGCGGCACCCTGCAGGACATCGCCCAGAAGGTCAAGGACGCCGGCATCAAGAAGACCGCTCTCACCGTCGTAGGGGACTTCCTCGGCGACGACCACGAGCTCTCCAAGCTCTACGACAAGAACTTCACGACCGAATTCCGCAAGGGGAAGGAGTGATCCGATGAAGGGAAGACTGCACGTGGTCGGATTCGGGCCCGGCGGGAAGGACGACATGACCTTCCGCGCGGCTCGCGTGATCGAGAACGCCGACGTGGTCACCGGATACACCACATACGTCAACCTCCTGAAGCCCATCTTCCCGGACAAGGTCTACAAGGCCACCGGGATGATGAAGGAGGTCGAGAGGTGCAGGATGGCCATAGAGGACGCCATGTCCGGCAAGGACGTGGCGATGGTGTCCTCCGGCGATTCCGGGATCTACGGGATGGCCGGGATCATCTACCAGCTGGCCGAGGAGATGGGGGCGGACATCGACATCGACACCGTCCCCGGCATCACCGCCGCATCGTCGGCGGCGTCCATCCTGGGCGCCCCGCTGATGCACGACCTCGTCATCGTCAGCCTGTCGGACCTGATGACCCCTCTGGACCTCATCATGGAGAGGGTCGAGAAGGCCGCCGAGGGCGACTTCATCACATGCATCTACAACCCCAAGAGCAAGACCAGGACCGAATACCTGGGTCGGGCCCGCGAAATCCTTTTGAAACACCGCTCCCCCGGAACGCCGGTCGGCATCGTCAGGAACGCCGGCAGGCCGGACCAGTGGAGCAAGGTCACCACATTGGGCGACCTGGATCCGGCGGACGTCGACATGTTCTGCATAGTCATCGTCGGGAACTCCCAGACCTACACGTCGGGAGGCCGGATCATCACCCCTAGAGGATACAGAATCGAAGGAAGTGAATGAATGACCATAGAGATAGTCAAACCCGAGGAGATAGAGAAGCGCAGCATGGAGATCATCACATCGGAGCTCAACGGCCGCACCTGGCCGGAGCCCCAGTTCTCCATCGTCAAGAGGTGCATCCACACCTCCGCAGACTTCGACTACGCCGACAACCTGGTGTTCTCCGACGGGGCCGCCGAGAAGGGCGTGGAGGCCATCCGCAACGGTGCCCACATCGTCACCGACACGAAGATGGCCGCCGCCGGGATCAACAAGAAGAAGCTCGGGGCGTACGGCGGCGAGGTCCACTGCTTTATCAGCGAGGACGATGTCGTCGCCGAGGCGAAGAAGCGCGGATGCACCCGCGCCACAGTCTGCATGGACAGGGCGGCGAAGGTCGCCGAGAAGAATCCCGTGATCATCGCGGTCGGCAACGCGCCCACCGCGCTCATCAGGCTCTGCGAGCTGGTCGACGAGGGGAAGATCGAGCCGGCCCTGGTCATCGGGGCCCCGGTGGGATTCGTCAACGTCGTCGAGGCCAAGGAGATGCTGATGGAGACCCTGGACAAGCACGGCATCCCGTACATCGTGCCCAAGGGCAGGAAGGGCGGCTCCAACATCGCCGCCACGATCTGCAACTCGATGATCTACTTCAAGGGCTGAAACCGAGGGGGCGCTCCCCCTCCCATTCCTTTCCACCTGTACGGGCCTCGATTCCGACCCGTCCGGATACCTTATGAACCTCTCCGTCCCGAGCGGTTGCGCCTTGTCGATTATATCCCAAGGCCACTCCAGGAACTCGTTCCTGCGGATCTCGTCCATCGCCCTGCGGACTTCCTTCAGGTCCTCCAGCACCACGGGGCCGAACATCGACATCTTCTGACCTATCGGCCTCCCCTCCAGGAGCCAGAACACCGACTCCTCGGGACCGTTGGCGATCTCGAACTCCCCCTTGTGGGAGAACTTCACCCTCGTGTACGACTGGACGTCTATGCCCATGACCTCCGCATCCTTCCCGGACACGAAGTACAGGTTCCTATTCGCCCCGTCCGCGGCGGGATCGATCTTCACTGTGGCACCAGGACCTACGGCGAACCTAACGATCCTGACGCCGTTGGAGATCCTCGCGTAGGACACGGGATTGGGCGATTCCGCCGACTTCCCGCCGAAAACCCCGCACAGGACCTTCGCGGACCATCCGTCGCCCTGCGCGACAGGGACGTCCTCCGACCAGACCGTGCTGACCGAATTCCCATGATTCTTCATCTCCAGAGGGAGGTTGACCATGATCTGCGTGATGTCGTTGGGGTTCCTGTCCTCCTGGTTCGCCAACGGATACATCTCGCAGTGCTCGTACTTAGACGAAGCGGACACCCATTGAACATCCCCGAACCCGAACCTCCCCTCGATGCGCTCGGTGTCGTAGTGGTCGATGTAGCCCTTCTCCGGCAGAGTGACCGTCTCGTACCCCCAGTGGGCGTGCATGGGGAATCCGGGCACGACCTTCCCGTGGTACATCCTGAAGCCGAGCCTGAGCTGGTAGTCCCTGCCCAGGTTCCTCCCGCCTATCTGCTCCAGCGGAGGGGCCTGCTGGCGGTTGCCGTGGGGGTAGTCGTCCTCGTGATGAGAAACGAACAGGAACGGATCCTCCGTGTCCCAGTGCATCCCGAGACCGGTGACCTTGAACGGCTTCGATGAGGAGAAGAGGCCCATGCCGTCGGGAACGCGACGTCGTAATAAACCGTGTCGGAGGCGTCCCTCGGAGATCCTGGACTTGGCCCTCTCCACCAGCTGACAGGTCTTGCACCTGGAACCGACCGTGGGCTCCCCGCATTTGGGACAGGGATGGAGGTCCGATTGCGGAAGGTTCGCAAGCAGCATCGGACGGATCGTGTCAAAAGATGATAATATCCCGTACCTGGCGCCGGGCGAGCGGTCCTCCAGGCCGTCGATGACCGACCTGTACTGGTTGCGCAGGGCGGCCTCCCAGTAGGGGCACACGCCGTCCCAGAACTCCAGACCGGACACCAGGGCGTACAGCAGCGTCTCCTTCTCCGGGATCTCCCTCAGAGGCATGAACCTCGGTATCAGCCCGGGACGGACGTTCACATGGGGCGCCATGCGAGCCAGGCGCTCCACGTCCCCGCGGACGAAGTTCATCATGATGGACTGGGCGGTGTCATCGAGGTTGTGCCCGGTGGCCAGGTACTTCGCGCCGATCCTCCGGGCCTCGTCGTTCATGAGCATCCGGCGGAACACGCCGCAGTACGTGCAGGGGCTGCTGTCGCCGGAGACCGGGGCGACCTCGTCCATGGTGACCCCCAGCTCGGAGAACGACCTCAGATGGAACTGGACGCCGTTGGACTCGCAGAACCTCCTGACGATGTCCACGCTCGGCGGACGGTACCCCTCGATCCCCTCATCGATGGTTATCGCATGGACCTCTACGCCGTTCCTCTCGTCGAAGACGGACGACAGCATCTTCAGCGCGACCATGCTGTCCTTGCCTCCGGACACGGCCACCGCGATCCTGTCCCCGCTATGGACGTCGATCTGCTTCCGGATCTCCCTCTTGACCCTGCGGTCCACGTAGGTCATGAAGTGCTCGGCGCAGAGATGGGTGCCGTTGTACCTCACGTACGTGACCGCGTCGCGACGGCAGAGGTCGCAGGTCGTCATCGTCCCCGCCCGATTCCAATATGGATTCCATCTTCTCGGCCAGCACCTTGGAGGGTATGTCCGGCAGCGACACCATGACGGCCTTCCCGGTAGGTCCGCTGACCACCGTGTTCTTCACGATACCGAGCTTGTCCAGATCCTGCAGGTAGGTCCAGAACTGGGTGTGCTTCCTGGCCGGCACCCCGTACTCCTCGCAGACGATGGCGTACGTCTTCTCCGCCGCCGCCGATGTGATCGAGAGGTTCTTCTTCATGGCCCTGGCGACCGCCAGGACCACAAGCATCCTGTTAGTGTCCAGGGAGCGGAGCTTCGAATCGGACACCGAGCTGTATATCATCGCCTTCGCGGCGCGGACGTGCTCCACGGTCATCTCGCCGTCGTCGTCCTCCTCGGCGATGTTGGCGGCGCGGTCCAGGAGCTCGATGGCCATCCTGGCGTCGCCGTATTCGGCCGATTCCTCGGCTATGAGCGTCAACGCGTCGTCCGTATAGGTGCCCGGGGTAAGAGCCTCCCCAGCGCGGACCGCGACGATCTCCCTCAGCTCGTCCATGCTGTAGCGGTCGAAACGGACCGTGTTGGACCTGCGGAAGGTGGAACGGGAGGCCTCGTCCAGATAGAGGTCCACGGGCTCCTGGGAGATCATGATGAGAGATACGGGCGCGCACTCACCCGTGCGGGCGCGCGTCAACTGATATACAAGGTCGGTGGAACCCTTCTTCAGCAGAACGTCGACCTCGTCGAGGATGACCACCAGGCCCCTGGAGTTCGAGGCGAGGTGCTGCGCCAGGGCGCGGGCCATCTCGTCGACCGAGAAGCCCCTCTCCGGGAACCCCTTGTCGTAGTGCCTGATGAGCTGGTGTATGGTCCCCGCTTCGCTGGAGTTCCTGCAGTTCACGTAGACGACGTCCGCGGGCCTGCCCTTTGAGGCGAGATACTCGCACATGTCCGCGCAGAACCTCCTGGCGGTGACCGTCTTCCCGGTCCCGACGCTGCCGTAGAGCAGCGCGGAGCACTGGCGGCCGTCCAGCGCAAGCGGACGGAACAGGGTCTCCAGCCTGGAGAGCTGCTCCTCGCGGTGGACCAGGTCGCGGGGGATGTACGCGAAGTCCAGGACGGACCCGTCGCGGATAATCACAGATCTCCTGTCGAACATCGCACCACCCGTTCAGATATCGAATACGCCCAGCAGGAAGGAGACAAGACCGAGTATCATACCGATCTTGGCGACCTTCTCGGCCTTGTGCGGGTCCTTGAAGACGGATACCGCGCTGATTAGGAAAGCGACATCCGCCAGGACCACGGTGTAGTAGAGCACACCGTACGTCCCCCAGACCATCGGCGCGATGCTCAGGACCGGACCGGCGATGAAGAACACGCACGCTATGGCGGCGGAGGCCTTCACGCCGATGCTCATCGGCAGCGTCTTCCTGCCCTCGTCCGAATCCATGTCCTCGATGTCCTTGGCGATCTCCCTGCCGATGGAGACGAGACAGGCCATGGCCGCAACGACGGCGTTGGCCTCCGCTGCGCCGACGACGGCCCCTCCCATGAGGAACGTCATGCCCGTGAGGACCGCGATGGTCAGATTGCCCACGAACCCCCTCTGCTTGAGGAACAGCTCGTAGCAGAACATCAGGACGCATGCTATGGCGACGATGGCGATGCACACGGGATCCAATGTGAAGAAAGAGAACACGACGGCGAGGACCAGCAGGGCCACGCCGATGTTCCGGGCCTCCTCGGGCCTCATCCTTCCGGACGGGACCGGCCTCTCGGGATGCGCGGTCTTGTCGATCTCACGGTCGATGTAGTCGTTGAGGGAATTCCCTCCGGCGATGAACACGAAAACCACCGCCATGGAGATCAGGAGATTCCTCCAGTGGTCGGGCATGTCCGTGCCGACGGCCATGAACGACGCGATCATCACGCCGAGTATCCCCATGACGACGTTCCCTATGCGGAACAGCTGCAGGTATCTGTTCATCGCGTCCCCAACATCCGCGTCCAATAAAGAAGTTGGGGAGGGGGTGCGGGAGATCGGGCATCTGGCACCTGCGAGGACCGGCCCGATGGAATCGACGAGCCTCGTTCCCGGCCAGCCCCGGCTCCGCCGAGATCGGACAGTTGCAGACGATGGCGGGAAATCGTCGATATCGACGTCCGGTGTGAACGCCCCGTTCCGATCTTGAAACAATTCCTCGGGGGAGCGTCCACGGTTCTCCGATCTCTGCTCTCCGTATTCTCCCCTCATTGCGTTTCCGATGAGGGACGTGATGAACGGGTTCGAAGTACCTCATGGGTGCATACTCGTAGATGACGACTCGGATGGAGATCGGGATGGAAGAGAAGCCCGGGAACGATGCGGACCCGGGCTTTGTTTCTATACCGTGAAGGCAGGGCGGTTGCCCGATGAGGCGCTCTCATCTCTTCCGGGAGATGCTCAGCACCGCCAGTTCGGCGATGATCACCGCGATGACCGCGATAATCAGGAGAGACTTCCCGTTCTTCTGCAACCAGAATCCGTGCTCCTCCTCGATGACGATCGGCACGACGGCGCCCGGATCCTCGGGATCCGTGCCATCTGGAATTATCGGTATCACCGAGATCTTCTCCCAGAGGGACTTCGCATCGTGCGTCTTCTCCGATACCAGACCGGCCGTGGGTCCCACCGTCTTCCCGTCGATCTCCCATCCGACGTGCCTGTACCCGGCGGTGTTCGGAAGCTGAGGGTAGTTGCTGTTCCCTTCGATGGTCATGCTCGTCCGCAGATTGGAGACGCCTTTGGCGTCCGTTCCCACGATATCCGTCAAGTATGTGTGGTCGAAGGTAACCGTTGGGTCCGAGATCCAGAGCGATACCGCCGTGTGGGAATTGCGAGTCACGAACCCGTCGGTCGGACCGACCTCGTACTCCTTCCCCTCGAACACGATCCGCCATCCGATGTGCGCGTACCCGTCCCTGCTGGGGAGCTGCTCGTAATTGTAGTGCCCTTTGACCCCGAGACCGTTGTTCAGTCCAACCGACGAGTACGGATCCCCCGTGAGTCCGATGAGCTCGCTGTGGTCGTACGTCACCGCCGGCAATCCGACCCATACCGACCTGGCCTCATGGTCCTCTGTCTTCAGGAACTTGGATTCCGCGGCGCATTGGGTCCCGTCGACGATCCAACCGACGTGCCTGAACTCCGCCACATCCTTCAGCTGATCGTAGTTCTCCTTCCCGGTCGCTTCCTTCTCGAGTTCATCTGCGAGAGTCTCGCGGTACCCGAACTCCTTCAGGAGCGCCCTCAGGTCGTCGTGGTTGTACGTCACCTTGGGGACGGTGATCGACGCCGGATCGGCGTCGAACACGAAGGCCAGGCGACCCCCTGCGCTCCAGCTCGGGCCGCCCACGTCGTTGGACGCAATCACGCACGAGAGCCCGTACCACGGGGCGGTCGACGCATTGAAGTCCGAGTACCCACCCACATAGAGGCCATAAGGCGACGAGGACGAGGACGAGGGCCTCGGGTTGGAAAAGATGTAGTCGCAAAGCCCTGTTGAAGCACTACCCTTCGCACTGCTGGAAGGCAATCCCCAGAACGCCGCATTCGTCGAGGAAGTGGCATCTGGACTTCCGTACATGGACTTCAATGGCAGGACGCCGATCTTATTCGGATAGTCCGATTCGGTATATTTGTCCTTGGGCACAGCCGCCTGGGTGGCGTACATCTGGACCTGTCTGTTGTTGTAGTAAATCAGGACGCCATCGACGAAATCGTAGAGCGACCCCCACGCATCCTCGATGAACGCCTTGACAGAATCCGAATGATGGGCACTGCGTCCCTTGCCTTTATTCAAATCACCACTAGTCTCGGTCGCATTCCCGTCCGATCCTCCGACATTACCTGCATACGGACCGGACTTGTCCAGATCGCCCGTGGCATTGACCCCCCAGGGTCCGTAATGACCTCCGTAGACGTCCCCGTTCCCGAAGATGCCCTGGGAGTTCCATCCGCCTCCGACGGTCAGGACGCAGAACCTGTAGAGCTGCCAGGCGTAGAGGTTCCAGAGCATGGCGTGCCCGGTGACCGTCGTGCCGTCCTCCGTGGCCACGGTGTTGTTGTTGGCGTAATCCCTGAACGTCGCTCTCGTTTGGTTGTTCAAAGGTTTGGTCCCGGTCGTGGATGTGAGGACGGTCTTGTCGCCGACGGAAGCGGTGGATGCCTCATAGACTCCGATTGCGAGGTACTCGTGCGTTTTGGAGGTCGTGGTCCCGTTCTCGGTCGTCTCGATGGTGTGCGCGTACGCGGTACCTTTGGATGGGTCGTTGGACAGTACGAGGTTGCCGGAGCTATTGACGCTCCAATATACTGTGGGCAGGACCCACATGATGTTGATAGTGTGCCCGTTGTAGCCGGTAGACAGCGATACCTCGTCGATGGATTGCGTCAGGTCGTTCGGGTCCAGATGGCATAGAATCTTGTTGCCGTGGCAGGCGTCGAATGCGGCGTAGAACGAACCGAACGGCCCGTATCCGTCGGAGTCGAATCCCCAGGACCCGACATGGGTCCCGTAGTTGCTGGTGTACTTGCCGGTGGTCCCGGACGCCCCGGCGGCCTCGGGGCTGGCCGTGGCGGAGCCGGAACCTGTGACTTTGCCGTCGGACGTGACCGTATAGGTCCAATATCCACCCGACGATGATGCCGAATCGGCCTGATCGAACAACGGTACGAACGCCACCGCCGTCATGATGAGAACCGCCAGGACGGCGAACACGCCGATCCTGCGAGATTTCCAATTCGTATAAGGTTTCAGAGAAGATATCTTCGGGCGAGCGAGGCGGAAGCCCCCCCCCGTATACAATTTCGATGTTGTTTGCATGATCGCACCACTCGCCGAATTCCTCGGAATCCGAATGAAGACCGTCCGTCCATCTCTGAATCCGATGATGTCGCAAAATCCAGTCCTGCATTTGGACCAGATTTCGCATTCTTAGCCAGACCAAGCGACGTCAATATATCATGTCTTCGCACCATACACGGTGGGGTCCTGCAAGTTTGTCCCATTCACGTACCCAAGACAGACGTCGGATGGATGATTTCCGCCGGAGTTGCGAGGACCATACCCTATTAATGCGAAGACGGCATGGACTCCCAGAGGGCGCTGGATGGAGCTGCAGGATATCGTCGGACTGGTTCTCGTCTATCTCGTCATAGCATGCTCCCTCGCCGCGATGCTCTTCTGCAAGAAACGCGGGATAAACGCCGACTACAGGAAGATCCTCCACGCCGGCGTCGGTTTCTTCGTCTTCTTCTGGTGGATGTTCTCCGCCAACTGGATCATGCTGGTGTTCTTCACCGTGCCCTTCGGCGTACTGGTGTTCCTGGCCATGTTCCAAGGCAACCCCGTGTCCGACTCCGACCTCGGCGAGGTCTCCAACGACGGCCACCGGATCGGCCTGTTCGTCTACGTGGTGAGCATCAACATCCTCGTCATATTCTTCTTCGACGCCCATTGGACCGCCGCCAGCGTCGGCATCGTCTCGATGACCTTCGGCGATTCCGCCGGGAGCGTCATCGGAAAGAGGTTCGGACGCCACAGGATCGTCAACGGCAAGTCCCTGGAGGGGACGTTCGGGGTCTTCGCGGTAACCGCGATCATGTCGTTCGTCATCATGACGCTGTACGCGTACCTGGGGAGCATCGACGCCTATGGAGGCGCCGTGGATCCGATCATACCCATATGGGCCGCCAGCATCGTCGCCGGGGCGATCGCGTGCGTCTCCGAGCTGTTCTGCCCCGGAGCCTACGACAACCTGTCCAACTCGATGACCGTCGCCATAGCCATGTGCCTGCTGGGGCTGTGATCCCTTGACGTGGTACGTGATCGACGGCATAGACGGGTCCGGGAAGACCACCAGCGGCGGGATGCTCGCCGGGATCCTGGAATCCGAAGGGAGGAAGGTGCTGAAGATAGAGCACCCCAACAGGGACACTTTCATCGGAAGGATGGAGGCGAAGTTCCTGACCGTCGACGGGAAACCGGCCAAGATGGTCTCCACCGCCCTGTACATCGTGGATGTGGTCAGGTCCGTATGGATAATGAAGCGCCGCGGAGACGAGTACGACGACGTCGTGTTCATCCGCTACATCATGTCCGTGGCCTATCTCTCTGACGGGCCCGCCGGGATCGCGTACAGGCTCTTCTCCAAGATCCTCCCGACGCCCGATGTGAGGATCCTCGTGGATGTGGACGAGCATGTGGCCACATCCCGCATCCTGGCCCGCGGGGACGAGCTGGAGAGCTTCGAGGTGCCCGAGAAGCTCGGGAAGATCAGGCACCGCATGAAGGAGCTGGCCGACGGATGGTATGTTGTTGACAACTCCGGAGACCCTTCGGATGCCGAGCACATCCTGCGCGACATAGCGGGACGTTCGCTGCCTAAATCTTCGGAATCTTGTAGGTTACACCGCCGAGCCCGATTTTGGTTTATAAATTGTATTTAAAGGCTTTATAAATCAACAGATTTTAATATG
>CAVJLK010000026.1:0-24733 GCA_963650175.1 Ruminococcus sp. CAG:579 | reverse complement strand
AGGAGCAATAGGAGAAGTACTGTCTACGCCGCTTGTCGGCGAGCCGCTTGTCGGCTATACGCAATCGTTCATATCGTTTGGATCATTCAGAACTGCAGGTGAAGCGGAAGCCTGCCTCAAATATATCAAAACTAAGTTCGCCAGGTGCCTCCTCGGTGTTTTAAAAATAACTCAAGATAATAACAAAGGCGTATGGATCAACGTTCCGAATCAGGACTATTCATCTGAATCAGACATCGACTGGAGCGGAACAGTATCTGAAATTGACAATCAGCTGTATCGCAAATACAAGCTATCTGATGATGAGATTAACTTCATCGAGAAGCACATCAAGGAGATGGATTGATGGGTCGCACCACAATCCACACTTCGGAAACGATCACTCCGATGATCTATGCCTACACAACACCCGAAATCAAACGTCATGATGGGTGGATTAAGATAGGCTACACTGAGCAATCGATTGATAAACGCCTCAACCAACAAACCCATACCGCAGACGTGCAATGGCACCTCGAATGGAGCCGTAACGCGATCTACGAAGACGGCACCGGAAGGCCCTTCAGAGACTCCGACTTCCATGATTATCTTCGCAAGCAAGGCATTAAGCAACAATCGGAGAGCAGGAACGAATGGTTCCAAATATCGCCCGAAGAATCCCTCAGACTGTTCAACGACTTCCGGGTGAACGGAGGCGTCTGCAAAACAAAATCAGTATCCCCCTATTCCCTGAGGAACGAACAGAACGAGGCCGTGGAGCGCGCCATAGATTACTTCAAGCTCAATGTGGAGGGCGAGTTCCTCTGGAACGCCAAGCCGCGCTTCGGGAAGACGCTCTCCGTGTACGACCTATGCAAGCGCATGGGCCTGTCGAACGTACTGATCGTCACGAACAGACCCGCCATCGCCAATTCATGGTATGACGACTTCTGTAAGTTCATAGGCGATGATTCCGGATACAGGTTCGTCAGCGAAGTGGATGCTCTCAAGAACAGACCCCATGCTCTCACGGAGGACCAGTTCCAGGACCTCCTGGCCGGCCAGCAGGATCTGAAACTCATCGAGTTCCTTAGCCTTCAAGACCTCAAGGGATCCATCTATTTCGGCGGGAAGTACGACAAGCTGAAGAGCGTCCGCGACAGGGAATGGGACATACTCGTCATCGACGAGGCCCATGAGGGCGTTGATACGTTCAAGACCGACGTAGCGTTCGACCACATCCGGAGAAAGCACACGTTGCACCTCTCGGGCACTCCATTCAAGGCCATCGCCAACGACAAGTTCCCCGAGAATGCGATCTACAACTGGACCTATGTGGACGAGCAGAAGGCAAAGAACACCTGGATCGAGGTTCCCGGGACCCAGAATCCGTATGAAAGACTGCCCACCCTATGCATGTTCACATACCAGATGTCCGAGATCGTCCGGAGAAAAGTCGAGCAGGGCGTGGACATCGACGGGGATCCGGAGGAATACGCCTTCGACCTCAACGAATTCTTCAAGACCAAAGGCAACGGCAACGACAGGAGGTTCGTCTACGACGACGCGGTCAATGTCTTCCTGGATACGCTGGCCACCAACGAGAAATACCCGTTCTCCACAGAAGAACTGCGCAACGAGCTCAGGCATACGCTGTGGCTCCTCAACCGCGTAGATAGCGCCAAGGCCCTCGCAACGAAGCTCAAGGAGCACCCGATTTTCAGAAGATACGAGATAGTCCTCGCTGCAGGAGATGGAGAGCTGGATGATGTCAAGGAGACCGAGAAGGCCTTCGACAGGGTGAGGAAGGCCATAGACAACCACGACAGGACGATCACGATCTCCGTCGGACAGCTGACCACCGGCGTCACGGTCCCCGAATGGTCCGCCGTCCTGATGCTTTCGAACATCAGCAGCCCTGCGCTGTACATGCAGGCCGCATTCAGGGCCCAGAACCCGTACTCCTTCAGGGTCGGGAAAGAGTATCGCAGGAAGGAGACCGCATACGTGTTCGACTTCGACCCCGCCAGGACCCTGGAGATCTTCGAGAAGTTCGCCAACGACCTGTCCTCGTCCACGGTCTCCGGGAAGGGCGAGATGGATGCCCGCAGGAACAACGTCCGCGAGCTCCTGAACTTCTTCCCCGTGATCGGCGAGGACGAGAGCGGGAGGATGATAGAACTGGATGCCGAGAAGGTCCTCTCGATCCCGAGGACGCTCCGCTCCAAGGAAGTCGTCCGCAGCGGATTCATGTCCAACTATCTGTTCCAGAACATCAGCAACGTGTTCGGAGCTCCGGATTCCGTCATCAACATAATCAAGAGTTTCGACGAAACGAAGGACCAGGGTTCGCTGACTCAGGGCAAGGCCCTGTACGTCGACGACGAGGGCAACGTACAGCTCCCCGAGGACAAGGTCATCGGCACGGCCACGGAACTGTTCGGTGAGAAGATCTACTACGACCCCGGGCAGTATGACAGTATCATCGACGAGGCCCAGGTGAAGCTGGATCCGCCGAAGGAGGAGTATGCCATCAAGCGCCTGGTCGAGCAGTTCAGCGAGGATGTGGCCAAACCCATGCTGGACACGGCCAAGGACAAGTTCGGGAAGGACCTGTCCAAATCGACCCAGAAGAACCTCGAACGCAAGATCAAAACCGACGCGGAGATCACCATCAAGAAAGCCGTTGCGGACCACCAGATCATCCAGAACACACTCGAATCGGAGATGAACGAGGCCATCGACAAGACCTCCACCATCCAGGAACGCAATGAGATCGTCCGGGAATACGAGGACAAGAAGAAAGCGGCGACCGAGGAATTCAAGAAGACCCTCGACGGCAAGATCGACGAACTCGTGAAATCTGCCGGGATGGACATCGCCAGACAGGTCCAGACGGACCAGGTGAAGAAGGACATCCACGATGTGGAGGAGAAGGTGAGGAACCACCTCCGCGGTTTCACCAGGACCATTCCCGCGTTCCTGATGGCCTACGGCGAAGGGCGCGAGGTCACACTCGCCAATTTCGACGAGATCATCCCTGGCGACGTCTTCAAGGAAGTGACCAGCATCACGCCACAGGAATTCAGGCTGTTGCGCGACGGAGGTTCCATCCTCAACGACGACGGGGTGAAGGAATTCTACGAGGGGCACCTCTTCGACGAGGTCGTCTTCAACGACTCCGTCAGGGAGTTCATGTCCCTGAAGAGGAAACTCGCCAACTACTTCGACGAGACCTCCGAGGAAGACATCTTCGACTACATCCCACCCCAGAAGACCAATCAGATATTCACGCCCAAGAAGGTCGTAAGGGACATGGTCAACAAGCTGGAGGCCGAGAATCCGGGCTGTTTCGACGACGAGACGAAGACCTTCGCGGACCTCTATATGAAGTCGGGACTGTACATCGCCGAGATCGTCAAGCGGCTGTTCAGGAGCGAGCGCATGAAGATGCTCTTCCCCGATGACAAGGAGCGTCTCAACCACATTTTCGCCGAGCAGGTGTTCGGTCTGGCGCCTACGATGATCATCTACCGCATATGCAGGTCGTTCCTTCTGGGGTTCAGCGACGAGGTGCGTATCGAGAAGGACAACATCCGCCTCTGCGACGCGCTTAAATTCGCGAAGAGCGGAAATCTGGAGGAAGAGCTGAAGAAGGTTTTCTCCGAGGATTACAAGGAACCGGTTGAGAGTGCCGAATGCGTCGAAAGCCCGCATATCGTGGTCGGAGATGTGCCGCCGTACCGGAAGGAGAAACACGCGGGGCATTCAGTGACTTCGCGCGTGAGGGATGTGAAACAGCCGAGAGGCGGATACATCAACCCGAAGTCGTTCGAGAGGATCGCCTTCGACGATGGCGTGACCCTGTACGACGAATCCATCTCACCGTCGACGATGGGCATGGTCGTGGACTACCTGACCCGTCTGGATCAGGGCTCCCCCTCATCCGAGGCTTTCCAGATCAGTCTGAAGGGTGCGATCCTCTCCAACAGGCAGAAGGAGGCCGAGGCATATCTGTCTGGGATCAAGGGCCTGGATGACGATTCGATCCTCAACGCATGCAGACTGGTATGGTTCGATCAGGTTTACAGGACAGGGACCAGGGGGTTCGGAGACCCCACGGATGCCGTCCCGGACCACGAGACATGCGAGAACATCCGCACCATGGTGAGACGCGCCTCGGAATTCTTCAAGAAATACGGACCGGTGGTGCAGGACTGCCCCGTATTTCCAGGAGGGTACACGGAGACAATCACCGCAGGAGATGGGGATTTCACGACCGAGGACACCCTATGGGACTTCAAAGTGTCAAAGAACGAACCTACGATCAATAATACGCTACAAGTGGCGATCTACTTCATCATGGCGCATCATTCGACGATCCAGGCTTATCAGAACCTGACCAAGATCGGGTTGTTCAACCCGCGCCTGAATGTGGCGTACCTGCTGGATATGAGCAAGGTCCCGGATTCGATAATACGTGAGATCGAATCTGAGGTCATACGGTATCGAGGTGAACGACCGCATGGTTGGAGTCCAACCGTCCGATGCCGGCACTGTGATCAAACCACCTTAACGGGCCGACCATTTGCATACGTAGCCGACCCGAACCCTTCCGTCTAGAGAACGCGTCATACGGCCATCATCGCTCCCAGAATGTCCGATTAGCTCCGCAAGACGCTCCTCTGCCGATACGTTCCCCTGGTCGATGGCCTTCCTGGACCACGCGACAGCTTCTGCATCAGCCTGCTCGCCAAGTCAACAATCGCCACATCTCTTGACGTCCGGATCGGGACACGGCCTTTCCAGATCGATGTATCTGGAGAACATGGCCCTCGCCGGATCATTCACGGACCCACTGCGGTTGCGAATGGAACCGACAGCCGCCACGATGGCGGAGACCAGATCGTCCAGGGCCTCTTCAGGGGAGGCCCCGTGACCACTGACCTGAATATCAGGTGAAGTTACGGACCACACCTCGCTTCTACTCGCCATCAGAGTAAGAGGCTCCCGGAACATCACCTATCCGCCCTTCATATAGAAGCAACCGAAACGGACCGCTTCACCGGTCCTGTCCATCCTATCGAACACGTATCCGAGGACATCCTCCATGAGATTTGGACGAGAACCTGCGTCTGTAACGACGTAGACAGAAATCGTGGGTATAATGAGGTCATCCAGCCGAGCCGGATAGTTAGCGCTCATGCTCGGAAGTCGGCCGAAGAGGGCTATATAACCATCGGATGGCTCCCCCGGCCTTCATTCCTGAAAAGCGGTTTTCTCCCCAACCCGCGCCATCACCGAATCCATGAGATCCGATCCCATCCCATCCTTTGGAAATTGAGGCAACACCTGGATCTCCATCGAGGGAACCCCATCCACAAGCACACGAGCGGCTTGAGCATGAGATATGCCGGCACGCGATGCCTGAATCGCCACCAGCGCCATGAACCAGTTAAGCGAAGCTTCCACCACCTCAGACTTCCCAATCCTGGAAACTACAGCCAACTGATCCACGGTCAATACCGTGGGCAAGGAGAGCTCATAGGTCATCCTGCGGGTCGATGTCTCCGAATCCTTCATAAGTACCGTTCCAGACTGTTCGTGACAGACTGTTCGGTCGAGATCGCCTTCCTTGATGGGCTACAAGCCATGCCTCCGATTTTATCGGAAACGTAATCGACAGGGATGAGAGGTGTATAGATGAGGAGTTGAGCGTCATGCCGGCCCTTCCGCGTCCAGAAAGGCAGATGCGTCTGCTTTGAAGAACCGAACATTCCGAATCCGCAGACTGATGATCCACGAAAACCCTCCCATACACCGGGTGGCATGACTGCCAAAGATTCCCGGGACGACTTCCCGATTGCTTTGACCCTCGGCATGGCACTCTTCCTCCCTATCCACAGAGAACAGCTCAGCACGGTCACTCATCGCCCGATTTTGGATCTTTACGCACGGAGACAGGTGAAATAGACGCACATATGATTTGAGGCGTACTGTTTTCCCCTATGTAAGGACACGATGATTTACCAGTCCCATTCATGTAGAAACGATTGGACATCTCGCCGAATTTCGACTGAAAGACCAGGTACGCACCTAACGCGTTGTTGAAGAAGTCCGTCTTGCTCCTGTAGAATCCAGTATCATCAATGAAGTTTTGATACCTATCAACGAACTCTGGGGGCAGACGCAACAATATCGACCTCTTCTTCCCTCCACCGTATTTGTTTACCTCTTCGAGATACTCCGGGTTCACCAACGTAGCCTGGACGATTGCTCTAGGAGCCAAATCACCCACCGCCTTCAGCTCATCATTACCGAATTGACGGATCGAATTCTCGTAATAGAAACGAATCGCGGTTGAAACGAAATCCGCTTTACTCAAAAATAGCCCGGTCTCCACGAATTCACGTTCAATTGATGTCGCGAGCCCTTCGGAGATCCTGACGGTTTCCTTTTTGCTCTCTGGCATGCACTCACACGTAGGACATGTTCGTCTTATACTAAAACTATTTGACAACATCATGTCGTTCGAACGATTATAATGTCATTTCGTGTTGATATCTTTCTTGGAGGTCCCACTACACTAGCCTGCTGCTTGTGTATCGAAGTTGCTCATAATACCCGAAAGAATAGTAGGAACGAAACACACCCCTAGCAACGATCAGGAACGTCCACCTCGAAATCATCTTTCAGTGAGCCCCTGAATTACTCGTTCCCTTTAGGACGATATTTCGAACCCTTTGTAAAACCCTTTCCGTCGATTTTGGGAACCCTTAATTGGTACCCTTTCGGACGGCCCATGAAAAGATGCTGACTCCGCAAAAACAAGCACCCTTTCCGTCGATTTCGGGAACCCTTAATTGGTACCCTTTCGGACGATACTTTGAACCCTTTGTAGTACCCTTTTTGACGGACCATACCCTTTGTATGGTCTATCAGATATGACTAAACACACTCAGAAGTATTGTAGATGTAGTCAAGCAGCTATATATATGAAAATCAATCTCGACCATCTAGGAGGTCGTATATGGAACCTGCATTCGTGAAAGCCGGCTTTTGTCCGACGGAAATCGACGAAATCGCGCGGCTCATCTCGAGAGGGTACGGAAGAAGCAGAAGCGATATCGTCAGAAAAGCGACATTGGAATTCATCACCAGAAACAGAGAGGATTGACGGCCGGTACCACTCGATCAACCTCACCAAACCCTAACACGAAAGAAGTGATCAACATGATCGCGACAAAAAATAAAGACAATCCTGAAAGGAGGGAACTGACAGTGTCCGGGAAGATCCCCAGATCACTGTTCGATGCCGCCAAGTCGATGATCGACGATGGCAGATACCGTACGATGAACGACGTCGTCGAGACGGCTTTACGCCGTCTCGTCGCGGATGAACAGAACAGAAGAGTCGGGGGCGACAAGATTGGCGTCTGAGCACCCCCTAGGCAGGAACTGCCAGGGCTATGGAACGCCCTGGCATTATAAAAACCACAGCTACTCGGATCGGACCCAGACGAGCATCCTCGAGATACCCCGCGAAATCCGGTGCGGCAAGTGCCCCCGCACCGTCGACCACAAGGTCTGCCACCGCACCCCGACGGCGACCAAGACGCGCCGTCAGAGATACTACGACGGATGGGACGACGAGATCGTCCGCCTTCCCGAATGGGGGTTCCGAAAATGAAGCCGTACGAAGGGAGCGACGTCTACGAACCGATCGTGGGGAAGAACGGACGGGACGAGATCCTCCGCGTGGACACGTCCAGCCGGAACCCTTACATCCCCGAACACATCAAACTGGAAGATATCAACGGGGACCGCCTCGCCATCCGCTTGATGGGCAACAGGACCACCGACATCGGTGATTTCGGCAGGTCGTGGGACGGCAGGTGTCTGGAAGAGTGTCTGTGCGACGACATCCCATCGGAGTTCCAACGCATATCGGGCAAGTTGAAGGAGCTGCTTCGGAGGAGCCTGTACCTGATGGACCCGGAGGATTACTCCGTCGTCTGCGACTTCGTCTTCATGACCTATTTCCAGGAACACCTCGAATACCTCCCGAGGCTGATAATATCGGGATGCACCGAATCTGGCAAGACGAGATTCCAGAAGATCCTCGCCAACATCTGCTACAGGGGCGAGATCCTGGGCGACGGGAGCTACGCATCCGCGTTCAGGTCGGCGGACGAATTCGGCTCCACCATCATCCTGGACGAATTCCAGGACATCAATCCGGCGGTCAGATCCGACCTGTCCACCATGTTCAAGGTCGGGTTCGAGCGCGGAGGCAGGATCAAGAGATGCAACGCCAACACCAATCTGACGGAGTCGTTCGACGTCTTCGTCCCGATGGTCATCAGCACCCAGGAGTACACCGGCCTCAGGGAGGATTTGGTCAACAGATCCTTCGTCATCAAGATGTCCGAAGCCCCCCGCTCGTACAGACTGGACAAGATCGTGGACAAGGAGGCCCTGGCGGAAATCCGCCACGAACTGCATCACCTGGCCCTCCTCTGCAAGGTCCAGGTCAGATTTCTGGACGACAAGAAGGAGGATGGATTCAGACTCCCCACGTTCCTCAGGGATTCCGAGCACCACCTCGAAGGGACGAGGGACAAGGACGGAACGTTCTCGTACCCCCTCGAATCGGGGATCGACAATTCCCGCCACAAGGAACTGAGGGGCAGGCAGTTCGACATCGCCAGGAGCATGTATCCCATGGCGAGGCTCACGGGAGATGTGAACCATCTGTTCGAGAAACTCGGTCGCATGGCCGCCTCCAACAGGGACAAGCTCAGACTGACGGATTACGGGATGGTCATGGACGCCTGGATAGACACGATCCGCGACAGGAGTCCGCAGGACAAGCAGGCCTTCGTCGAGAAAAGCCGCTGCGTCCCCACGAAGCTGATCGCCAACACGTGCCTGTACAACGGGATCGAGGCGGGGGATTTCCTACCGACCGACACCATCAAGACGCAGGCCGTGAGGAGGCCTCTGGAGACCATGGGCTTCATCCTCGGATACGGCTCGGGGAACATGACGTACGTCCAGAATACCCCGGGCTACGACAACCTGCTCGCGACGAACATCAAGAAGTTCGCATCGCCCTGTAACTCGGATTACTTCGAGGGCCTTCCCGGGACTATCGAGGGTGCTACCTCGGAGGCTACTAATCCATCGAAATCCGATACGCCAGACATAGCGATCATGCAGTCTCCAGTTAGCAACCCCACGGAGGGCGCGCAGACCGACGCGGACACCGCAGGGGAGCGGAGATGAGCAAGAATCCGTTCCGCGAGTGCGTGAACATCTACATGAGGGATGGGACATATCGTCTCGCGGACATCACCAAGAAGCTCACCCAGAGGCGTCTTCTCCATTCCGAGCAGGTCTTCAAGGAGCTCTTCGAGGACGGGGCGATATCCACCCTCTCCCCCAGGAAGCTCACCGAGCGCGACATAGAGGAATACTACAGGGTGCGCGTGAACGCGGAAGGGCGCAACGGGGGCAGGATAACCCCCAAGGCGCTCAAGAGGGACCTCAGCGACATCGACAGCATGTGCACGTTCTTCGACAACGACTGCGTCACGCAGTTCCTCAAGAGGAACAAGCGCCTGATGCAGAAGGAGTACAGGAGACGCCAACCGAGCCTGAACATCAACGAGCTGGCAGTCATCCTGGACTACGCCGACACTGTCCCCAACGAGGATTTCATGGAGCTCAGAGGGATCGCGATGATCTGCCTCAACATCGGGGCCGGACTGCGCACGGTCGAACTCCAGAACGCCACCGTGTCCAACATCATGAAGGACTCGGACGGGTACTTCATCCACCTGGACGTCGTCAAAGGTCAGGGAACCTACGGGGAACCGAGGACGGTGTTCATCATACCGGATTTCGTCGGTGTCCTGGAGAGATACCTGGTCGCGAGGAAGAAGTTCCTCGACGACCACGGGATGAACACGGACCTGGTGTTCTTCTGCAGCAACGAACCGAAGGTCCTCTCGGACAACGCGATCCGCGTCATCAGGAGGAAGACGTCGGACCACTGCGGAGTCCAGTTCGACGGGAGGAAATGCCGCAGGACCTACGGGCAGACGCTGAAGAACAGCGGTACCAATATCGAGATCATCTCGAAGAACATGGGCCATGCGACCACGTCCACGACGGAGAAGTACTATGCGCGCATCACCGACGAGGACGCCAACCACATGGCGTCGAAGTCGTACATAAGCAAGATCGACAGAAAGAAGGACCACAAGAACACGGACGATTGAACTCGACAGCACCGCCTCCCCACGGGGAGGCAACTACCTCCACCTTCTCACAACACAGATTCCCTCCACCACGAGGATGGCCCCGTCCCGGATGGGGATGACCATTGCGGGCCGATTCTGAACCTCCCAGCATCCAATCGTGCTACCATCTGGCTTCAGCGGAAATGACGGATACCGTCGTTCGAGCCAGCATCATTTATACCCCTCGGATAAATCTCCCAGGCGATGCGCTGGACTCGGTCAATCAAGAAAGCCCTCCCGTTCGCCATTATACCTATCTGGCTCGGAAGTTGTCCGTCATGCCGGTTTATCATCTCTCGAAGACGGATTCCGACCGCTTGCATCCGTCAGCGAACGCTTATGAATGCGTGATGGATTACGTGTTGCATGAAACAGATAGACGTCGGGGGCATGTCCTTCGCGAAGCTCCGCGAAAACGACATGTACTATATCGATAAGACCCTCCTGATCAAAGATATCCTGGAGAACAATCGTTTCGGGGTCTACCTGTTCGCGCGTCCCCGCAGGTTCGGGAAAACCACCAACATGTCCATGCTGGACGCATTCTTCAACATCCAATTCAAGGGCAACGCATGGTTCGACGGACTGGCGATCTCCGAATATCCGGAGTTCGGGAAGTTCAAGAACGCGTTCCCGGTCATCCATCTCGACCTCGGCATCGCCGATGCCGATGATTTCGAGGAGTTCCGCGGAGGACTGCGCAAAGCCGTGAGGGACGCGTTCGAACCCCATCGGTACCTGCTGGAATGGCCGGAACTGTCGGACACCATGAAAGACCTGTTCAAGATATTCGGGGACCAAAAAACGCCCTTAGACGAGGACATGTTGAAATTCTCGGTGAACAACCTGTCCGAGACCCTCGCCAGATATCACGGGGTATCGCCGATCATCCTCATCGACGAGTACGACAGGGCGGTGACCAATGCGTTCGGGGAGGAGTCCCACGAGGATATCATGTCATTCCTGGCGAAATTCATGTACGCCTCCATCAAGGGGAACCCGTACAGGGGGATGGTGTACGTCACCGGCGTGATGCAGATCGCCAAGCAGACGATATTCTCCGGACTGAACAACATCGTGGTGAACAACGTGTTCTCGAAGGACTCCGACGAGAGGTTCGGGTTCACGGAATCCGAGGTGAAGAAGGCGCTGGAGGACTTCGGTTACGAGGACAGGTTCGATGACGCCAAGGCATGGTACGACGGGTACCGCTTCGGGAACGCCGAGGTGTACAACCCGTATAGCATAATGTGCTTCATATCCAAGAAGTGCGAGGAGAAGGCGTACTGGGTCGACAGCGGACGGGACGTGCTCATCAAAGACCTGTTGGAGAGCATAACCTCGGAAAAATACACCGAGGTCATGAAGCTGATCACGGGCGGGACGATAAAATCCGATCTCATGGAAGCGTTCCCTTACGAGGTCATCAGGAAGTCGGGAAAGCCGCTGTACAGCCTGATGGTCATGTCGGGCTACCTCAAAGCCGTACTGACCGATGAGGAGGACATCCGGGGGAACACGCTGTACGAACTGTCCATCCCGAACGAGGATGTCAGGAAACTCGTGCGGGGGCTTATCAACGTGGTGTATCCCATCGATACCGACGACTTCGTCAGACTCAACAGGGCCATCCTCGAGGAGGACGCGACTGCAATGGAGGAGTCCCTCGCCAACGTGATGTCCGCCGCCAGCTATCTGAATTTCAAAGAGAACACCTACCAGGCGGTTATCATGACATTGGTCCACGCGCTGTCCCTTAGGTACAGGGTGAAGGTCGAGGCTCCGGAAGGACTCGGGAGGGTCGACATCTTCCTGAGCCCGAAGGACCGTGTAAATCCGTATATGATTATGGAATTGAAAGTCGCCAAGAAGAAGGCAGACCTGGACGCCCGCGTGGACGAGACATTCGGGCAGATCCACGACCGGAAGTACTACGACGGGATGCAAGGCCGTGTGATTCTCATGGGAATGAGCTTCTGGAAAAAGGTCCCCAGGATAAGGATCGACTCCGTCATGAACGGCGACGCCCTGGTATCGTCGTGACCGGGGCGTCGGAACCGCGTACAGGGTCAGGTTCAGAACCGCATGCACGATCCACAGGGAAGCGAATACCGCGAGCTGCCACAACGGCACCGGATAGCAGAAAATCCAGACCAACACGAACAGGACGGACAGTATGACCGTCGTCTTACGTATGGCCCCGCCCCCGTCCTCGATATTGATCTCCAGCGCCTCGTTGACGGATTCGACCTCCATATTCCCGGCGAGCCCGCACGAACCGAACACCGAGGTCGTCACGGATAGGACGAGACACAGTATCCAGGACGCTATCGCGAAATCGGCGTCCGCATCCGGACACAGAAACAGGATCCCGAAGAATGCGGAGACGCCCGCCGACGTCAGAACCCACAGGACGGCAGCCCTGATCCAATCTCCCAGATACGCGTATCCGAACCCAGGGTACATCGACAGCCAGCTGACTGATTCCATGTTGGGAGGCCTGTCCTGATCCCAGCGAAAGTAGATCTTGAACGCGAAGAAGAGGGTGGCCGCCATCAGGACGAGCATCGGCACGGCATTGCCGGTGACGATACCCCAAAGCGCCTCCGCTGCCACGACGACGACCGCGACCATCCACCCGTTCATCCTATCGCCGGGGACATGTTCGAAGATGGAATAATCCCTTCGATACGACCCTTAAGTGTGCGCGTGAAACGGATACTTTGATCCAGACCAGGAACTGGAAAGGGAACGGGAGCTACCAGCAGGATCAATTGGTCCAGCATCCACATCCTTTGAGGAACGGAAGTACTGAATCGATACGTATTCGACCATGCGTCGGCCACGGGAGACAAGAGCGGATGAGAGGAATCGACCGTTTCCGAGAACAGATATGAAAGATGGGACCGGATGCTACGGCGTCCGGCCCCGTTGTCGAAACCGTTGCGCTCAGGACCCGATGGCCCTCAAGGCCTCCTCAAACCTGTCGAGGATCCTCTCGGACTCCTCGATGTCGAAGGCGTTCGTCAGTCCCGCCTCCTTTACCGCGGGGACATAGCCGTACACCCCGCTCTGATAGGTCAGGTCGAGATAGAGTTCCTTCGCCCCGTCGTAATCCTCAATGGCTTTCAGATACAGCTCTATGGCGTTGAGCGCGGACGTGCCGTAGCTGATGTAGTAATGGGGATAGTTGAACAGATGCAGGACATCCGTCCAGAAGTACCTCATGTCGAAGGAGAAGTTCCAATCGAAGGTGCGTCCGAGGGGATCCAGGATCTCCCCGAACCTGTCCAGAGCCTGGTTGACGGTGAGGGAACCGGTCTCCGCCTCGGTCTCATAGGCCCAGACCTCGAATTCCGTCAGGACCCCGGCCAGGGAAACTGTGGTCAGCAACCCTCTGGCGAAGGAGTACGTCATCGCGTCCTCGGACCCGTTGCCGACTAGCCCCGAAGCGCAATACAGAGCCTCCAACCCCTGGGAGTGGATCTCATGCGCATCATAGTTCCAGGAATGATTGGCCACCAGACACGCGTTGGCCGCGTGGCCGAACTCATGGACCAGTGTCGTCGAGGCCGTCCTCCCGATGCCTAGATATCCGTTGTAGATCACGGCGCTGTTCCTGGCCCAGACACTGGTCGTGTACCCGGTGATGATGTGCCCGGGGTCGTCGCAGTTGTAGATGAGCCCGTATTCCACCATATAGTCCAGAAGCCTGGCATAATCGGGATCCACGGAATCGATCAACGGCGTCACCACATCGATCAGCCCCTCGGAGTCCAAGGCGCCGATCCACGACAGCTTGTCCTCGACCTTGTCCAGATCGTATCCGGTGATGTCCGTCAGACTGTTGCACAGGTCGTTGGCCTTTCCCGCGAGGGCGACGAACCTCTCGGCCTCGGACGGCGAGTACTCCCTTCCGTAGTATTCCTTGTACACATACTCGGTGTAATCCCCGTAACCCATCTCGGCGGCGTAGTCGTTCCTGACGCCGACGAGCTCGACGTACACCTCTGCGGCATCGCCGTACTTCTCTTGGTAAATCTGCGCCGAGAGGGAGACCTTCTCATCGTGGGTCAGCGTAGCGCTCCCCTCAATATCTTTCAAGGTCCATGTGCTCCCGTCGGAATCCATGACCGCATAGTCGGTACCGATTATCCTGTAATACTCGGTCACCAGAGCGTTCTCCCTCTCTTTGAGGGCCATGGCCTCTTCGGACGTGACGTCGCTGTCCCTGTACGAATCGGGATCCTCCCCGATGGACCTCAGGGCCGCATCGACGGTGTCGGCGCAGGGGCCGGACAGGCCGTCCCTTATGGAAGCGTTGATGTCATCGGTCATGGCCCAGGTCAGATTGGACCATGCCAGATACTCGCTGCTCATACGTTCCGGATCGATGTTGTAATCCAGCTGGACCCACGTGTATCTGTCATAGTAGTAGTTGTATCCCTGTATGGCGACCGTGATCGCCTCCGCCATGGCGTCGACGTCCAGAGAACCGTCGGACAGGGATGCATCCAGTGAAGATATGACCTCGGCGTACCTCGCCTCGGCCTCCGCCGCCGTCGGATAGTCCTTGTCCCCGTCCTGGATGGGGTCCGGGAACGCGCTGGCTTTCAGGTGCCGGCCCTCATCCGATTGCATGGCGTAGGATGCGACCAGGACCGCAACGACGGCGACGATGGTCACCGCCGTTACGACCTTGTTCTTCCGATTCATGAGGAAGTATCGGCGCCTGGGATTAAACCGTCGTGCCATCCGGCGGGCGGATGCGATGCAACCGGACCTCTCACGATCGCCAGAGTGTCCGTCGAGAACAGGATGGACCGCACCGTCCGACCGGACGATGGGGGTGAAAAGATGCGATGCGGGCCACAGGGATGAGGGGCCCCTGCGACCCGATCGGTTTCGTTCGAAACGCTTTCAGGCGCCGAGAGCCCTCAACGCCTCCCAGTACCCGTCGAGGATCCTCTCAGACTCCTCGATGTCGAAGGCGTTAGTCAATCCCGCCCTCTCCACCACGGAGAGGTAGCCGTCGTTCTCGTTCTGATAGAGCATGGCGAGATAGTTCTGCTTGGCCCCGTCGTAATCCTCGATGGCCTCCAGGTACAGCTCCATGGCGTTGATCGCGGACGCACCGTATCCGGTGTAGCAGAGCGGACTGCTGAATATATGATCGAACGTCGACAGATAGTACCCCGAGTCCAGATGGCTCCCTTCGAAGTATCCGACGGAATCGACGATCTCGCCGAACCTGTCCAGCGCCTGATCCGCCGTCAGCGTCCCGGTCTCCGCCTCGGTCACGTAGGCCCAGGTCTCGAACTCCGTCAGGAATCCGCCAATAACGACCGATAACAGCAGAGTGTTGGAGAGGATACACGTCGCCGCTCTCTCGGACCCGTTTCCGACGAGGCCCGATGCGCAGTAGAGAACCTCCAGCCCCATGTTGTTGGCGGTCCACACATCGAAATACGAGGGACTGCCGGCCACCAGGCAGTAGTTGGCGGCATAACCGAATCCGCCGACCAGGGACAACGGAGCGAATTCGCCGATGCCCAGATACCCGTTGTAGATCACGGCGCTTTTCCTCATATGGAGGGGGGCCGTGTACGCTGTGGTGATGCAGCCGGGTTCACTGCAGTTGTTGATGAGCCCGTACTCGGTCATGTAGTCCAGGAGCCTGGCGAAATCGGGATCCACCGAATCGATGAACGGTTCCACCGCTTTTATCAGCCCCTCGGAATCCAGGTCGGAGAACCAGGACATCTCGACGTTCAGCTTCCCCCAGTCGTACCCCATCATCCCCAACAGGCCTCTCCGCATGTCCTCGGACTTCTCCGCGAGAGCGAAGAACTTCTCGGCCTCGGACGGCGTGAGATCCATTCCGTACGATTCCTTGTACGCGTATTCGGCGTAATTCCCGTACCCCATCTCGACTGCGTAGTCGTTCCTGACGCCGACGAGCTCTACGTACACCTCTGCGGCATCCGCGCACTGCTCCTCGTAGATCCGGACCTTGAGGGAGATCTTCTGGTCTTCCGTCAGGACCTCGCTCTCTTCGATGTCCTCCAGGGTCCAGACGCGCCCTTCGGAATCCGTGACCGTATACTCGGCGGCCATTATGGCATCGTACTCCCCTATCAGATCGACCTCCCTCTCCTGGAGGGCCTTGACCTTCTCGGACATGGCTCCGTAGCCGCGGTACGTGTCGGGATCCTCCCCGATCGATATGAGGGCCGCTTCGACGGTGTCGGCGCAGGGACCGGACAATCCGTCCTTCAAGGCGACACTGAGACGGTCGCTCATGACCGTGATCATATTGGACCAGATCTGATACTCGCTACTCATAAGATCGGGACTGGCGTAGTAGTCCATGATCACCAGCTCGTACTTGTCGCAGGAGAGCTTGTATTCCTGCATGGCGACTGAGATGGCCCTCGCCATGGCGTCCACGTCCAGAGAAGCGTCGGACAGGGAAGCCTCCAATGAGGACATGACCTCGCCGTACCTCTCTTCCGCTCCGGCTGCCGGCGGATAGTCCAGATCGCCCTCCTGGATGGGATCCGGGAAAGCGCTGGCCTTGGGATATTGGTCGTCGTCCGATTGCATGACGTAAGATGCGATCAGAACAACCACGACGGCGACGACCGTCACGACTGTCACGACCCTATTCTTATGTTTCATGAAGAAGAAACAGAGTCTGGAATTTATCATCCTTGCCTCGACGGATGATAGGTCCAGCCATTCCAGGAATCGCTCCGACCCGGACGGATGGAACGGGGATGGGGACACCGTCCGACATGATGACGAAGGATGGAAAGTGCGGATGGGAAAGGACCGATGCAGACCGCCTGGACGGATGCTCCGGCGGCCCGATCGGTTTCGTTTGGGACGCACTCAGGCGCCGATGGCCCTCAGGGCCTCCTCCAACCTGTCGATTATCTTCTCGGACTCCTCGATGTCCAAGGCGTTGGTGAGTCCCGCCTTCTCCACCGCGGGGACGTAGCCGTACACCCCACTCTGATAGGTCAGGTCGAGATAGTGCTCCCTCGCCTCATCGTAATCCTCAATGGCTGTCAGATACAGCTCTATGGCGTTGAGAGCCGATGTGCCGTAGCTGATGTAGTAGTGGGGACGGCTGAACAGATGAGAAGTGCCCACCCAGTAGTACTTCTGGTCGTAAGAATCCGTGAGCAAGCAGCCGGTGGAATCCAGGATCTCCCCGAACTTGTCCAGGGCCTGGTCGGCGGTGAGGGAACCGGTCTCCGCCTCGGTCTCGTAGGCCCAGACCTCGAACGCAGTCTGAATCCCGGCCAGGAATACCTGATACAGCGTGTTATCCGCGAGTATGTATGCCATTGCATCCTCCGACCCGTTGCCGAGGAGTCCCGATGCATAGTACAGAGCCTCCAACCCCTGGGAATGGATCTCGCTCACATCGTAGTTCGAGGAATAGCCGTCGACCAGACAGTAGTTGGCCGCATGGCCGAACTCATGAACCAGAATCCGAGACGCGTGTGTGCAGGAATCCGCGTACCCGTTGTAGATCACGGCGCTGTTCCTGGTCCGGATCCCTATGGAAAATCCGCCATCCAAGTGCCCGGGCTCATAGCAATTGTAGATGAGCCCGTATTCCACCATATAGTCCAGGAGCCTGGCGTAATCGGGATCCACGGAATCGATGAACGGTTCCACCGCTTTTATCAGTCCCTCGGAGTCCAAGGCGCCGATCCACGACAGCTCGTCCTCGACCTTGTCCGGATCGTACCCGGTGATGTCCGTCAGACTGTTCCACAGGTCGTTGGCCTTTCCCGCGAGGGCGACGAACCTCTCGGCCTCGGACGGCGAGTACTCCCTTCCGTAGTATTCCTTGTACACATACTCGGTGTAATCCCCGTAACCCATCTCGGCGGCGTAGTCGTTCCTGACGCCGACGAGCTCGACGTACACCTCTGCGGCATCGCCGTACATCGCCTCATAGATCTGCGCCACGAGGGAGACCTTCTCATCGTAGGTCAGGGTCTCGCTTTCTACGATGTCTTCCAAGGTCCACGTGCTCCCACCGGAATCCGTGACCGTGTACTCTGTGCCGATTATAGTGTAATATTCCAACTCCAAAGCGTTCTCCCTCTCCACGAGGGCCTTGGCCTCCTCGGACATGTCACCATAGTTGCGGAACGAGTCGGGATCATCCCCCAGCGACCTGAGGGCCGCATCGACGGTTTCGGCGCAGGGACCGGACAGACCGTCCCTTATGGAAGCATTGATGTCATCGGTCATGGCCCAGATCAGATTGGACCATGCCAGATACTCGCTGCCCATACGTTCGGGGCTGATGTAATAATCCAGTTTCACCCACCTTAACTTGTCAACGTAGGTACCGTATCCATCTTTGGCTTCCTTGATCGCCTCCGCCATGGCGTCGACGTCCAGGGAACCGTCGGACAGCGATGCCTTCAACGAAGACATGGCCTCGCCGTACCTCGCCTCGGCCTCCGCCGCCGTCGGATAGTCCTTGTCCCCGTCCTGGATGGGGTCCGGGAACGCGCTGGCTTTCAGGTGCCGGTCGTCGTCCGATTGCATGACGTAGGATGCGACCAGGACCGCAACGACGGCGATGAACGTCACCGCTGTTACGATCTTGTTCTTCCGATTCATGATGAAATATCGGCGCCTGGGATTAAACCGTCGTGCCGTCCGGCGGGCGGATGCGATGAAACCGGACCTCTCACGATCGCCGGAGTGTCCGTCGAGAACAGGATGGACTGCACCGTCCGACCGGACGATGGGGACGGAAAGGATACGATGAGGACCCCGGGGGAGAGGACCCCCGGAGGCCCGACCGGTCTCGTTCGGAACGCACTCAGGACCTGTTGGCCCTCAGAACCTCCTCGAGCCTGTCGATGATCCTCTCGGACTCCTCGATGTCCAAGGCGTTGGTGAGTCCCGCCTTCTCGACCGCCGGGGCGTAACCGAACACATCCCTCTGATACAACAGGTCGAGATAGAGGTCCTTCGCCCCGTCGTAATCCTCCACGGCTTTCAGATACAGCTCGATGGCGTTGAGCGCCGATGTGCCGTAGCTGATGTAGTAATGGGGGCTGCTGAACAGGTGCGGGATGCGCGCCCAGTAGTACTTCTGGTCGTAGGAACTCGTAAGCGAGCATCCGGTTGAGTCCATGATCTCCCCGAACTTCTCCAACGCCTGTTCCGCGGTCAGCGTCCCGGTCTCCGACTCAGTCTCGTAGGCCCAGACCTCAAACTCCGTCAGGACCCCGGCCTGGGCGATCACGTTCAGTATACTCTTCATGAACTCGTACGTCATCGCGTCCTCGGACCCGTTGCCGACTAGCCCCGATGCGCAGTACAGTGCCTCCAGCCCCTGGGAGTGGATCTCGCACACGTCGTAGTTCGTGGAATAACCGTCGACCAGACAGAAGTTGGTCGCGTGTCCGAACTCATGGACCAGGGTCGAATGGACGCTTGTACTGATGCCCATGTTCCCGTTGTAGATCAAGGCGCTGTTCCTGGTCAGGATCGACTCCGTGTATGCACCTGTGAGGTGTCCGGGCTCTTCGCAGTTGTAGATGAGTCCGTACTCGACCATGTAGTCCAGGAGCCTGGCGTGATCGGGACTCACGGAATCGATGAACGGTTCCACCATTCTTATCAGCCCCTCGGAATCCAGGTCGTAGACCCAGGACATCTCGTCGTTCAACCTCTCATTGTCGTACCCCATGATGTCGTTCAGGTTGTGTTTCAAGGCATCGGCCTTCCCTGCGAGGGCGACGAACCTCTCGGCCTCGGACGGCGAGTATTCCCTTCCGAAGGTGTTCCTGTACACATACTCGGTGTAATCCCCGTAACCCATCTCGGCTGCGTAGTCGTTCCTGACGCCGACGAGCTCGACGTACACCTCGGCGGTGTCGCTATACATCGCCTCATAGATCTGCGCCCTGAGGGCCCTCTTCTCGTCGACGGTCAGGGTCGTGCTCCCGTCGACGTCGTCCATGGTCCAGGTGCGCCCTTCGGAGTCGGTGACCGTGTATTCTGTGCCCTTTATGGTGTAGAACTCGTCCTTCAGAGCGCTCTCCCTCTCCACGAGGGCCTTGGCCTCATCGGACATGGCGCCGTAATCGCGGTACGAGTCGGGGTCCTTCCCCAGCGACCTGAGGGCCGCATCGACGGTGTCGGCGCAGGGGCCGGACAGGCCGTCCCTTATGGCGACCTTAATACTGTCGAGCATGACCGGGATCAGATTGGACCAGGCCTGGTACCCGCTGCTCATGCGTTCGGGACAGATGTAGTAATCCAGCGAGACCCATGCGCCCTTGTCGACGTATACTTCGTATTCCTGCAGAGCGCCGGCAATCGCCTCCGCCATGGCGTCGACATCCAGGGAACCGTCGGAAAGAGATACCTTCAACGAAGACATGGCCTCGTCGTATCTGGCCTCGGCCTCCGCCGCGGTCGGATAGTCCTTGTCCCCGTCCTGGATGGGGTCCGGGAACGAGCTGGGGCCCAGATGCCGGTCGTCGTCCGATTGCATGGCGTAGGATGCGATCAGGACCGCAACGACGGCGACGATGGTCACCGCTGTTACGAGCTTGTTCTTCCGATTCATGAGGAAGTATCGGCGCCTGGGATTAAACCGTCGTGCCATCCGACCGGACTGTGCATCCAGGGATCGCGGACAGAGTGAAATACTCCGTCGGAGTGGCCCGTGACGATAGGATGGACGTCATTCAGGCCTCGGACATAACGAAAACCATCGGAGACAGAGCCGTCCTGGACTCCGTCCACGTGTCCGCCGGGCAAAAACGCATCACCGGAGTCGTCGGCGAAAGCGAGGAGCAGGTCCGCTGGCTGTTCGATGTCCTGGCCGGAATCGTCATTCCGGACGGCGGGACCGTCCGCCGCAGCGCCGACATCGTCTCCAACCCCATGTTCTACGTCAGATGGAACGACATGGACGATCCGCTGGTCACATGCTCCGGGCACTACAGGAGGACATCGTCGGCATACCCGTTCCGCGACGACGGACTGTTCCGCGACCTGTGCGTCGGATACGGGATCCAACCGGATGCGAGACTGATCTCGCTCTCCCCCGCGACGAGACGCGTGTTCGACCTCATCATCGGGATATCGTGCCGCCCATCACTGCTCATCGCCCAGGACCCTCTGGCCGATGCGGACGACGACACCTACGACATGATGATCGGGGACCTCGAGAAAGCGAACCGGACGGGCACGTCGATCCTGATATCGTCGCCCTCGGCCGAGGAGCTGGAGGAGTTCTGCCACGACGTCATCGACCTTCGCAGGAGGGACTTCCGCGTCAGGGATCCCATCGACGCCGGGGACGGCCGCATCATCAGGGACAGAATGGAGCTCCCGAAAGCCCCGTGTATGTACGCGCCGGTCCTGATCTCGTTCTTGATCGTGTTCGCGTCCGCGTTCACTCCGTCGAACCTGATCTCCGTGCTGCTGGGATGCGCGGCCCTGGAGACGGTATTCTTCATGTCGGACGTCGGGATCCTGTCCGGTCGCGACGCCGTGAAGGTATGCAGAGGAGCGGACAGGACATCGATAGAGGCGCACAGGTGCGCATTCATCCTCCTGTGCTCCCTGGTCGCCGCCGTGTCCGCCGCAGCATTCTGCCTGCTCTCGGCCATGGGAACCGAAACCGCCGTGGCCGGTGCGTCCATCGCGATGGTCTTCCTTCCGATCGCCATCCTCAGCCACAGGGCGATGCTGTCCTATGACGGAACAGTCTGCACCGTCGACATGATCGCCCACCTCCTGCTCCTGCCCGCGATGTTCGTGTTCATGGCCGTCGGACCGGGTTCCGTGACGTTCGGTCCGGAGCTCTCCGTCGCGATCGTGGCGGTCTGCATCGCAGTCTCGGCTCTCCTGACCAGGGATTGCATCGGAGACTTCCGGAAGAAGGACCTGGTGATCATGCGAGACATGCCCTCAGAAAGGCCGGAACGCCTGGCAACAATCATGAACGAGGACCTGATGACTATCGCGATGACCATGGACCGGATAGATGCGTGTGAACGCGGGCGCGACCGTCCCGTGCACGGGTGATGGAATGCTGTCGGAATTCGATTTCGGCATGATCACGGGTGGGGCATCGGCCATCGTGGCGCTCCTCGTGGTGACCCTCTTCTTGAAGCACCGGGGAGCGTTCGATGGAGTGAAGGTCGCCGACCCCGACATGACGGACCCGGACAGCGGGAAGATGAGCATCGCCGGCAAAATCCTCCTAGGCCGTCTGCTCGTGGGCTCCATGACGGTCCTGATCGGCGTGTGCATCCTGGCGTCGGCACTGATCGGAGATGGGGTGGAACCCCCTCAGATCGCCATGCTCTGTGGCGGAGCATGCTGCACGTGCCTCCTGACGATGATCTATAGCAGCACTCTCAATGATCAAAAAAAGAGGAAACGATCCTTCCGACTCAGGAGGGGATTCCCAGACCCCGTCCCGTACGGGAACGGTCCGCTCTACAAAACGAAGACCGCCGTGTCATACTGACTGCAGTAGGCGCGCTTTAAATACGGACACGAAACGTCCGTTCGCATGGATGAGAAACACGTGTCCATGAAGCCCTCCGACGCTTGTCGGAGAGCGGTCGGAGAAGGAGTTAAAATCGATGGCGCCGATATCGCGACGAAGAACATGAGGGTGCTCATCGGAAGCTACGACTTCGGAAAGATCTCCAAGGGAGGATACTACTTCGCCGACAAGACCCTCCTCATCAGGGATCTCATCGAGCACGGACCCGCACCGATCATGATAACGAGGCCCCGCAGGTCCGGGAAGTCGCTCGGACTCTCGACGATCGACCATTTTTTCAGTGTGGCCTACGCGGAAGAGGAGGCCGAGAGGGACAGCTTCGCCGGCCTGAAGATCGAGCAGTGCCTCGAATATCCGCTTTACGCGAAGGAGTACAGGAACCGCTACCCGGTCGTCAGGCTCAGTTTCAACAACTTCCAGTTCGACAGTGCGGAAGAGTTCAAAGAGCATCTGAACCAATACATCTCCAATGTAGTCGAAGGGAACTTCGAATATCTGGAGGCCTCCGACAGGCTGAGCGTCAGGCAGAGGTCGAAGATCTCGAGGATCATGGACGGGATCACGGGGGATGTCGGCCTCGCTTTGCAGAATGTCTGCGAACTGCTCAAGATCCACCACGGTCTCAAGCCCATGCTGCTCATCGACGAGTACGACAAACCGCTATCCGAGTCATACGGCCTGCCGTACTTCGAAACCGTTGCCAGGAGCTACGGTTCGTTCCTCGAATCCATCGTCAAAGCCAACGAACACACATCGTTCGTGGTCATGACCGGCGTGCAGAAGATAGTGGCCAAGGGCATGGTCAGCGGCCTGAACAACGTCTGCCACTGCGGCGTCCTGTCCGAGAGGTTCGCGGAGCACTTCGGACTCACCCCGGATGAGGCGGAGGAAGCCGTCAGACGTCAGGTGGACGACCTGTTCCCTGATTGGTCGGAGGAAAAGCGGAAGGAATACGCCGACAGGAAATACGCTCAAGCCAAAGAATGGTACGACGGGTACAGGATAGGCGGGCACGAAATCTTCAACCCCCTGTCCATCACCAGCTTCATCGACGAATGCATCGAGAAGGACCTCGAGCCCAAGAACTACTGGAACGACACCAGCGCCAACGACATCCTCGTAGATGTGCTCGGGGATTCGGGCGAGGATACGCTGGACGAGGTGAAGAGAATCTACTCCGCCGAAGGAGGACAGATTCTCGGCGAACTTGATGACCGCAGCGTCCTCTGGTGCAAGGGCCATCGCCTGAGTGGCGAGGAGGCCATCCCGTACCTGCTGTCGACCGGTTATCTCACAGCGGAGCGGGTCGAAGGAGGATTCCGCGTGACGATACCCAACGAAGAGGTCCGTCAGAATTTCGACAAGCTCACCAAACGCGTACTGGACGTCGCCGCTCCCCAGGCCATTCAGCTGATCAAGCACATCGTCCAGAAGGATGCGAACCTTGTGAAAGAGGACATGGAGAAGCTCATGTCCGGGAAATCGTACCTGGAAGGATGGGACGAACCGAAGTTCCGCTCCTGGCTGAGCACGGTATTCGCTATCAGCGGGTACAGGACAGTGAACGAGCACGCGTCCGGGAACGGAAGATCCGACATCCTCATCCGCGATCACAAGCGGAACCCTCCGCTCCTCGTGGAGCTGAAGTACATCCGGCCGGACGACGACACCGAATTGGAGAAGGCGCTGAACAAAGGGATCGGTCAGATTGTCGACCAGGGATACGCCGACGGATACCAGCTTCCCGGCGTGATCGCACTGGCCATGGCCGTGAAGAAGAAGTCCTGCGCTATCAGGTTCCTCCGACCAAGGATCGGGTAGGTCGGCAGACCCGTCGCTCGACGTATTCGAGCAACGTGGCCTGCCT
>CAVJLK010000025.1:0-24754 GCA_963650175.1 Ruminococcus sp. CAG:579 | reverse complement strand
CCGAGCGAGCTGTTCGAATAATCCCCCATTCTCGTTCAAGGGTCGTGAATGTGGGTACATCGCTAACTTCCACCCTTTTATTGAGGGGAACAAGAGGACGGCGTTCCAGGTTGCTGTGATGATATTACGCACGGGCGGGCTGGAATTCGACGATGATATGCTCACGTACCTCTTCATAAGGGACGTTGCAGCTGGAGAATACGACGTCCAAGGGATTGAAGATTGGTTGAGGCGTAATACGCACGTCAGCAATCCTTGAGCTTACCCATCACGAAGGGGTAGTCCCTGATGTTCTTGAGGATGTCCTCCTCGGTGGCGTATTCCAGACCTCCGAATGTAGGAACCTCCTTCGGAGCGGACCTTTTGTCGGCCTTCTTGAACATGACACTTTGATTGTCCGTGTCTTATTTAATCCATCCTGGAGCTCGCAATGGGACCGCGTTCGGGATTCTTGCCGATGTCGATCCTCTGGCTCATCCGAGGCGTTTCAGGACGCTGTCCGGACATCCGATCTCCCCTGTCCTGATCCTGTTCATCGCCAGTTCGATCTCCTCTATGGGTACGGACCGGTCTATCAGTTCATGCTCTCTGTTCGCCATGCGTGACTCCGTGCGCGGATCGGCGGTTGCGTGTTCGATGCCGGTTCTTGCGGTGTTTCGAGCGTCTCTTCCCGCCGTGACCCGCATCCCCTTTCGACGGCGCGATGAGGTCGACGTACATCTCCGCCGTCACCTCGATGCTGTCGTAGAATCCGAAGTCCACGCTGATCGACAGCTTGTCCAGGGTCTCCCTGATCTCCTTCCTCTTCCCGTTCAGCCTGCGGCTCCTCTTCGAGACCTCCTTCATGGAGCACGCGCCGGTCCTCGAAGCTATCCCGGAGACGATCCCCCTCATGGCCGTGACGATCCCGGTCTCGCGGTCGCAACTGTATACGAGTTCGTTCTCCCGCGGGGACCAGTCGACCTCCACCCGGGGTTCGTAGGGCCCCATAGAGTCGATGGCCTTCAGCGCCTTCTCCAGGAGGTTCCTGACGGCGCCGGCGGCGGTCGGGATCGCCATGTAGTCAAGGGCGAGCCCGAACAGCGAATCCATGAGGTCTTCGCGCACCCTCCCCGGATCCGAACAGAGCTCGATGGTGTGGTCGAAGCACGATCTGACGGCGTTCCTGAACACGACGTCCGAATCGGGGAGCTTCACGGCCAGGACCTCCCTGTACCGTCCGCCCGTGTAGTAGCCGTCGTCCACGGAATGCCTCGTCGACTCCTCGTATCTCCGAGCCATGGCGTTCAGGAGCTCCCTCTTGCCGTCGTCATCGGCCTCCTTGGAGAACACCCTGACCATGTGGATTGTCTTATCGGTCTCTCCGTTGTCCATGGATGCGACGATGTCCTGGATGCTCGGCGCCTCGCTCGTCTCGGCCATGGTGGGGGAATGGATGAACGGGTCATGAATCCAGCGGTCGCGGGTAAGCAATCGAATGATTGATATACAGGTTTATCGATAAGTGTTCTGAACTTGGATGGCGACCGGATATCGGTTGGCCGAAGGGTTCGTAGAAGCGGTTCGGTCGATGGTCGGATCGCGTCGAGACCGGGGTTCACTCGGTGATTCCCCGGCATCTCCTCTGGTGGCTCACCTCCTCCAGGAAGACAAAGCCCGGTCCGCAGGCCTCATGCCCGCGGATCGGGTCACTTCGATGCATTCCGTTCATCGCAGGCAGATGGCCATGTAGATCGGGATGAACAGCGTGTTCCCCACCTTCTTCAGGTCCTTCGTGTACACGATGTACGGCTGGCCCAGCGTCTTGGAGTACCGTTCCATCAGGACGTCCATGGATCTGTGCGCGGTGTAGTCGCTGGATTTGACCTCGATGGGGTCTATCTTCTTGCCGTTGCGGACCAGGAAGTCGATTTCGTAGCGGTTCTTCCCTCCATCTTTGTAGAAGGTGTGGAAGAACAGGTTGTTCCCGTTGGCACGCAGCATCTGGGCGACGATGTTCTCCGTGAACATCCCTTCGTTGATGTGCAGCTTGTCCCTGAGCAGGGCATCGTACACCTCATGTTCTATCGTTCCGTTCTCGCTAATGGCCATGCTGACGAGCAGTCCCGTGTCCCCCATGTAGACTTTGAGGGACCGGAGGTTCGTGTTAAGATTGAGACCTACGGCGGGGACGCGGGTGTCGTAGCATACGTTGGCGATCATCGAATCTTTCAGCCAGAATATAGGTTCGTCGTAATCCTCCGCTTCGCTCTTCCTGTCGATGTCCTTCGCCGACAGCGTCTTGTCGTGCCTGCCGAGCTCGGAGGGGATGGATTCGAACAGCAACGTCGTGCGATTCTGGTTTTTGCCGGATTTCTTCGCCACGTCGTTGCGATAGATCGCCAATATGTTCCTCTTAGCTTCTTCCGCATCGGCGAAATTCTCCGATGCGGCATACGCTTCCACCGCCTGGGGCATCCCTCCGACGAGCATGTACTTCCGGAACTGTCTCATTACGGAGCTGTGGAGGGCATTTCCTAAGGGCTTCCGGTTCTCGAAGTAGGATCTGATCGCGGGGACGGTGGCCTCGTCCCCGATGGCCCAGCAGAACTCCTCGAAATCCATGGGGAACATCTGTATCGTCAACTCTTCGGAGGGGATGACGATATCTTTCACGTTATTGTGGATGGATATCAGGGAGCCTGTCTCGATGTAATCATACTTGCCGTCCTTCACGAGGAACTTGATGGCCTCTCTGGCGCGCGGGAATTCTTGGACCTCGTCGAACACGACCAGCGATCTCCTCTCGTAGAGTTTCGCGTGCATCATGTTCGCCAGGGTCTGCGTCAGATAGGGGATGTCGGTCAGGTCGTTGAAGAGGTCTTTCACATCCTTCCCGACTTCGCTGAAGTTCACGATGACGTACGATTCGTATTCGTTCCTGGCGAACTCCTCGACGATGTAGCTCTTCCCGACGCGTCTGGCGCCTTCGATCAGCAGTGCGGTGGAGCCGTTGGATTCCCGTTTCCATTTCAGCAGGCGGTCGTAGATCTTTCTCTTCATGAATGCTGGATAGGTCGTTCCTTAAAATGTTTTTTCGTTGGAAAGGGGCATTTCCTTAAAATATTTGAAGCACTTGATTGGGTATTTCCTTAATTTGTTCGGAGCATAAAAATGGGTATTTCCTTAAAATGTCGACCCATGCAGACAGGAGAAACATCTGAAAACTGTCGGAACGAGGGAGGAAATGAGTCATTTTCATGCATTTCGGTTGTCCGATACGGCCATTTGGAACATCCCTGAAATGTTCAGAACGGGGAAATAGGTTTTTCCTTAACTTGTTTGAAGCATGAAAAGGGGTGTTTCCTTGGAATGTCGGATGTCAGGTGTTCGATACCGGGAATCGCGATCTGTCTGAGCGAGGGTGGAAACGGATATTGCGATGTTCGTTTTCTCCGGCAACTTCATGATATTCTTTGTTGGAATGGCCTTGCTGGTATAGGTTATTTTAATGTCATTAAATATAAATTAGAAGATAAAGGATATATACATAATCGACTACCGTTTCTGAGACTATGGTTGTAAGGAGTTTGCAAACGGTTTACCTGGAGAGGTTCGGCCACCAGCGAACAGCGCTCCGGGCCAGGGCGATCATTTGCAGGACTGTGCCCTGGTTCTCCCCTTCGGTGGAGTCCTTTTCCTCTTTCAAAGATCTGTTATCCGTGTTCACATTCACTTTCCCGAGAATCCAATCAGGAATCAGATAGTAGAGTTCGTGGTGAGAGGAACGTGTGAACCATCAGCGAGTTTCAGAGTCTCGCGTCTCTGACGGTTTTGATTGTTTAAAAGCTATCGAAGTTATTTATAATTCTTTGACGATGGAGGACATGAAATTGACCGACCACCACAGTGTGATGGTCGTAAGTGGTTTCAAAGCGTTTGGCCTGCTACTTCGATGATTAGCCGAAGTATGCTGACCACCAGGGTTGCCGTTTCCAAACTTTTGCCCTGGTTATCCCCCTTCGGGGGGTCCCCTCCCTCTTTCGAAGGCCTGTTATCGGTGATTTCTATCACCTCCTCCAGAGAGCTGAAGTCCGATTTGCAAGATATGAAGTCCTACTTATCGGACTCCATCCCCGGCGATTCCCTGTATTCGTTACTGCTATATAACATACATCTTAACAATGTTTAAGAGTATTTAATAGACAAACAATCTTAATAATCGGTGATTGAGAATCCACCAACATATCGTGAGACGCGAAGCCCTCCGATGGACCGAATCCCCCATATGTACGCGCGATACCATTATCACGGATACCGCGATGGCCCAGCGAAACCGCCCCGGGGGAAGAAAAACCCCGCGGATTCGAGGGAATGCGATGATAAAGCAGATCCGCGCCAATTATGATGCGAAGGGCATCGAGAAGGATGTCCAGGGATTTTGGAAAGAGACCGACGCCTACCGCAAGACGAAGGAGCTCCGCGCGAACGGGGAGCCCTTCTACTTCGTGGACGGCCCGCCGTACACCACCGGGGCCATCCATCTCGGCACGGCGATGAACAAGACCGTGAAGGACATCCTGATCAGGTACTGGAGGATGCGCGGGTACAACGTCCGCGACCAGCCCGGGTTCGACATGCACGGCCTGCCCATCGAGGTCAAGGTCGAGAAGAACATCGGCGTCCATTCCAAGAAGGACATCGAGGAGCTCGGGATAGACAAGTTCGTCACCACCTGCAAGGAGTTCGCTCTCGGACTCCACGCGGACATGACCGAGCAGTTCAAGCAGCTGGGCGTGTGGATGGATTGGGACAACCCGTACCAGACGATCAAGCTGGAGTACCTGGAGTCGGCATGGTGGACCATCCAGAGGGCGGAGGAGAAGGGTCTCCTGAGACCCTCCAGCAGGGTCGTCACCTGGTGCCCCAGGTGCGAGACCGCCCTGGCCGAGGCGGAGATCGAATACTGGGACGAGACCGACCCCTCGGTCATGGTCAGGTTCCCCCTGAAGGACGGGAGCGCTTCCCTCCTGATTTGGACGACCACCCCGTGGACCCTCGCGGCCAACATGGCCGTCGCCGTCCACCCCGACTTCGCCTACGCGAAGGTCAGGATGTCCGGACCCGAGGGTTCCGAGGATGTGATCATCCTGGAGGAGCAGGCCGAGTACGTCATGCAGAAGGGCGGATACGAGAAGTTCGAGGTGCTCGAACGCATGACCGGCAAGCAGCTCGAGGGATCGGAATACATCCCGCCGTTCGAGCTCGAAGCGGCGCCGAGGAGCGAGTGGGCGTGGAAGGTTCTTCTGGCGGATTACGTGGAGAAGGACAACACTGGGCTGGTCCACACGGCGCCCGGGCACGGTCCCGACGATTACGAGACGGGGAAGAGGTACGGCGTGCAGCCCTTCTGCCCCGTGTCCGAGGCCGGCAGGTACACCGACGAGTTCCCCCTGATGGCCGGGAAGAAGGTGAAGACCGTCGCGGACGAGGTGATCAAGGTCCTGGACGAGAAGGGCCTGATGTACAACGTCAGCAAGATCAAGCACAGGTACGGGCACTGCTGGAGGTGCAAGTCGCCGATCATCTACAGGAACACCAGGCAGTGGTTCATGGCCGTCCCGGACATCAAGGACCAGATGCTTTCGGAGATAGACCGCGTGAAGTGGGTGCCCGACTGGGCCGGCGCCACCAGGGAGAGGAACTGGGTCGAGGGCGCCAGGGACTGGTGCATCTCCAGGCAGAGGTACTGGGGCATCCCCATGCCGGTCTGGGAGTGCGAGTGCGGGAACAGGAAGGTGGTCGGGCAGTACGAGGAGCTCAAGGAGGGTTCCGGGTACACGGAAGGGATGGACACCCACAGGCCGTGGATCGACAAGGTGACGTTCACCTGTCCGGAATGCGGGAGGACGATGCACAGGATCCCGGATGTTCTGGACGTGTGGTTCGATTCCGGAGTTGCGTCCTGGGCCGACCTCGGGTATCCGAGGAGGAAGGACGAGTTCGAGAAGTGGTGGCCCCCGAGATTCATCGTGGAGGCCCACGACCAGACCCGCGGATGGTTCTACTCCCAGCTGGGCGCCGGCGTGATCTCCTTCGACAGGGCGCCGTACGACGAAGTGATGATGCACGGCTGGGTGCTCGATCCCAAGGGGCAGAAGATGTCGAAGTCCCTGGGGAACGTCATCGAACCGCTGGAGCTGATCAACCAGGTCGGGGCGGATTCGCTGAGGTACTATCTGATCAAGAGCAACGCCCCCTGGGAGGACACCGCGTTCCAGAAGGACGGGCCGAAGAACGCCAGGAAGGTGCTGAACACCTATTGGAACGTGGTGAACTTCGCGTCCACGTACATGATCATAGACGGGTACGACCCGGACGCGCACTCCTTGGAGGAGGTGTCCCCGTACCTGCGCGACGAGGACCGCTGGATGATCTCCAGGACGGAGAAGATGAAGAGGTCCGCCACGGAGTACCTGGAGTCCAGGGAGCTGCACAAGCTGGCCAGGGTCCTGGAGGACTACATAATGGAGGACCTCTCCAGATGGTACGTCTGCCTGGTGAGGGACAGGTCCTGGTCCGAGGACTCGGACATGGCGAGGGACAAGGACGCGTCGTACTTCACGCTGGAGTACGCGATCATGGCGACGGCCTTGGTGCTGGCGCCGGTGGCTCCGCACATCGCGGAAGAGGTGTATCAGCACATGGGCGGGAAGCTGCTCTCCGTGCACATGGAGGACTGGCCCGCGTGCGACGAATCGCTGATCGACGAGGACATAGAGCACAGCACGCACCTGGTCCAGAACATCGTGGATGTCATAGCGGCGGAGAGGGCCAAGATGGGCTCCAAGCTCAGATGGCCCCTGCTGCAGGTGTTCGTCCGCGGGAACGACACGGACGTGAACAAAGCCGTCAAGAGGTTCGATTCGGTCCTGGCGGACCAGGCGAACGTCAAGAGGGTGGTGTACCTCGGGAAGGAGGAGATCCCGTCCTCGGAGATGGAGTCCGTCGGGTTCGAGGAGGGGACGCTGTTCATCGACTTCAGCGTCACTCCGGAGATCGAGGCGGAGGGCTACGCGAGGGAGCTGATCAGGAGGATCCAGCAGATGCGCAAGGACCTGAAGCTCAACGTGGAGCAGTTCATCGACTGCCAGGTGTCTGCCGAGCCCAGATTGGTGGAGCTGTTCGGCTCCTGGAAGGACCACATAGCGAACGAGGTCAGGGCGAAGAGCCTGACCTTCACCGATTCCCCCCGGGGATCCGAGGTCAAGGCCTGGGACGTCACAGGGAAGGAGATAACCATCGGGATAACCCCGATGGAGTAAACGGGACGATGTCCCATTCCCCCGCCCCTTCGGGGCGGGGTTTACATGGTCTGCTGGCGAGTGCCTTTTCTACGCGGTCCGCCGTACCTACGGGCATGATGTGGATCAGACTCATCCTGAGGGGCGCGGATCCGCCCGTTATCAGGAACGTCGCGATGGAAGATGATGACACCATGGCCGACTTGGAAGTCAGCATCCGTAGCGCTTTCGGATGGTCTTTCATGCACTCCCACAAATTCTACACATCCATCGGCGAGATCACGAACTCCGAACTCTGGGAGAATCCCCCGGAATCCGACGAGAGGAACGTCAAGGTGGCCGACCTCAAGGGATACGATATCGTCTATCTGTACGATTTCGGGGACTGCTGGCAGGTCTCCGTCGTGTTCCTGGAGGATGTGAAGAAGGGAGACCTCAAGGATATCGGGGAGGACCCGCCGGAGGACTGCGGAGGGGTGTACGCGTTCAACGAGATCCGTCAGGACCCGGAGCTCAGGAAGGAGTGGATGATGGACGAGCGATCTCGGAACGGTTCGACCGGTCTCGCTTCGAGGAGGTCCTCCATCCTGCATGACAGGGCGCGGGACAGCGCCCTGAGCGTCTCCCCCGAGGCCTTGTCGACGTCCTTGGCGCCGGTCTCGTACTGCTGGAGGGTGCGGAGGTTCACCCCCGACTCCTCGGACAGCTCCTTCTGGGTGTAGCCGGCGAGGATGCGTCTGTTCTGGAGATTGGTCCTCGTCTGTCTGGAACGGACGACCCCGTCGATCGTCTCCACCGCATTCTGCTCCGACGCCTCGTGCAGGGTCGGGTACATCTGCAGGAGTTCGTCCATGGTGATGTGGGAGAGGATGTCCTTGAAGCTCCTCCCGGAGGCCCATTGGTAGAGGGCGAGGACCCATCCGCACCAGTATTCGGGGGATGGGGCGGAGGGTTCTAACGGAGGGGCGTCCGCGGGTATTCCCACTTTTTCGAGGACCTTCTTCGCGAGTTCGGTGCCGTCCATCCCTGCGATCACGCGCGGATCCCCGTCGCCGAAGCGTTCGGCGAATCCGCTGACGATGAAATAGGACATGAAGCGGTCCATGCCGATCCCGCAAGCATAGTCGGCGTATTCTACCGCTTCCCCGAGGCCGATCACGGCCTCGTCGAGATAGACGTCGGAATAGGCGCGGGTCATCCGCCCTCACCCCCTCGCGGGCCAGTTCGAGGATGTAATCTCCTTCGAGGGCCTGTTCGGCGCTTATCGCCAGGAATTCATCCCTTGCCTTTCTGTCCCTGTTCTTGAAGAGGGTGTTGTATGTCGTCGCATCGGCGGTTTCGGATCCTTCGAAGACTATGGAGTCGAACGCTTTCCTGCTCTTGAGTACGACCTGCTCCCCCAGACCGCCGAGGTGCATGGTGCGGGAGAGCTGTTCCAAGGATATTTCGTTGGCCAAGAAGGCGCGGGTGAATGAGAGGTAGGAGTCGTCCGCCCTGTAGCCGATAATGACATCGTATCCAGACGTGTCGAGATTGAAGTCCTCTTTCAGCCACTTCATCCCAGCGGCCATGACCGGGGTCCTGGCGCGCATATCCCTGTTGTCGATCAGGATCCGGAGCCAATGGAGGATGGAGAACTCCTTGGAGTTCAGGTCGAGGACGTCCAGGTTGGAGACGTCGAGGCTGTAGGAGTTGATGATTCCGTCATTCCCTCCGGAGCAGGCCCATTCGCCGGCCGATCCGCGGTCTTCCGTGCAATAGAATCCCTCGCCGAAGTCGTTCCTACGGTTGCCGTAGCCGAATTTGGGTTCCGATACCACGGTGGGGGAGCCGTGGTACAGCTTGATCTCCATGTATGCAGTACTTCTGTAGAAGTACATAGCAATGCCGAGGGGATGGTTCGTGTACGATTGTCGTATCAATATATTTCCAATTTATCAGACATTTATGCCTTATAATCACAGTTATTTCCAAAAAATTGGAAACTATATAATCTCCGGAACCCATCAGGGACCATGGACCCGAAGATCATCCCGCGCCCCAGGTATCTGGCCAGACTGGAGGCCAACATGACCAACTGCAACCAGGTCAAGGTCATAACGGGGGTCAGGAAATCCGGGAAGACCACCCTCCTGAGGCAGTACCGCGACATCGTGGCGGCCACAGGTGTGAAGACTGTCCTGTGCGAGATGCAGTCCCGCTCCATGAGCAAGTATCTCGACAGCGGGTCCCTGATGGACTATCTCTACCCCCTGATCCCGGAGGACGAGCCGAGCTTCCTGTTCCTCGACGAGGTCAACGAGATAGAGGATTGGCCGAAGGTCGTCAACTCCCTGATGATAGACCGCCGGAAGTGCAACGTGTTCATCACCGGCTCGAACTCGTTCATGCTCTCGAGCGAGATCTCCACCTATCTGAGCGGGAAGAACCTCGACATCCATGTGATGCCGTTCTCGTTCAACGAGTACCTGAGGAGATACGGTTCGGAGGATGTGCAGAGCAGATTCCGCACGTTCCTGATGAAGGGGGCGATGCCGATCGCGGACCCGTTCGCGTCCGAGGACGAGTACGTGTCGACAATGGATGGGATCTACAACACGATAATGGTCAAGGATGTGCTGGAGAGGGCCGACAGGTCCATTTCGGTGTTCAGGCTGAAGAGGATCATATCGTTCGTCCTGGAGAGCACCGGGAAGAGGCTGTCGGTAAACAGGATAGCTTCGAAGACCAAGCTGGCGAACGATACCGTGGAGAGGTACCTGCAGCTGCTGATGGATGCCTTCCTGATCTATCCTGCGGGGATCTACAACATACGTGGCATGGAGGCCATCGAGGCTCCGGCGAAGTACTACGTCGTGGACACGGGGCTGAGGGCCGCCGCCCTGGATTATCGGGTGTCCGACATGGGGCAGTTGTTGGAGACGGCGGTGTTTCTGGAGCTGGTCCGCAGGGGGTACAGGGTGTACGTGGGGGAGATCGACGGGAACGAGATCGACTTCGTGGCGGTCAAGGGGGATTCGAAGTCGTACTACCAGGTGTGCTACACGATGGCGTCGCAGGAGACCATCGACCGGGAGGTCACGCCGTTGAGGAACATCAGGGACCATTTCCCGAAGACGATAATCACGGCCGATCCGTTGCCACAGGACTTCCCGGACGGGGTGAGAGTGGTGAACGTCGTTGATTGGATGAGGGACGACGGGGTGGTCTGGGAGGAGTGAATCGAACGGATTCCCCCGCCCCTGCGGGGCGGGGATCGTGTGGTTCGCGGAAGAGTAGGGCTGATTAGAACTCTAATTCTCGGGCAGTGAGGTATAACTCCTGTCCGACCCACTGATCCTGCTTCGATCTTCTCCCGCCTGGCTCATATCGATCTCGGTCCTGGCCAATGCTTTAATAGTTATACCCCATTTGGGGTATTATGGGGGATGAGGTGGAACCCTGGGCCCTGGAATGGCTGGCGGCCATGAGGGCTAAGGGGAGGAAGGGGATCTCGGTGGAGAACCGGGGCGGGGTGCATCAGCTCCGCTGGCAGACGACGGAATGGGACAGGGAGAGGAAGAAGCGGGTCAAGAGGACCAACTACATCGGCACCCTGGAGTACCCTGGCCACATCGTCCTGGCCAAGGGGCTGGACGTAGCGGGCCTCGATCCACGCGCCAGTGAAGCCTTCGGTCTCGAGATCAAGGCTCCGAAGCAGATCGTCCTGTGCGACCAGAAGGTCCGCGGACCCATGATGCTCATCCGCACCGTGTGCGGGAACACCCTCGACAGACTCCGCCAAGCATTCGGCAACGCCCTCGCCGACGACCTGTGGATGCTGGCCATGGCCCGTCTCTTCGGTCAGGGGAGACTGGTCAGGGCCGGCAGATGGTATTCTACGATGGAGAACATCCATTGTCTCAACTACAACACCGACCCGGAGGTCCTCTCGGAGGTTCTCCGCAAGACCGGAATGTCCTCGCTGGCACAGGCGAATTTCTTCGAGAGCCTCACCGAACCGGGCATGAAGATGGCGGCCGACATGACGGTGGTCTTCAGCCGTTCGAAGGGCGCTTTCCTGATCAAGAGGGGGTACAACCGCTTCAAGCTCACGACGGGCCAGTTCAACGTCGTCGTCATCTGCTCCCTCGGCGACTGCCTCCCTATCGCCATGAAGACCGTGGCCGGCAACGTCAGGGAGGGATGCCTCCAGGGGATGCTGAAGGAGTTCGACATCGGCGACGACGTGATCGTGGTGATGGACCGCGGGTACGACATCGACGAGCTCAGGGAGGTCTTCGACGACTCCGGGAAGTTCTTCATCATCCCTGTCACCAGGGACTCCGTCCTGTACGATACGGTCCGTGCGGAAGAGGGGGCGTTCGTGTACAAGGGCCAGTCCATAAGGTTCGGGGCGGGGGACGGGTTCGGGTTCAACGCGTTCCGCTACGAGAACATGGAGCTGCGGAACAACGAGGTGAAATCCGCGATAGAGGATGCCGGAGGCATCCTCATGGGACCTCTCCCGGAGGAGGCGGGGAACCTGATCCTCCTGACCAATCTGAACGAGACCGCCGAGAGCATCTATCGCATCTTCAAGACCAGATGCTCGGTGGAGAACGTCTTCGACACCGGGAAGACGCTGCTGAACATGGATTCGTCGTACATGCACGACTCCTACCACATCCAGGGATTCAACTTCGTGACCTTCCTCACTCTGCGCATTCGCTCGGAAGTGGACAATCTGATGACCTCCGTGAAGCTGGATCCGAAGCTGACTGTGGAGGACGTCCTGTTCATCTACTCGAACTCCACCATCACCAAGACCTCCGACGGAGAGATCCTGGAATACGTGCCAGCGGACCTCAGGGGATTGGATCAGAAGCTCGGTCTGGGGTTATACCCTAAAAACCGAGAATTAGAGATTTGATCAGAATTTGATGCAAATGGGCCCCTTGGATCGAGTTTAATTGTTGATTGATAATTAGTTGTTATTTAATTTTGCATATATATATATATCATTACAAATCGCAGTCATGGATGCTTCATCCAACTGATAGTATGGACAAGAAATTGGCTATGATTATCATAGCGGTCGTCGTAATCATCGTGATCGCAGCGGCTGCAGCTCTCGTTATTGGGAACAATGGAGACAAGAATAAGGACGGGACGGACACGGAGATCACGTACGGTGATTACACGGCCAAAACCGCCACCGAGACCGGTGATCTATGGATCTACGGGAATGCCGATAACGATTATGACCTGGACCAGGACGATGTGAAGTTCATCCAGGACATCATAGACGGCAAGAAGAAGTGGGACAAGGAAGCGAATCCCTACTGCGACACCAACGTTGACGGAATCATCGACGAGCAGGACATCGCGCTTCTCGAGAAGTTCATCAACAAGGAATCGGCCCTAATGTTCTACGACCAGTATTGGAACGGCGACATGAGCGTTTCCTATATCCACTACCCGAACACCGGAAACCTCGGTGCGATGTACTGGGAGGCCATGATGTCCACCACCGTCCTCGGATTGTGGGACAGGGTCACCGCGGTCGAAGGGGTCAACTGCGTGGGCGAGAGTTACGAAGCTAGGTATCCCGGCGTCGGACAGAAGTTCGTCCTGGGGTCCCTGGATGCGATCTCGGCCGAGAGCGTTCTCCAGTCCGGTATCAGCGCCCTCGTCGCCTACACGGCGTCCTCCTGCGAGAACGGCGAGAAGGTCCAGAAGGATCTCAGGGCCATGGGTTCCAAGATCGATGTCATCGCGCTCCCCATAACCGGGGTCGAATGCGTCCGTTCGATACCCACGCTCGGCGTCCTCCTCGGCGCGGAGCAGGCCGCCACCAAATACATCGCATACAACCAGAAGGTGAGCGATTACCTCGATTCGGAATTGTCGAAGGTCAGCAAGAGCGATTACGCGGAGTATATCGTCGTGTACAGGCCGGACAGCGCGGATAGCATCGAGATCGAGGCCACGAGCCAAACCACCGGCGTCTCCAGCGGAGGGATCTCGTTCATCCAGCTCCTGCCCGCCACGAACATCCACCCTTACGGGGATGCGGGCAGCTATTTCGCCTACAGGTCGGCGGAATGGTTCGTCGCGGAGAATCCGGAGTACATAATCATCTCCGGGTCCACCGGCACGTCTGCCATCACCTACGAGAAGGCGCTGGAGAGGTTCAACGGGTGTCTAGACATGTTCAAGGGAACCACCGCGTACGCCGAGAAGAAGATCATCGGCGTCGGGTACGGGCTCACGACGACATACAGCGGATACGCCGGATTGGGGCTAATCGCAGCCTATCAGTATCCCAACATCATCGATTCCGAGAAGGGATACGAGTTCCTCCAGGAGTGGTACGACAACTTCACGAACGAGAAGGTTGACGCCAAGAAGGTGGGTGGCGGAATCGTGAGGATGCTCTGAATCCAATGGGCCTTCGGGCCCGCAAACCCTTTCTTTCACTATTCCGGATGATCTCAATGCCTGAAGCACGGACCAATTGTCTGGAGGATGACGGGACCCTGAGCCACACGGTCATCGCGGCCGTCAATAGATGGGCCGATCAGGAGAATGTGCTTCCCGACGATACATATGACGACTACAAGAGATTCGTCTCGAAGAAATGGATATTCATGGGGGTCTGCCTGTTGGTGGCGATCCTCGTGGCCGGATATACGATGACCATCGGCCCGTACAACATAGGTTTTCTGGATACGTACCGGATCGTCTTCGAACACATCATCGGCAATGTGACGGACACCACGAAGGATTATGTCATCATCCAGATGAGGATGCCGCGTATCGTGGTGGGATTGATTGCAGGGGCGGGGTTGGCCGTGGCCGGTGTCGCCATGCAGAGTACTCTGATGAATCCGTTGGCCGATCCTTACACCACAGGCGTATCTTCGGGCGCATTGTTCGGGGCGACGATCGCCATGACTCTGGGGATATCCATCCTTCCGGGCAACTACGCGCTGGTGGGGAATGCTTTTCTGCTGTCCCTCGTGCCCATGGCCGCCATCATCATAATCTCGAAACTGAAGAACGCGTCACCGACGGTCATGATCATGGCCGGAATAGCGATCATGTACGTGTTCAATGCGTGTACCACGGTGATGATGCTGTGGGCCGATCCAAACGACCTCGCCGCCGTGTATCAGTGGCAGGTGGGTACCCTCGGCAATACCAAGTGGGACGAGGTCCCGATAATGCTGGCGTTCATTTCCGCTGGGTTGATAGCCATCATGATCCTGTCCCGTAAGCTCAACATCCTGTCCATAGGGGATGAGATGGCGAAATCGCTGGGAGTGAATGCAGACAATCTCAGACTGCTCATCCTGGCGATCGTGGCCCTGATGTGCGCCGCCATCGTGTCGTTCACCGGTCTGATAGGATTCGTCGGATTGGTGGCTCCTCATGTTGTCAGGCTGTTCATCGGTGCGGACAACAAGTATCTGGTTCCCGCATCGGCGCTGTTCGGAGCCATGCTGGTGACGGCGGCAGATCTGGTGGGGAGGGTTATCATCGCTCCTGCGACCCTGCAGGTGGGTGTCGTGATGGCGTTCCTGGGCGGTCCGGTGTTCCTGTGGCTGATCATCCGTAAGGACACCAAAGTGTGGGGGTGATTCCGATGACGACGATAGACGTGAACGATTTGTCGTTCGGGTACAATCAGGACTCTTTGACGCTCCGCGATATCAATCTCCACTTCGAAGAGCCTGGTCTCGTGTGCATCATCGGTCCGAACGGGGTGGGCAAATCCACCCTCGTCAAATGCATCAACAAGCTGTTGAGACCGTCCGGCGGGTCCATAATGATCGACGGGAGGGACCTTTCCGGGATGCATCTCAAGGAGATCGCTTCGGTCATCGGTTTCGTGCCGGCCAAGACTCAGGATACGTTCTCCATGACGGTCGTGGACACCGTGATGGTGGGTCTGTACAACACGGAGATCGGGAACAATTCGAAGGCCTGTCTGGAGAGGGCGTACAAGGCCCTTGAGATGATAGGGATGATGGATTACGACATGCGTGCGTTCAACAGCTTATCCGCCGAACAACATCAGAAGATAGCCATCGCCAGGGGAATAGCCCAGGACACCCCCGTGCTGATACTCGATGAGCCCACGTCGAACCTGGATGTGAGGCACCAGGTGTACGTCGCGGAACTGCTGAGGGCACTGGCCGTGAAGGAGGGGAAGCTGATAATCATGATCTGTCACGACCTGAACATCGCGGCCAGGTTCGCGCACGAGATTGTGGTGATGTCCAAACCCGGTGTGATCGAGGCGATCGGGAAGCCTTCGGAGGTCATCACGACCGAGCTCATCCGGAAGGTCTACGGGATAGACTGCGACGTCATTGAGCACAATGGAAGTCCGCACGTGATCCTGGGTTCGGATTTCGTGGAGGATTACGACGATTCCTGACTGCTCCATCACCCCGCCCCTCCGGGGCGGGGACCGGGCTGTTCGGTGTTGATTGGGGCCGTGTTTCAGGACGTCCGTGAGTCGTATTCATCCGCCTCGTGTTCTTTCTGCAGGTCATTTGGGGTTGTTCTGGGGCAGTGAAAGCAAGAATGCCAGGGGAAGGGAACACTGCCTCCGAACGATTCTCGATGGGATGCGCTTCGAACAGTTCCGCGAGAAATCCAAACACTCCGACGGATGTCCGCACATGTTCAGAGCGAGTCCAGCCCCGAACCCGAGTTGGTATCCAGACTGTTGAACGATCGGGATCGAGAACGATTGGCGATAAACCCGGGGCAGTATTCTATGGTGAGCAATCCAGTGAACTCGCTCCTGCGGACATGGGCCTCAACGCCGTAGTATTCGCGGATGTTCTCCGCGGTCAGGACCTCTTCGGGGGTTCCTTCGGCCACGATCCTCCCCGAGCTCAGAAGATACAGCCTGTCGCAATAGGACGCGGCGATGTTCAGGTCGTGGAGGGCGGCCAGTGTCGTGAGCCCCATGCTCTTGACCACATCCATCAGCTGGAGCTGATACTTCACATCCAGATGGTTCGTCGGTTCGTCGAGGACGATGCACGGGGTCTCCTGCGCCAGCGCCCTGGCGAGGACGATGCGCTGCTGCTCTCCTCCGGACAGGGTGATGAAGTTCCGCTGGGCGAATTCCGTCATCCCGACGTCGGCGATGGCCTTGTCCACGATCTCCGCATCTTTCCTGCTCTCGGTTTCGAAACGGGTCTTGTGAGGCGAGCGCCCCATCATGACCACCTCGCGCGCCTTGAAGCTGAAGTTGTATGTGTTGTGCTGCGTCACCGCGGCGGTCTTCAGGGCGCTCTCCTTCAGCGTCTGCTCCGCGATGTCGCTCCCGTCGATCATTATCGCGCCCGCCGACGGTTTGAGGTACCGGTATACTGCTTTCAACAGCGTGCTCTTCCCGCTGCCGTTGGGTCCGATTATCCCCACGAACTCCCCGCGGCCCACGTTCAGGTCGATGTTCTCGACTATGCGCTTCCTCGCCACGTCGACTTCCACATTCTCCAGATCTATCATGCCGCCGACCTCGGTTGAATGTATATGATTTCCTTATCAGGACGTACGCGAATATCGGCGCACCGCATATGGCGGTTATTATCCCGATGGGCAGCTCGGCACCGTGCATGACTGTCCTGGCGAGCACATCGGCCCAGATCATGAATATGCCTCCGGTGAGCACGCTCACCGGGATCAGCTTCCAATGGTTGTTGCCGGTGACCCCCCTCACTATATGAGGTATGATGAGCCCCACGAACCCGATGACCCCGCAGAAGCAGACGGCGCATGCTGTCAGCACGGAGACGATCGAGATGTAGACGATGCGCTTTCTGGCGAGATTGACGCCCAGCGTGGTCGCGACCTCGTCCCCCAGGAGCATCGTGTTGAGGTCCCTGGCCTGCGATATGAAGTACGTCAGCGCGAGCGCGAATCCGGCCAGCGGGATGGCAATCCTGCTCCAGTTGGCGGATGCGAAGGATCCCAGGAGCCAATAGGTGATGGACTGCATCTGCTCGGCGTCGGCGTACAGGACGACGATCAGGTTGGTGAACGCTCCCATGATGCTGGAGATTATCGTCCCCGAGAGGACCAGCTTCACCGTCGTGCACGGGCCTCCTATCGTCGACAGGCCGAGGACGAGGAACGACGACGCGAGGCTCCCGACGAAGGCGCAGACCACCACGCCGTACTGGCCCAGATGGAGGCCCAGAAGCGCGGAGGAGCCCAGCGCTATGGCGAACGTCGCACCCAGGGATGCTCCCGACGACATCCCCAGGATGTACGGATCCGCCAGGGGGTTCTGGACTGTGGCCTGCATTATGACGCCGGCAAGCGCCAGCGCCATGCCCACGGTCCCGGCGAGGAATACGCGGGGGGACCTGATGTTCCATACGATGTCGAAGTAGGACCCTTTGGCCAGTTCGGCCGGGTCCCCGATGATCACCCTGTCGAAGGTCAGACGCCTGACGACGTTGTGGATCTCGATCATCCATACATCCCCGTACGGTATCGACACTACGCCTATCGACACCGCGATGACGACCGACGCGGCGAGCACGGCGATCAGGATCGCGACCAGCGATACCGTCGACAGCGTCCCGAGCCTTTCTTTGGAATACACCATGGAACATTCCCCAGCATAAAAAGGCCGACGGGCGGGGGAACCGCCCGTCGTTGTTCAGGCGGTCTGGTAGATGTCGGCGTACAGTCTATCGAAGATGTCCACCTGCGGTACGGATGTCATGGACACCTCGTTGAGCCCGTATGTGCATACCCGGTGGTTCTGGATGGCGGGGACGGATGCCAATCCCTCCTGCCCGTACAGCCACTCCTCGTATTCGGCTATGAGCTTCTCGTCGGTCCACCCGGTACCGGATATGAGATAGACGATCACGTCCGGTTTGATGCCGGCGATGGTCTCCATGCTCATGACCTCGAGGTTTCCGTGCCAGGCGGCCTTGCCTCCGGCGTCGGCGATGAACTCCCCCACGAGGGACTGGTCCCCGTACGCTCTGAGGACGTAGCCCGCGGAGAGGACGACAGTCAGGACGGACGGCTTCTCCGATTCGGGGATGGATGCGGTCTTGGTCTTGATGCCGGCGATGGACGATTCCATCTGGTCCTGGATCTTCTTCGCGTTCTCCTCCTTCCCGAAGACCTTGGCCATCTTCGATAGGTGGTCGTAGTAGTCCTGGATAGTCTTGGCGGGGGAACCGTAGGCGTAGCACTTGGTCCCACGGGACTCCCACTCCTCCATGGTCCCGGTGCAGAAGGAGTTGGAGGACTGGAACACAGAGGGCCATCCGACGATCAGGTCGGGCTGGAGCATGACCATGTCCTCCTTGCTGATGGTCTTCCTGTCCCTTACATCGACCTTCTTGGCCTCCTTTTCCAGATCGGCGGACATGTACTCGTAGCCGTCCGGGATGTACGCGACGGTTATGTAGTCGGCCAGGCCGAGGGCGAGCATGAATTCGAAGGCCCCGCCCTGGACGCAGACGACCTTCTGGGGGCACTCCGTGAAGGTGACGTCTATCATCGACGCGGATACCGGTTCGTAGGTCTGGATGGTCACGGGATACGAGGTCTCGCTCGGCGAAGGCTCGTCGCTGGAATCGTGTTTGTCGCCACCGTTGCCCGACATGGCGAACGCCGCCACAGCGATTATGGCGACGATTACAACGATCGCCGCAATCAATGTCTTATTTTTGTCCATAATATCAGTTGGATGATATATCCAACTCGTACAACCGTAGCTTCACATATAACCCTTGTCGGAAGCTCGCTGGATGTGGAATTCTAGGACCTCAGGTTGTTCCCTCACATGTTCAAGTGGCCTGGTTCCAGTCAGAGGACGACGGAATTCTTTGTCGGCCCTAAAGGGCCGAGTATGGAACGGGGTCCATCGGTCATCGCGTCTCCACGTTCATCATTCCGAAGACTTGAGGGTTTTAGAAGTACAGAATCATACCTCCGTACGAACACGTAACTCGAACATCATCGGCGATGCGCCTTATATCGTACGTTTCTGTACTTCGAATCGCGCAGAGGTCCATACGGTTGGAGAGAGCCGGACCACCTGTGCATGCACCGGGTCAACGCGATCCGGGAGGAATACACAAATGATTAGCGAAAGCAAGAATGCCAATGGGGGGGGGGCAGGGCCTCCAAGCGCCTCCTGGCGGCCATGGCCGTCCTGGCCGTCGCGTTCGTCGTTCTGGCCGCAGTGCCTGCGGTCCTGACGGACAGCGATGTCTCGGACGCCTCGACGACCGATTCCAAAGCGGCCGACGATGTTCTGAGCGTCACAATAAATGAAGAGACCACCTATTACAATTCGGGAGAGCTGGCGACAGCTGTCTCGAAGATCAACAGCGAGACTACGAAACCTGTGACCGTCACGGTCCTGCAGAACTTCTCCGTGAATGTGACTTCCGAGAATGGGATCAGCATAACCAATGCCACGGTCAACGTGACCCTCGATGGCGACGGCCACACAATCAAAGCCACGGGAACCGGAAACGGAAACGTCATAAACATTGCCCAGAGCACGAAGGGCTCGAACACCATTACGATCGAGGACTTGACGATAGATGCCGGCAGCATCGCCAAGCACGGGATCAACGTGTACAAGGCGAATGCGAGCCTGGACGGCGTTACTGTGACCGGAGCGAAGGGCTACTCCCTCGTGGTCGGCAACAGCAGCAGCGTTTCCGCCAAAGACGTCACCCTCTCCAAGGGAGGATGGGGCGCGGCCATCAACATCGATTATGGGAGTAAGGCGGAAGGACCAGGACAGACCCTGAGCCTGACCGGAACCAACGACCTGGGTGCCGCTCCTCAGATAAACTCCGAGCATGCATCCACCGACACCTACGGATCCACCGTCAAGGGGGATAAGGACAACGTCTACACGATGGTCGGGTACAAGAACAGCGGAAGCACCGATTGGAATAGTGGAGAAGCGGCGTTCTGGCTGAAGGACGGCGAAATCTCCGACAGCGGATGCAAGATCGGCAGCGGGGTCGAGCTGACGGTCCCCGAAGGGGCGACACTGACGATTCCTGAGAATGAGACCTTCACGATCCCCGCCGGAGCGGCCCTGACCGTCACCGGTACGGTCCAGGTCGAGGAGGGTGCGAAGCTCGTGTTCGCCAAGAACACCGCCAGCGGTACCGCGAAATCCTTCCTGAATACAACCGGGACGTCGGCCAGTATTGTCCTGGATGGAGGGAGCCTCGTCATCGAGGACCTCGCGTGGAAGTACAGCACCGCTGCCTCCACGGTAGCGAACGAGAAATGTCAGATCGATTCCACCGGGAAGGTCGTCATCACCTTCACGACCGCCGTCGACTCCGGGAAGATCGAGAAGGCCACCATCTCGGGTACCGGGACGGCCACGATCAAGAGCGGAACCGTGTTCCCCCTGGTCCCCTCTGCGGTCATCAAGGTCGACGGGGCGAAGGTCGCTGGGACCATTATGGTCTCGAAGGGAATAAGTGCTGCCGAGACTACCGAACAGCAGACCGTCCCCGAGGGTGAGAACCCGTCGAGCATCAAGTTCTACAACGGAGCCAGTTTCACCGGGACCGTCGTCATGTCCAACTATTACTGGGACGGCAGTGCATATCAGGGAACCGCCTACAAGCATGCCGAGGCCTCCTTCACGAATGTGAAGGGAGGGAGTGGGGAAGGAAATGCTCTGACGATCGCGGCCGGATCCATCACCGTGACCGGGAACCTGGTCACCGGAGAGGGAACCGCCGAGGATGTCGCCTCAAAGATCCAGGGGATTACGGATCTGAAGATCGGCGCACTGACGATCACATCCGGGAAGCTCACTCTGGACGACGACGTCCAGGTCACCGGAACGCTGACCGTGAGTGACGAAGCGACCCTCGAGATTGCCAAGGGGACCACCGTCACTGTAGCCTCCGAGAGTGGAAAGATCACCTCGAACGGTACCCTCTCGATCGACGGTACGGTCATATCCGACAAGGCGGACGGCACCAAGGTACAGGTCATCGATGGAACCGGACAGGTCTCCATCGGAGCCGATGCGGACGTGTCCGATATCACCATCTCCGAGGACACCAAAACCGTCGTCGATCCCTCGGCCATGTCCGACATGACCGTCGGAGGGGACACCCAGTCCGGAGCCACCACGTACACCCAGGTGCAGATCGTCACCGTCAACGGCTACTGGAACCTTGTGAAGGGGGCCGACATTACCATCCAGGGGAAGCTCGTCGTCCCCGAGGGGACCGTCCTGACAGTACAGGCCGGAGCGAAGCTCACCCTCAACGGAGGAGCAGTCGCCGAGATCGAGGGGACCATCGTCGTCGAAGAGGGGGCGACCGTCAACGGCACCCCCGTGTCCGCTGGGGTCCTTGAGATCCAAGCAGACAGCACCCTGAAGGTCGACGGCATCGTCGCCATCGCGGGTACCCTGAACGCCAAGGACAAGGCCATCATCAACGTCGAGCAGGATGCCATCCTGACCATCACCGAGGACGGAGTCCTCGCCACGACGAGCAACCCGGTCATCACCGTCAAGTCGTCCGGAACCATGGTCATCAACGGGAAGATCACCGGCTCCGCGACCATCCTGGACTACGGACTCGTGACCATCGACTCCGACGTCCCCATGACCGCTGGCCAGACCGTCAAGCTCATGGCCGACGGCGCGGTTGTCGATGTCGTCAGGTTCACGGTCGACGCCCACACCACCGTCGCCAAGCTGACCATCACCGACTACGGCCTCCAGGCGACGTCCTATAAGGACGCCAACAAGCAGACCCAGTACGTGACCATCGGGGACGAGAGCAGCTCGGACAAGATCGTCGTTCAGCCCGGATCCGATGTCTCAGTGGACAGCGCCGGACAGGCCTACATCTCCGTCACCGGGCTGAAGGCCGTCGCGAAGGTCACCTCCAGCACCTCCAAGACCCAGACCGACCTGAACAAGGCGATCTACAACTACAAGCAGTACTCCAAGAGCATCGCCATCTCGGGGAGCATCGATGCCTCCGTCGGGGACATCGGGAACAGCGGGAAGGTCGTATCGACCACCACCGCTACCGCCGGAGTCGCACTGTCCAACGGGTACTACTACGCCTCGTCCACCAGCAAGTTCTCCCAGGTCGCCATCAACGTGACCGATTCCCTGAACCTCGACGAGGACGTCATCCTGACCGTCTCCGACGGGAAGCTGTCCGTCTCCGGAACGATCGTCGTCGGAGCCGAGAACAAGTTCGTCAACAATACCGCGGACCTCATCGAGGTCACCGGGTCCGGGGAGATCTCCGTCCCGAAGAGTGCGATTTCCTCCGAGACCAACGTCAGCGCCGCCAGGTACACCACGTCGGCCACTGTCTCCGGTGCGACCGTCAAGACCGTCCACTACGTGACCCTCCAGGCCGCTCTCGCCGTCGCAGACGGAACGGATGTAAGGGAGGTCGTCGCCATGGGCACCCAGACACTGAAGGAGTCCGCGGCCGTCGCCGAGGGCGTCACCCTGAACGGGCAGTCCGCCACGGTCAACGTCGGATCCTCCGCGGGAGCCGACGTCGCCCTGACCGTTGCCGACGGCGCGGTCGTCAAGGGAACCATGACTGTCAACGTCAACGGATCTCTGTTCGCCGAGGACAAGACCGACATCAAGATCTCATCCTCATCTATCATCTCCGACGTCTACTCCGAGGAAACCGACGAGAACGGAAAGGTCGTCAAGGACGGATGGGCGCTGTGGACCAACCTGGCCACCGCCGTCGAGTCCGGCGTGGACACCATCACCATCTCCAAGGCCGCTTCCGCGGGATACGTCGAGATCGCGAGCAATCTGACCATCCCCGCAGGGGTCACCGTCATCGTGCCCGCCGACACCGCCCAGCTCAGGCTGGCCGACGGGGTCACCCTGACCGTCGACGGGGTCCTCCAGACATCCCAGGACATCCTCGCGAAGACCAGGTTCGCAATCAACGCGATGAACGTCACCGGGGACAAGGACTACAAGTCTAGCGCCATCGTCGTCAACGGCGAGCTGCTGTCCGCCGGCGCGATTGAAATGAAGGACGGAGCGGACGGCACCACGAGCCTCCTCGCCGGCGCACCGATCTACGGCGCGTATTACTCGATCGAGGACTGGTATGTCGTCACGACCATCGAGAACGCCCTGGCGGAGACCGACAGGACGTCCGACATCGAGGTCTACGGACCCGTCGTCGGGGCCGACGGCACGCTCATCGCCAACGACGACTCCTCGAAGATCATCGTCAAGACCGAGACCTACAAACCCATCGGAGCCAACGTGACAGACGCCAGCAAGGTGTCCACCACCCTGACCATGACCTCTCTGACCCTCGGGTCCGGGGCTTCCGTCGACGCATCGGCAGGAGCATTCACCGGGTCCGTCGTCGTCGGCGAGAACTCCGTCACGTACGGATACATGTCTGGCGTCACCGCGATGAACTCCAGCGACTCTCTTGTGCTCACCGGAACCGCCACGACCTCGAAGTCCGCGTCCCTGACAGTCTCCGCGGGAACCGTCTCCCTGGGATACAAGACCACATCGACCTCCGAGGCCTTCGCCCAGGATGGTTCGTATGCGATGAAGATCGCCTCCGGAGCCACCGCCAAGATCGTATACACCGGCGATATCGACAACCTGACCGTCGACGGCACCTTCGAGGTCCCCGCAGGGGTCACTGCGTCCGTGTCCAAGATCACGGTCAATGGATCCGTGAAGGTCGCCGCCACCACCGCGTCCGCGGCCGGAGGGTCCCTGACCGTCGGCGAAGGGTACGTCGGAATCTCCAAGAGCGACTTCTACACCTCCACCGGAGCCTCCGCGTCCGTCACCGGACCGTTCACCCTGACCGGGACGATGTTCGTCGTATCCGGAGCGACCGTCGACAACGACATGTCCTCCTATGCGAAGACCGAGGTCTACAACAACGGATCACTGTGGTTCACCGCCTACGCTTCTGGAACCAAGAACATGGTCCCGAACAAGGCGCCTCTGACCAACGCCGTCCTGTCCGGATGGGCCAAGACCCAAGGCGGAGAAGTAGCCTACGAAACTGGCGACAGCATCGTCATTGGGAAGGATGCGAAGCTGTACTCCGTCGTAGAGACCGACATCTACACCATCATGGTCGTTGCGGACGAAGGCATCGCCAACGTCTACCTCGACGGCAACCTGATGGTATATGCCTATGTCAGCACTTCGGATGGTGGAGCCTACTTCTACATCGACCAGGTCTCCGCTGGCTCGCACAAGGTCACCTACAACCTGAGGAACGGATACAGCGGGGAGGCCAAGCTAACTCTCCGCAACGTAGATGGCTCGACTGCCTCCGCCAGCGGAGACAGCGCCACCGTCAGCGGCGACAAGGGAGGGGTCGTTCTCCAGCTCACTGGCATCGAGAAGTCCGGATACGTGGACCCCGTCCAGCCCGTCGAGCCGAAGGACG
>CAVJLK010000024.1:0-27812 GCA_963650175.1 Ruminococcus sp. CAG:579 | reverse complement strand
CGGAAAACGGCCGGAATCCGGCTCGAAATAAGTGCAACAACCTCGGAAATCGTTAATCGAAGCAATCTATGAACAGAAAGCTCGTCCCCTTCGAGATTTTCGTCCAATGATACAGGGGCATGAGCGACACTATGCCTCCGGAAACAACGCGGTCGAATGGAATGTCTCCGTTCTTGGTCTTCAGCATCAAGGTTTTCCGGGTATCCGATGCGACGATTTCGAGATTCAGATCCAGACCCGCGGTTTCATGGAGGAACGAAGCGAAGTCGGCGACGAGATTGTTCTCGGCGATGTATTCTGCGATCGTTCTTGTCCTGTTTGCGTGATCTAAGGAGGCCCCTATATGTTGCATGCCTCTCACGAAGTCGGTCATCATTTTGATCGGGGATTCCGGAGGCAGATTGGTTTCTGCACTTATGGATCCGATTACAGAGGCAGTCCCATTCTTGATGTGCAAATCACTTTTGCACAAATCGCATCCGAACAATCTGGCTATCGAAATTGCAGGGCCCTCTCTAAGGAGCATCGTCGTTCCGTTCACTTCGAATTTCTCGTATACGATGGTGTTCGGATCCGATTTCCTGTACTCGTACGAGATCTCTGCATCTCCAAACTGGAATACGTACACAAACGTGGCGTATCCGCAATCATTGTTGCCGTTCAGGAAATCCGTCGAGAACACTGTCTCGCATTGTTCGTTGAAGTTCAATACCCTGGATAGGTCCATGATGGCTATTCCCAGGTTGGTTTTTCCGCAGCCGTTCCTCCTACAATCACCATCTTGTTGGTCAGCCCGTTGCGGATCAAGTGGGCATTGAAGGAGTATTCCCTCGTTTTCGAGAAGTCCACTATGGCTCTTTTCTCGAAGTTCCTGAAGTTCTCGATTTCGAATCTTTTCAGCATCCAATTGGGTGATAGGTTATCGAGGATAAAAACCAACTTATAGGTCTTTCAGTTGTCATCATTCGAGCAACCATTATTGTCATATCCAGCACGAGCGCACATTCGGACGAATGGAGAAATGCGGCTGTTCCGTCAACCGGCCGGCCGCGTGCCGGTCTCTGATGTTTCAGTGCCTCTTCGGCTTCCCTTTCTGAGGCCTGTTGCGTCCCTTCCCCTTGGACTTCTGGGGCTTCTTGGGCGGATCGGGATACTTCTTCCTGATCTCCTCGACCCTCGTCTTCAGCTCCGCGTTGAGCCTGTCCCCGGCGAACTCCCCGTGGTACTGGTCGATCTTCGCCGCGATCAGGACCTTCCCGGCCAGGGCTCTGGCTATCTTCCCGCGCTGCCAGTACGGCGCCCTGTGGACGTCCGGGTGCTGGTAGATAATCCCGTGCTTCGGACCGCGCTTGCCGGTCCTCATGCTCCTGAACATGGCCTTCTCGGCCCCGAGCAGCTGCACCGTGGAGGACGGGAGCGAGGCGAGCCTCTCCAGCCCGCCGGCGAGCGACACCATCCTGGCGGCCAGAGGCCCTCCGAGCATGGAGCACATGTTGGGGCAGGTCTCCTCGACGATTCCCTGGATGTACGCCTCCGTGCGGTCCTCGTCCTCGTACAGGCGGTCCAGGGTGTCGGCCAGGTCCATGATTGCGCGCATGTCCTCGTCGTCCATGTCCGCGCCGATGGATTCGATGTCGATCCCGAGCTCCTCCATGACGGAGTCCCTGTCGCCGAAGCGTGCGACGAGCTCCGCGTACCTCTTGTCGTGCGCGTAGTCGGCGAGCTCCGGGAAGTGCATCCCGTACCATTCGTGCAGGCGTTCGCTGTACAGATTGATCGTGGAGATCTGGTCGTCCAGGCTCCTGATGGCCTGGACCAGGTTCCTGTCGCGGGGCACCGGCTCGGACGTCCTGAGCTTCCCGAGGCCTATCATGACCTCGTGCATGAACGCGTCGTCGAACCCGTAGTCCTGCGCCTTGATGAACGACGAGTCGAACATCATGGGCCTCCCGAGTTCGGATTGCCTCCTGTCCGAGACGCTGGGCTTGTCGACGTTCGCTACCAGCTCCCTCTCCTCGTCGAGGAGCCCCCCGCGCTGCATGAGCGCGAGCTTCTCCGCCGCGAGTGGCACGTCCTTGGGCATGAGCCTCTTGTCGAGGATCCTGCCTGACTTCTCGTCCACGAGGAACGAACCGAACCATTTCGTCACGAGGACGGTCATCGGAGCACCCCCAGCTTCCTGAGCTCGGAGTCGGGCAGGTCCTCGGCGTCTCCGGCCATCAGCTGGAGGCGCGCCTGGAACTCCAGCTCCTCCATCCTGTCGTAGGCCTCCTCCAAGGTCCTCCCCTGCGTCAGCGCGCCGTGGCGCGCCATGAGGATGGCGTTCGAACCGCTGTTAGACGCGATCGCATCCACCAGTTCGTCGGTCCCCGGCGTGATGTACGGGATGGTCGGGACCTTGCCGAGCAGGAGCGCGCCCTCGGGCGTGAGGTTGCATCTGAGTTCTTCGCCCTTGAGGGTGAGGGCGATGCAGTTGAGCGGGTGGCAGTGGACCACTGCGTTCGTCCCCGGATTGGCGCGGTACAGTGCCAGATGGAACCTGGTCTCTATCGACGGCTTCCCGCCTGATATCACTGTCCCGTCCAGGGAGACCTTCACAAGGTCCTCCGGCTCCAGGAGACCCTTGTTCCTTCCCGATGGGGTGATGAGCACCCCGTCGTCGATCCTGACGCTCATGTTGCCTCCCGCGGAGACGGTCAGGTTCCTGTCGTAGAGCCTCGCGCACGTCTCGACGAGCGCCCTGCGGGCCGTTCCCTCGTCCATCTCAATCCCTCATGACCCCGATCTCGTCCGGTCTGAGGATGCCCTTCTCGGTGATGAACCCGGTGACCAGGTCCGCCGGGGTGACGTCGAAGGCGGGATTGAGCGCCTGGGAGCCCTCGGGGGCGATGTCGATGCCGGCGATCCTCCTGACCTCGTCCTGCGAGCGCTGCTCGATGACGATCTCCTTCCCGGATTCCATGTTCAGATCGAAGGTGGACACGGGCGCGGCGACGTAGAACGGGATGCCGAAGTGCTTGGCGGCGATGGCCTTGTCGAAGGTGCCGATCTTGTTGGCGAAGTCTCCGTTGGAGGCAATCCTGTCCGCCCCGGTGATGATGAAGTTGACGCCCTGGCTCATGTAGTAGGCGGAGGCGCCGTCGGGGATGATCCTGTGGTCGATGCCCTCCTGCCACAGCTCCCATGCGGTGAGCTGCATGCCCTGGAGGCGGGGACGGGTCTCGGACACGTAGACGAAGAACTTCTTCCCGGCGTCGTGGGCCGTCCTCATGGGTGCCAGCGCGGTGCCGTAGTCGACGGTGGCCAGGGCCCCCGCGTTGCAGTGGGTCATGAGCTTCATCCCGTCGTCGATGAGCTCCGCTCCGTACTTCCCGATGAGCCTGCACTTGTCCACGGTGGCCTGGGCGTAGGCGTCCGCGGCTTTGACGGGATCCTCGCCCTCGGACAGCCTGGCGGACATCCAGTCGACGGCATGGAAGAGGTCGTAGGCGGTGGGGCGGGCGGATTTGATGTCCGCGGCGGCTTTGACGAGATTGCATCCCTTCAGGGCCGCGAGGCACATGGCGTACGCGGCGGTGGCTCCGATGGAGGGCGCGCCGCGGGTCGTCATATTGCGTATGGCCTCGGCGACGTCGAGGTAGTTCGAGAAGCTGACTATGGCGATCCTCGCGGGGAGCTCCCTCTGGTCGATCATGACGACCTCGCCGTTCTCGAACCAGACCGCTCTGATGTCCTTCCTGATTCCGTCGATAAGCGCTTTCATGGTAAACGTCGCGTCATGCACGAAGGCCGTTATATTGGCTGTCGTCCGGCGGACCTCGGTCCAGGACGCGGAATTGGGTGATGTCCTCTATGCGCTTCGCTCCGGGCGGACCGGTCAGGATGCCCTCTATCGACACGGTCTTCCTGCATTTCGAGGCGTCGTAGGCTGCCTCCACATCGGATCCGGAAACGTCGAACCTGGCGGTGACGATCTTCTCGCCCTCGGAATCCATGAATTTCAGCTTCATGGTCGTCTTTTGGTCGCGGTCCTCCCGACGGTCGTTGATCTGCACGATCCTCCCGACGAATCTCCCCTCCTCGTTCAGCTCTGGAGGTCTCATCTCCGATTCCATGGAGGAGATATTGGCGAAGATCCTCTTCGTGAGAACCGTCGGAGGATTCTGTTTCTCCGGATCGTCCGGTCTCGTCCTGTCGACCCGGATGTCCGAACCGGACGATCCGAGGCTCATAACGGAGGATACGAAGTTGTACGAGATCCTGAGTTCGGGATCCAGGGACTTCCTGTTGCGTTCGGCCGCGTCCTTGACGACCCTGATCGAATCCTCGATCTTGTCGCACAGCGTTCTGAGATCGAACACGGCGCCGTCCGCTCCCCCGAGGCGTCTCTCGCCTGTAGGATACAGGAACTGTACGATGTAGCTGCCGGGTATGGGAGGACCTACGCGTATGTCGTCGAGCTCCTTCCTGTTCCCGCCTGATCCCCTGTAGTACGGCTTGTACTGAGTCAGGTCGCGGAGGGCGTACGTGTTGATGTTCCGTCCCGCCCGGAGTATCGACAGGAGGCTGTCGACGGGTATGATCCCCACATCATCCGGATCGGATTCGTAGCGGTACTCCACGGTGTCGGAGCATGCGGACATGGACATGCCCGCGAGGATGCTCTGCGCGGATTCCGAGTAGATGTCCGACAGATCGGATATCAGTTCGCGGAGTCTGCGGGGATAGTCGTCCCGTGCGCGGTCCATCGGCACCATGAGCTGCGTCCCGTACTCATCGTTCGAGTACGATTCGAAGCCGAAGATGTCGCGGTCCTTGCGCCATCCGCGAGAGGAGAGGTATGCTCCGACGCGTACGGGGTTGATCTTGCACAGGGCATCCGATGCGAGTCCGTCATCGATCATTGTGTATCACCTCTCCGTTCGCGGATTTCCTCAGCAGGCAGGACAGGCTGTCCGCATCGACCCGATGGCTCAACGGAATCTTCAATCTTATGGATTTCCTATCTTGGATGTCCTCATCGCAATCGGCCACGTTATACCAGAGCATGAACCTGCTCAGGGAGAGCCTGTCGTCGTCGACGGTCATCCATTGGCCGGTGTCGTCGGGGAGCACGAGAACCATCAGGATCAGAGCCGGGTACTTCCTGTACCTGTGGAGTCTTTCGTACTCGTCCGCGGGCATATCGAAGTTGAGGACCTTCATCTCGCGATCGAAATCGGGATTGGATGTGGACTTCATCTGGACATCCAGCACGGGACACACCACTTCGACGCCCTCCATGCGGTTCGCGGGCATGTGTATCGATGCGTCGGTGCCGTTCTTGTCACGGATCCTCGACGCCGGTTCGAACGCGGCGCCGATGTACGAGGCTATGGAAGAAAGGTAGCTCTGGCTCAGCATCTCCTTGACGTCGTTGTACCTCCAGTCGGTATGCTCGTAATCCTCCGGATACGAGCCGCATCTCACTTTCTCCGACAACTCTATGACCCAATGTAATAATTCTTAAGGTATAGATAATTCTAATGGTCCAAGACTTTAATACGCATAAATCCGAAGTGTTTCGTGTTACGAAATTGTCGGAACGTCGCTTACCCGTTATATACGGGTCGTCCGATACCCAGCGGATAACATGAACGACGGGCCCCTGACGGATTTCGAGCTCTATTACACCAAGAACGGTCTCGTTCAGGTGTCGAACGACGTCAGGAGGCAGATCCTCCACGAGCTGGCGGACAAGAACCTGTCGCTCTCGGACCTGGCGAAGATCATCAAGAAGGCCCAGTCGACCCTCTCGGTCCATCTGGACAAGATGATCAGCGAGGGCCTCATTGCCGTCCACGACGATCCGGAGGACAGCAGGAGGAAGGTCTACTCTCTCGTGTCCGTGATGCTCGCATATTCCAAGGAGCCGTCGGACGAGGCCATGAGCATGGCCATGAGGGTGCTGTCGGACGTAGCGGACGATCCAGTGAAGACGCGCGACGCGCTCACCAGGTTCATATTCTTGGGATTCGACGGCCTGGGGCTCTCGGTGGGCCCCCTGGCGTCCATCCTGGGCTCCATCCACGCCATGGCGCTGTCCGGGACCCTGACCGGGAAGAACCTGGAGGAGACCGTCGCCAACGCCCGCGACTACTACAAGAAGATGGGTTTCGGGGAGGCCAGCGTGTTCTCGCTCAAGCCACTGTCCATCATAATCAAGGACGAGACCTCCTTCACCGAGGATTCGGCCAGGTCTCTCGGGTATTACGCAATCGGGTTCTTCTCCAAGATCCTGGAGGATGCCACCGGGAAGGAGTACGCGGTCGTGTTCAGCGAGGTCTTCGGGAGCGACTGCAACTACTTCAGGTTCACACTGGAGCCGGCCGTCAAGAAGATCCAGTGAGTCTCAGCGCCGGGGTTCGAACGTCAGGAGCGCCCCGTTGCCGAGGGTCTCGCAGGATATCAGATCCATTTGCATCCCCCCTTCGCGCACCCAGCCGGGGCCGTCGCAGGGGGTGGGCGCGGTGCGTCCGCCGATCACGAGCCCTCCGACGAACACCGTGTACCTGTCCACGAGCCCCGCCTCGAAGAACGAAGCGATGGTCTCGCCGCCCCCCTCCACGAGGACGTTCTCGATGCCGACATCCTCCGCGAGGATCTCCAGCATCTTCTCGAGGTCGATCCTGTCCGTTCCGGCGCGGATGGTCTCCTCGCAGTCCCACTCGCGGTCGCAGGATTCCAGCGTGACCATGACCGTCGGGGCCCTCTCGTCCAGAACCTTCGCCTCGTCGGGCGTCCTCCCGCGGGGGTCCAGGACGATCCTGACTGGATTGGTGTCGTAGTCCAGGTCCTTGAGGGTGAGATGCGGGTCGTCGGCGACGACGGTTCCGACGCCCACTAGGATCGCATCGTACTTGCGCCTGAGCCCCTTGGCGCGGGTCTTGTCCTCGTCCGAGGAGATCGACACCTGGGTCCTGTCCGGGCCGGCGATCTTCCCGTCGGCGGACATGGCGCAGTTCACATGCACGAACGGCCTCATCGCTGGACCCCCGGGGTCACCGTGAAGCGGTAGACGTCGTTGATCCTCTCCACGCCGAACTTCACGTCGAGGAACGATTCCAGAGTGTCCATCTGGCTCAGCAGGTGCCTGCTGATCCTCGACACGTAGAACGAGCTCTCCCCCCGGGCCATGGCCATGTACGGGAGCAGCTGGTCGGCGGTGTGGACGTCGATGGTGGCCCCGCTGGTCATCTCGCTCAGCAGGTCCTTGGCGGCGTCCTTGCCGCTCCTCTCGGGGGACATTCCCCTGGCGGAGAGGGCGTTGCTGCCGAGCATGCCGTTCTCGTACTCCGCGACCAGGACGAGTCCGGCCCCGCGGGAGTCGCCGTCGGTGTACTGCAGGGAGATGTCCACGTCGGCGACCGATTCGAAGCTCTCCTCGCAGCTCTTCATCATCGCTTCGGGGATCCAGTCCGCCAGGCGCTGGCAGAAGCAGATCCCCCTGATGCGCTTCAGTTCGCCCAGCGAATCGAGGTTCAGCGGTTCGATGCCGCCGATGGGGTCCAGGGTGGCGATGACGCGCCCTCCCCCCTGGGGATAGAAACCGCGGTCGATGATCTTCGCGTCCGCGGCGATGCCCATCCTGCTCATCATGGGGAACAGGAGGGTCGAATAGGAGTCTATGGGGGGCGCCCACATGACGTTGGTGCCACCGCAGATGTCCACCCTGAGCCTGCGCGTGTGCTTGCGAGCGGCCAGCATCATGGCCTGCAGGACCAGGCTGATGCTCCCGGCGGAGCTGATGTTGACGTCGATGTCGTACGTCTGCTCGGTGCCGGGGTAGAACAGGAGGTCGCCGGATCCCGCTACGCAGCCTTCGACGGTCGATCCGGCCATCTCAGCTACCGCCATGACGGCGGCCACGTGCTGCTTGGAGAGTCCGTTGGTGGGTCTGTTCTCCCTTATGCGGGTCAGATGGACCGGGATGCCCGTGACGGTGGACATGGCCACCGATGTGCGGACCATCTGTCCTCCCCCTTCTCCGCGGGAACCGTCTATCTCGAGCATGTCCATGGGACGGACCATGGGAATGATGTTAATTAGGATTTCCAGAGCGTGCGCTGGACGCTAAATGATGCGAGAATGGTGCGATTGCCGGGAATCGAACCCGGGTCAGAGGCTTGGGAAGCCCCCGTCCTAACCGCTAGACTACAATCGCGCAACGTCGCCAATGACGTCATTCTATATAACTGGCTTGGGGGGCCCGGTTCCGGTGCCCGTCGGCTTATAAATACCGCTTCGGGATATGGCGTTCCCGCGGGCTCGTGGTCTAGTGGTTATGACGTCGCCCTTACAAGGCGAAGGTCGCCGGTTCAATCCCGGCCGGGCCCACCACACGTCGATCCGGTCGCGTTTTGGCTTTGATGTTATCCTTAAATACGGTGACGGTTTGCCCGTGTCCATCGGACTCATGGTCTAGTTGGTTATGACGTCGCCTTCACACGGCGGAGGTCGCCGGTTCGAATCCGGCTGGGTCCACCATCTGTCTCTTCTGGGTCTCTGTCTGTACGGGCGGTTCATTTCGTATTCATTTGAAAATAAGATGAAATAAAATAAAAATCAAATGAATAAAATGAAAAATATGATTTTTCAGATAAAATAAATAAACAAAAATGAATTATCTCGGACCATGGGCTTCGATCCGAGCGTCCCCGAAGGGCTGGAAGTGGAATACAAGAAGGCCGCGGACGCCGTTCCCAGAAGCTTCTGGGAGACCTATTCGGCCTTCGCGAACACCGGCGGAGGCGTTGTCGTGTTCGGGGTATCGGAAGAGGGAGGGACCCATGTGACTGGGGTGAGCAACGCCTCCAAGATCGTCGACGACCTCTGGAACATGCTCGCCAACACCCAGAAAGTCAGCGCGAACATCCTCGTGGACGACGACATCAGGATCGAGAATGCGGACGGGAAGGACGTCATCGTGATCAGGATCCCGGAAGCGGACAGGTGCCTCAAGCCGGTCTATCTGAACGGGAACATGACGTCTGGCACATTCGTCAGGTACGGTCAGGGCGATCATCACTGCGACCGTTCCAGGCTGAACGAGATGATCCGCGATTCCCAGGATGTGCCGGATGACGGCGCCCCTCTGAGGGAGGTGCCGATGGAGGCGTTGGAATCGGACACCGTCGGCAGGTACAGGACGAGGTTCGCTTCCAGGAATCCGGGAAGTCCGTACAACGCCCTGTCCGATATCGAATTCCTGGAACTTCTGGGAGCGGTCGGGGAGGTCGACGGCGCGAAGCATCCGACCAGGGCAGGCGCGCTGATGTTCTGCGACAGCCTCCACATCGCGAAGGCCTTCCCCAACTACTTCCTCGACTACCGCGAGTTCGTCGACGGGGGTTCCGATTGGACCGACCGCGTATCGTCCATGAACCCCGGGAGGAACGACAACCTCTTCGACTTCTGCGTCACGGTATCCGACAGGGCCTGGAACTCGCTGCCGGAGCCTCTGACGTTCGGCAGGGACCTGGTCAGCAGGGACGATACGGATCTCCGGAAGGCCGTCAGGGAGCTCATCACGAACGCGATAGTCCACGCCGATTACCAGGGGGAGATGGGCGTGGTCATCGACAGGAGGCCCGATAGCATCACGATCTCCAATCCGGGATTGTTCAGGATACCCGTCGGGGTGGCGATGAAGGGCGGACAGAGTAATCCCAGGAATCCCACGCTGTTCCGCATGTTCGGGCTGGTGGGACTCATCGAGAGGGCCGGCACCGGGGTCAACAGATCGATCCTCGGGGTGAGATCTTCGGGATTGAACGAGCCCGTCATCGAGCAGACGTACGAACCGTCCCGCACCACCGTGACCGTGAGTCTGAAGAAGGTTACGGATGTACGCGACGGCGGAGAGGAGGCGATCCTGAGGCTGATACGGGCGGACGACGGGATCTCGTTGGACGAGCTGTCGTCCGAGACGGGGATATCCCGCAACAGGGTCTACGCCTTGACGAAGAAGCTGGTCTCCGAAGGCAGGCTGAGGAGGGAGGGATCCAGACGCGGGGGCAGATGGGTCGTTCCGGATCGAGGCTCACGATCCGTCGATCGAGACGAGGTGGCGCTCGCGGCTGATGTCGATCAGGTCCTGGAGGGTCATGTTGTCGATCACCCCGAGGACCGCGTCGTTGAGCTTCTCCCAGAGGGGGATCGTCATGCAGTCGGCGCATCTGGGACAGGTGTTCACGCCCGAGTCCAGGCATGCGACCGGGCTCAATTGCCCTTCGGTGATCCTCAGGATGGATCCGATCGTCGTCTCGGAGGGCGGTTTGGCGAGGTAATACCCTCCTTGGGCTCCGCGCACGCTCCTGAGGAGTCCGGCGCGGGTCAGGAGCGCGCCGATCTGCTCCATGTACTTGAGCGATATGTCCTGCCTGCAGGACACGTCCTTGAAGCTCACCGGCGAGTCGCCGGCGTTCACGGCGATGTCCAACATTATGCGCAGGGCGTACCTCCCTCTCGTCGATACCTTCATGCGGACCAAATCCTAGTATCACTATATGGTATATGCGGAAACTGTGCCAGGACTGTACGGATGCTCCGACGGCACGGATATCTAATCGCGTGTTATGCCCGGAGCATGGACGAGGGAACGTTCTAGCGCGCCGAGGCGCACATCCGCGGACTGTTCGAAGGGGACAGCAGCGGGCACGATTTCTATCACAGCATGAGGGTCCACGACCTGGCGCTGAGCATATGCCGTCGGGAGGGAGGCGACGAGGCCATCGTCCGCCTCGCAGCGTTGCTCCACGACGCCGACGACCGCAAGATGTTCTCCACCGAGAACCACGCCAACGCCCGTCGGTTCATGGAGTCGGAATCGATCCCGGCGGACGTCCAGGACTGGATATGCTCGGTCATATCGCAGATATCGTTCAAGGGGAGGGATTCCGCGGTCCCCGACACGCTGGAAGGCAAGATAGTCCAGGATGCGGACAGGATGGACGCTATAGGCGCCATCGGCATCGCTAGGGCCTTCGCCTACGGCGGGAGCAAGGGGCGCGCCATGCACATCCCCGACGAATCATACAGGGAGGACATGTCCGAGGCCGAGTACTACGCGAACCGGGGCACCTCGATCAACCACTTCCACGAGAAGCTCCTGAAGCTGAAGGATATGATGAACACCGAAACTGCGCGTCGCATGGCGGAGGCTCGCCACGCGTACATGGTCGGGTTCCTCGACGAGTTCACGGCCGAGTGGGAGGGGCGCCGTCGACGATCAGGGTGAAGCGGTTCTTGGAGAAGTCCAGGATCCCGTCCCTCTTCATCCTGCCCAGCTCCGCGGACAGGGCGCTGCGGTCCACGCCCAGGTGGTCCGCCATCTCCTGACGGTTCAGGGGGACGGTGAACTCGTTCCCCCCGGCCAGGCGGGCCTGGTCGGACAGGTACGCGCGGACCTTGTCGCGCGTAGTCCTCTTGGACATCCTGTCCAGCCTGCGGTCCAGTTCCAACGCGTCCCTGGCGAGGATCTGGACGAGATTCCCGATCAGCCTGCTGTGGAATTCGCAGGTGGACCTGCACACGCGGGTGACCTTGGCGATCTCCAGGAACAGCACCTCCGATTGATTGGACGACACGACGCTCACATCCATCTTCTCCCCGTGGGCGCACGCGTATTCGGTGCAGACGATGCTCCCAGGTCCGTTGGACGACAGGACGGCGGAGTTCCCCCACCAGTCCTGCTTCGCGATGTCCACAGTTCCTTCGAGCACCACGCACAGCTCTCCGACGGAGTCCCCGCTGCGGAACAGGTATTCCCCGGGCCCGTACCTCTGCCTTCTGGCTCCGAGGCATTTGGACATGGCCAGCATCTCCTGGTCCGAGATCCCGGCGAACAGGCCGGTGTTCCTGAGGATGTTCGGGACGTTGTTCATTTCGTTGTAGAAACAACACTTCCGTTATATATAACACACGTTCTATCACATCCCACCGAAAGAGGTACGGATACTATGTCGAACGAGATGTTCTGTTTCCAGTGCGAGCAGACCGCCGGAGGCGCGGGCTGCAAAGGAAAGGCCGGCGTCTGCGGGAAGACCTCCGAGGTCGCCCTGCTCCAGGATGAGCTCACGGGCGCCCTGGTCGGTCTCGCCGAGACCGTCGAGAACCCCTCCGCCCAGGTCAACAGCCTGGTCAGGAAGGCGCTCTTCGCCACCCTCACGAACGTGGATTTCGATGCGGACAGCATCAGGGCCATGACGGCCGAGGTCAGGAAGGCCGCCGGCGTGAAGAAGGGCCTGTTCGGATTCAAGGAGAAGGAGACCAAGGAGCTGGACATGTCCAAGGTCTGGACCGCCCAGGAGGACATCCGCTCCCTCAAGTCCCTGATCCTGTTCGGGATCCGCGGTGTGGCGGCATACGCGTACCACGCCGAGATGCTCGGCGAGACCAACGCCGAGGTCGACGCCATGATGTACAAGGCCCTCCGCGCCGTCGGTTCCGACGGCGGGATGGACGATCTGCTCCCCGTGGTTCTCGAGGTCGGGAAGGCCAACATCGCATGCATGCAAATGCTGGACCACGCCAACACCACCAAGTTCGGCGTCCCCGCCCCCGCCACAGTCACCAGGGATGTTGAAGCCGGTCCGGCGATCATCGTCACCGGGCACGACCTGGAGGACCTGAAGGCAATCCTCGAGCAGACCGCCGGGAAGGGCATCAACGTCTACACCCACGGCGAGATGCTCCCCGCCCACGCGTACCCCGAGCTGAACAAGTACCCCCACCTCAAGGGCAACTACGGGACCGCCTGGCAGAACCAGAAGAAGGAGTTCGACGTCCCCGCGGCGATCGTGTTCACCACGAACTGCCTGATGCCCCCGGCGGAGTCCTACAAGGACAGGGTGTTCACCACCGGGCCCGTGTACTACTCGGGAACGGTCCACATCGACGACAAGAAGGACTTCGCCCCGGTGATCGAGAAGGCCCTGGCGCTCGGAGGCTTCAAGGAGGCCACGACCGGGAACGGAACTCTCACCACCGGATTCGGTCACGGGTTCGTGCTGTCCGTGGCGGACAAGGTCGTCGAGGCCGTCAAGGCCGGGCAGATCAAGCACTTCTTCCTGGTCGGAGGATGCGACGGATCCAAGCCCGGACGCGGCTACTACCGCGACTTCGTCGCCAACACCCCCTCCGACAGCGTCGTGCTGACCCTGGCGTGCGGGAAGTACAGGTTCAACGACCTGGACCTCGGAACTGTCGCCGGGCTCCCCCGCATGATGGACATGGGGCAGTGCAACGACGCGTACGGAGCGGTACAGGTGGCCCTGGCACTGGCCAACGCCTTCGGATGCGGGGTCAACGAGCTCCCGCTGTCCATGGTGCTGTCCTGGTACGAGCAGAAGGCCGTGTGCATCCTGCTCTCGCTGCTCTCCCTGGGGATCAAGGGCATCTACCTCGGACCGTCGCTCCCGGCGTTCCTGTCCCCCGGAGTGCTCAACGTGCTGGTCAACGAGTACGACATCCACCCCATCTCCGACTACGAGTCGGACATGAAGGCCATGCTCGGGTGAAACATCCATCCCGGCGGATTCTGCGGAATCCGTCGGGAAATCAAACCGTTTCGTAGCGGGATTCGGTTTTTCGAACGACCTGCGTTGATTTTCTGTCAGAACTTCTTAATAGTCCCATCCCGGTCGAGCCGGCATGCGCATAACGATAGTCGGGTGCGGCTCCATCGGTTGCAAGCTCGCCAGGGCCGCGGACGAGATGACGGAGGTCAAGAGGATCTACCTCATGGACATGGAACGCCCCCGCGCCGAGAAGCTGGCCGACGAGCTGAAGAAGGCCATCGTCGTGGACAACGTGGAGGAGGAGCTGTACCACTGCGACCTCGTGATCGAGGCGGCCTCCCAGGCGGCGGCGAAGGACATCGCCCCCAAGGTGGTCTCCAGGGGCGTGGACATCATGCTGATGTCCGTCGGAGCGCTGGTGGACGACGACTTCAGGGCGATGGTGAAGGACAAGGCGTGCCACGCCGAGGCCAAGATCTTCATTCCGTCGGGAGCGATCTGCGGGACGGACGGTCTCAGATCGTCGGCGGTCGGGAGGCTGGACGAGGTGGAGCTGATCACCACCAAGGGTCCCAAGAGCCTCGAGGGCGTCCCGTACATCATCGACCACGGGATAGACGTGGACAAGGTCAAGGAGCCCACGGTCATCTTCACGGGCTCCGCAAGGGATGCGGTCAGGCTGTTCCCCAAGAACATCAACGTGGCGGCGACCGTCGCGTTGCTCGGAGTGGGGTTCGACAGGACCAAGGTCAAGATCGTCCTGGATCCGGCGAGCCACAGCAACTCCCACGAGCTCAGGCTGAGGGGAGAGTTCGGCGAGATGACCTGCCACACGTACAACGTGCCGTCCCCGGACAACCCCAAGACCTCGTACCTCGCATCCCTCTCTGCGATATCCGCGCTGAAGAGGATCGTCGGGAATGAGTGGATCGGCATTTGAGAATTGCTCCACCGCCTCGGGACGGGTTTCTCACTTCCGCATCTCGGCGAGTCAGGAAATGGGAAGAACCCTGGGAGGGGATCCTCCCGGGGCTCTGTTTGTCCACACAGGCAGGGGCCATCAGAAATCTGACGGATACCTCGGATCATTTTCATCTTCTCCTGGAGATGCAGAGCACGGCCAGTTCGGCGATGATCGCCACTACGATGGCCAAGAGTAGAATGGTTTTGCCGTCCTCCCCGAGCCAGGGCTCGGAGTTCCCTTGGGTGACGACCGGCACCGTGGCGCCCGGATCCACGGGATCTGTGTCATCTGGAATTATCGGAATCGGACGGAACGAACCGGAATCGGGGATCTTCTCCCACAGGGATCTCGCATTGTGCGTCTTCTCCGATACCAGACCAGCCGTGGGTGCCACCGTCTTCCCGTCGATTTCCCACCCGGTATGCCTATACCCGGCGGTGTTCGGAAGCTGAGGATAGTTTCCGTTCCCCTCGATGGTCATGCTCGTCTGAAGATCGGAGACGCCCTCGCCGTCCGTCCCAACGATATTCGTCAGTTGGCTGTGATCGAAGGTGACCGTCGGGATCTCCTTCCAGAGCGATACCGCCGTGTGGGAATTGCGCGTCACGAACCCGTCGGCCGGACCGACCTCGTACTCCTTCCCCCCGTACGCGATCCGCCACCCGGTGTGCTCGTACCCGTCCCTGTCGGGGAGCTGCTCGTACCCGTCGTGTCCCGGGATCTCGATGGCGTTGCTCAGCCCCAGCGTCGAGTACTGGTCCCCCGTGAGCCTGATGAGCTCGCTGTGGTCGTAGGTCACCGCGGGCAATCCGACCCATACCGACCTGGCCTCGTGGTCAGTGGTCTTCAGGAACCTGGATTCCGCGGCGCATTGCACCCCGTCCACGATCCAACCGACGTGCCTGAACCCCTCCACATCTTTCAGCTTATCGTAGTTCTCCTTCCCCCTCGGCTGCTTCAAGAGGTTGTCGGCGAGATCCTCTTTGTATCCATACTGTTTCAGGAGCGCTCTCAGGTCGTCGTGGTTGTACGTCACCTTCACCTCGGGAGCGGGTGCCGCCGGATCGGCGCCGAACACGAAGGCCAGGCGACCCCCTGTGGAGCTGGATGAGTAGCCCACACTATCGCTTGCGTCCATGTATGAGAGCCCGGATCTCTCGATTATCGACCCGTAACTGTACGAGAATCCGCCCACATCGAGGCCATTAGGCTCCGAGAACGTGCCGCCCCCTCCGGTAGAGAGACCGTCGTAAAGCCCTTCTTTATAACGTTCATTCCAATGTCCTGTCCACGTGTCGACATGCAATCCCCAGTATGCCGGATATTCGGAGGAAGTAGACGGACCATAATAATCGCCTGAGGGCAGAACGCCGACCACCGTCGAATAATCCGACGAGGAATCGGTCGGCTTGGACGACTGGGTGGCGTACATCTTGATCTGTCTATTATCATCTTTGTAAAACAGAACCCCATCGACGAAATCATCGAGCGACCCCCACGCATTTTCGATGAACACTTTGACGGATTCGGAGTACGAGAAACTACCCGCATACGGACCGGACTTGTCCAGAGCCCCCGTGGTATTGGCCGAGTATCCGGTATGCCCTCCTCCGAGACTGTAGGCGTTGTAGACGTCCCCGTTCCCGAAGATGCCCTGGGAGTCCCATCCGCCTCCGACGGTCAGGACGGAGAACCTGTAGAGCTGCCAGGCGTAGAGGTTCCAGAGCATGGCGTGCCCGGTGACGGTCGTGCCGTCCTCCGTAGCCACCGTGTTGTTGTTCGCATACGTCCTGAAGTGAGCCCTATCCATGCTCTCGTTTCCCGGCTTATGGGCATCATTGAGGGGCTTGGTCCCCGTGGTCGATGTGAGGACGATCTTCCCGCCGATGGTCGTGTAGGACGCCTCGTAGACCCCGATCGCGAGGTACTCGTGGACGTCCCCGTCGATGGTGTGCGCATATGCGGTACCCTTGGACGGGTCGTTGGACAGAATGAGATCCCCGGTGTTCTTGTCAACGCTCCAGTAGATGGTCGGGAGGACCCACATTATGTTGATGGTGTGGTCCTTATAGCCGGTGGACAGCGCTACCTTGTCGATGGATTGCGTCAGGTCGTTCGGGTCCAGATGACAGAGGATCTTGTTGCCGTGGCAGGCGTCGAAAGCGGCGTAGAACGATCCGAACGGACCGCACCCCTTGGAATCGAATCCCCAATCTCCCGTGCTGTAACCATCCGTGCTCCTGCCGTACGAACCTGCCTGCACCGGGGCGGTGAACTTCCCCGGAGACGGGAGGGCGGAGCCGGAACCGGTGACCTTGCCGTCGGATGTGACCGTATAGGTCCAATATCCACCCGACGATGATGCAGAATCGGCCTGATCGAACAACGGTACGAATGCCACCGCCGTCATGATAAGAACCGCTAGGACGGCGAACACGCCGATCCTGCGGACGCTGTGCTTTTTGCACGACTTATCGCCAGACGTCTTCAGACGAGAGGGGGCGGAAGCCCCCCCCCCCTGCTGAATTCGCTATTGCATGTCATAATGAATGCACCTCTCCCAGGCATAATGGACCTGGTTCCTTTCTGCGAGCAACCCCTTCGGTTCTTCCAAGGTCTTCCGGACTTCTCTCCGATGGGGGAATCGCATCCTGCACCGAACCAGGCGTCTGCGCTATTTCATATCTTCGCACCATCGAGTCACGACCGAAGTCCGCATTCTTCATTCCATGTCCCGTCCCATGCGGGACACTCTCCATCTCTGGAACGGCACGATTCCGGGCACGCCTTATCTACGGAATGCATGATGTCGTGCCATGCAGAAGACGAGGGCCGAGAGGCTTTTGGAGAACGCGGACGGCATGGACGCCGTCGTCATAGCCAACGACGGGGAGCCCTTCCTGGATTCGGCTTTCTGGTACGTCACCGAGCAGACCTCGGGCACCTTCGAGGGTAGCTTCGCCATCGCCGGACCCAACGGGTTGGACGTGATCGTGAGCATCCTCGAAGAGGAGGGCGCCCGTTCCGGGGCCGGCAACGTCCATGTCTACCATGACCGCAAGGAGCGCGACCAGTTCATCAAGGACGCCCTCAAGGGATGCACCAAGGTCGGGTTCAACGTCAACAGCGTCTCGTACGCCGCCGCCGAATACGTCAGGAAGACCGCCGACATCGAGATAGTCAACGCGTCCAAGGCCATCGGGGACACCGTCTCCGTCAAGGACGCCAAGGAGATCGAGGCCACCAGGAAAGCATGCGAGATCTCATCCAAGGTCGCCGGGGAGATCCCGGACATGCTGTCCGAAGGAGTCTCAGAGAGGGAGGTCGCCTCCAGGATGGACAACCGCATGCGCGAGCTGGGCGGGACCGGCAACGCATTCGACACCATCGCCGCCTTCGGCGCATGGTCCTCGCAACCGCACCACATGCCCTGCGACTACAGGCTGAAGAAGGGCGACACCGCTCTTTTCGACTTCGGCACCAAGTACGACAGGTACTGCTCGGACATGACCCGCACCGTGTTCCTGGGGAGGCCCCCGGAGGTTCTGGAGAGAGCTTACGGTATAGTCCTCAAGGCGCAGGAGGCCGGGATCGCGGAGTACCGCGACGGCGCCAAGGCCTGCGATGCTGACCTGGCCGCCAGGAAGGTCATCGACGATTCCGAGTTCAAGGGCAAGTTCATCCACTCCTTCGGCCACGGCATCGGGATGGATGTGCACCAGCACATCTCCGTGTCCCCCAAGTCCGACCACATCCTGAAGGCGGGCAACATCGTCTCCGCCGAGCCCGGGGTGTACATCCCAGGCGTGGGCGGGATAAGGATCGAGGACACCGTCCTGATCACCGAGGGCGGATGCGAGATACTGACATCGTTCGACCACTCCTTCACGGTGGTATGATGGAATCCGTCTCCTTGAGAGCGGAGGAGGCCCAGGACGTCCTCCACCTGGCGGTGGAGAGGATGAGGGACCTCGGGGCGGAGTTCGCGGACGCGCGCTCCCAGACGACGAGGGTCGCCGGGGCCAGCACCATCAACGGCGACCTGAAGCAGCTGGTCCAGAGGAGCACCGGCGGGATATGCCTGAGGGCGTGGTCCGGAGGGCGCTGGGGATACGGCACCGTCACATCCTTCGACCGCGACGACGTGATGCGCGCGGCCGAGGAAGCGGCGACCAACGCGAAGGGCGACGGGGTCCCAGGGATGTCTTTGGAACCGTCGGCCGTCACCGGGAACTACCGCGCCAAGGTCAGGATCCATCCCGACTCCGTCGGTCTGGACGAGAAGATCTCCGCAGCGCTGGACCTCGACAGGGCACAGGCCATCGACGACCGCGTGATCAACCGCGCCGGAGCCTATTCGGAGGAGATCAAGACCAACGCGCTGGTCAATTCGGCGGGTTCCGACCTGAGTTGGGAGGAGGTCCGCACGATATGCCGGGCGATGTCCATCGCCGCCGACGGCCAGAGGATGGAGCAGTACTACGAGGGTCCGGACAGCACCAAGGGGTTTGAGGTAGTCAAGGACGCCGACCTCGAGGAGATCGGCAGGACCGCCGCCAGGGAAGCGGTCGCCACCCTCTCTGCCGAGCGCGCCCCGTCCGGCAATCTAACCGTGATATCGGATCCGATGGTCTCCGGTCTGCTGGCCCACGAGGCCATGGGCCACGCCTCCGAAGGCGACGAGATCACCAAGAGGCGCTCGTTCCTGACCGACGCGGTCGGCAGGAGGGTCGCGTCTAACCTGATAACGATGTACGACGACGGCACCGTCCCCGGCGCCCACGGGTCCATCCCGTTCGACGACGAGGGGACGCCGTCCTCCAGGGTCACGATAATCGACCGCGGGGAGTACAAGGGCTACATGCACAGTCTGGAGACCGCCTCCCGTCTGGGGGTCCACCCGACGGGCAACGGCAGGGCGGAGAACGCCGGGAAGAGGGTGTGGGTCAGGATGACCAACACGTTCTTCGGCCCCGGCGAATGGGACAGGGACGAGCTGGTCGCCGATACGAAGGAGGGCATCCTTTGCGACAAGATGCTGAACGGGATGGAGGATCCGGTCGGGGGATGCTTCGAAGCCAAATGCCTCCGCGGGTTCCTGATCAGGAACGGCGAGATCGTGAAGCCCCTCCAGTCCTTCACGCTGACCGGCCGTTCGGTCGACATCCTGTCGTCGGTGGACGCTCTCTCGAAAGAGGTCGTCCTGGACGGCGGGATGTGCGGCAAGGGGATCGAGGATTGGGTGCGCGTCTCCACCGGAGGCCCGTACATGCGCGCCAGGATGATCGTGGGGGGAGGACAGTGATCGACCCCTACGCGGAGAAGGCCCTGAAGGCCGTCGAGGGGTACTGGCAGGCGGAGGCGTACGCATCCGAGTCCGTGATCCACACGGTCTACATCGACGGGACCCGCATCAGCAACATCGAGACCAAGCGCGAATCCGGGATCATGGTCAGGATGGCCGACGGTGGCCGTCAGGGGAAAGCGTCCACCGTCCTGAGCGGGGATCTATCCGTTCCGGAGTGCGTGAGGATGGCCGAGAACATCCTCCGCTTCTCTCCGGAGAGCAAGGAGCCCCGTTCCTTCGCCGTCCCGGGGAAGGCGAGGATCGCGGAACCCGACGTATGGGACAGGAGGGTCGAGGATGTCACGCCCGATGTCCTAAGGGACCTCGCCAGGAGGCTGATCGACTCCTGCGACGTCGACATCCCCAGGGCGCAGATCCGCGTCTCCACGAACATCTCCAGAGTCATGAACTCCAACGGCGTCGACGCGTTCCACAGGAGCACCCTGGTGTACGGCCATTTCACATCCATGTTCAGGGGGGAGCACCCCGGCGAGGGGGCGGAGACATTCCACGGAACGCACCTCGACATCCCGATCGAGGATATCGGAAGGTCCCTGTCCAGGCAGGCCAGGGACTCCGCCTCCGCCAAGGGCTTCGAAGGCCACGAGAGCCTCTCCATGATCCTCCCGCCCGGTCAGCTGGGGGAGATGATGCTGACGTCCGTGGGCTCCGCCGTCAACGGCGAGAACGTGAAGTACGGCAGGAGCCTCTGGAAGGATTCGATCGGGCAGGAGGTCGCGTCGAAGGAATTGACGATGGTCGACGACCCGACTGTGTCCGCGCCGCTGTCCTGCGTGTTCGACGATGAAGGAACACCGACTGAGAAGCGCGCCGTCATCGAGGACGGGGTTCTCAGATCGTTCCTGAGGGACTCCTTCTGCGGGGACAGCACCGGCAACGGCATGAGGAGGTCCAGCGTGGAGGCCCAGGGGGCCTTCGAGAGGACGCCGGTCGTGAAGCCGCTCAATCTGACGGTGAGGCCCGGCAGGTGCTCCAGGGACGAGATCGTCGCCCAGACCGACCGCGGGATCCTGGTGGAGAGGTTCGCGAACCCGGAGGCCGACGAGCTGTCCGGGAGGTTCGGACTGAACGTCAGATGCGGGTACCTGATCAGGAACGGCGAGGTCGTCGGCGTGGTGAACAACTCCCTCCTCATGGGCAACATGCTGGAGGCCGTGAAGGCCGTGGAGATGATCGGTTCGGACGTCGTCCAGACGGGAGTGGTCAGCATCCCGACCATGTCGTTCTCCGGCGCGGAGCTGGCGGGGAACCGATGATAGACAGGATGCTCGTCCGCGGGGCCAGGGTCCACAACCTCAGGAACGTCGATGTGGACATCCCGCTCGGGAGGATCGTGGGGATCGCGGGCGTCTCCGGATCCGGGAAATCGTCGCTGGCGCTCGGGGTCCTGTACGCCGAGGGCTCCAGGCGCTATCTGGAGTCGCTGTCGACGTACACCCGTCGCCGGATGACGCAGGCGTCGAAGGCGTGCGTGGACGAGGTGCTCTATGTGCCCGCGGCGCTGGCGCTGCATCAGCGCCCCGGGGTCCCGGGCATCCGCAGCACCTTCGGGACCGGGACGGAGCTCCTGAACGGCCTCCGTCTGATGTACTCCCGTCTGGCGAGCCACCGCTGCCCGAACGGGCACTATCTTGAACCTACGCTGAACGTCGCCGCCGAGAAGGAGCTCGTCTGTCCGGAATGCGGTGAGCGCTTCTACGCCCCTTCGGCGGAGGACCTGGCGTTCAATTCCCGCGGCGCCTGCCAGAGGTGCGGTGGCACCGGCAGCGTCCGCACGGTGGACGAGTCCACCCTGGTTCCGGACGACTCCCTGACCATCGACGGGGGCGCCGTCGCGCCCTGGAACAGCCTGATGTGGTCGCTGATGACCGACGTCTGCCGCGAGATGGGCGTCCGCACCGACGTCCCGTTCCGCGATCTGACCGCCGAGGAGAAGGAGATCGTCTTCCACGGTCCGGCGGTGAAGAAGCACATCCTGTACAAGTCCAAGAACTCCAACAACGCCGGCGAGATGGACTTCACCTACTACAGCGCCGTCTACACGGTGGAGAACGCCCTGTCCAAGGTGAAGGACGAGAAGGGCATGAAGAGGGTCGAGAGGTTCCTGAAGGAGGAGGTCTGCCCCGATTGCCGGGAGCATCTGCGACTCCTTCCTGGACACGGCGAAGAGGCTCACGGACCTGGGATTGGGATACCTGACTCTGGACCGCTCGGCCTCGACGCTCTCGACGGGCGAGAGGCAGAGGATGCAGCTGGCACGCGCGGTGCGCAACCGCACGACCGGGGTCCTGTACGTGCTCGACGAGCCGTCGATCGGCCTGCACCCGTCCAACATCGTCGGTCTGATCGGCGTCATGGACGACCTGGTCTCCGACGGGAACTCCGTGGTCCTTGTGGATCACGACGTCCAGATCCTGAAGGAGGCGGATTGGGTCGTGGAGATGGGGCCGGGCGCGGGGGCCGACGGCGGCCGCGTCATAGCACAGGGGACGGTCCCCGAGATCGGGGACGACCCGTCCTCCCGGATCGGGCCGTTCCTGACCGGTAGGGCGGACACGGAGTACCGGACGCGTGCTCCGAAGGAGGACATGTTCGCCATGGGGAGGATACACCTCTCCACCTCCGAGATACACACCGTCAAGCCGCTGGAGGCGGACATCCCCAAGGGGAGGCTCACCGTGGTCACGGGCGTGTCCGGGTCGGGCAAGACCACGATGGTGCTGGAATGCCTCGTGCCCGCACTGGAGTCGATGATCGGAGGCGGCGCTCCGCCGTCGCACGTCCGTTCGGTGGAGGCCGACGGCATCAGGCATGTCAAGCTCATCGACGCGACCCCGATCGGGATCAACGTGCGCTCGACGGTGGCCACCTATGCGGGCGTCCACGACGAGCTGAGGAAGATGTTCGCCAGGACCCCGGTCGCCAAGGAGAGGGGTTGCGGCGCGGGGGATTTCTCGTACAACACGGGTTCCCTGCGGTGCCCCGGATGCGACGGGACCGGCGTCGTCAACCTGGATGTCCAGTTCCTTCCGGATGTGAGCATCCCCTGTCCGGATTGCCGCGGGTCTCGCTATTCGAGGGCCGCATACGATATGAGGATCTCGAACAAGGCCGGAGAGAGCGCCTCCATGCCGGAGCTGATGGACATGGACGTGGACGCGGCCATCGGGTTCTGCAGGGACATGAGGTCCGTGGCTTCGAGGCTGGAGGTCCTGAAGAGGCTCGGTCTCGGATACCTCACGCTGGGCGAGGAGACGCCGAGCCTTTCCGGAGGGGAGGCGCAGCGTCTGAAGCTCGCGAGCGAGATCGGCAGGACGCAGACGGATTCGGTCTTCGTTTTCGACGAGCCTTCGATAGGCCTGCACCCGTTGGACGTGCAGGTCCTGCTGGGGGTCTTCCAGGCCCTCCTGGACAACGGTGCGACCGTCGTGGTGATCGAGCACGATCTCGATGTGATCCGCAACGCCGACTATGTGATCGACATGGGTCCGGGCGGCGGGGATAGCGGGGGAACGATCGTCGCGAGCGGGACCGTTCGGGATATCGCGGAGAACGGGGACAGTATCACGGGCAGGTATCTCGGTCTTCGAAGGTCGAGTTCCTGTCCGGCGCCCGTCTCCATCCCATTTCGTAAAATCTGTTCGGACTTCGTCAGTACTTCGGCTAATGCATGCCGATATGATTTTTATCGTTGATCATCAAGATTATTCATCCAATTGAGTATCCTTAAACATTGTTAAGATGTATGTTAAATAGTAGTAACGAATACTGGAGATTACCGGGGACGAAGTCCAAACGCAGGACTTCGTCTTGCGTGAGGATTTCCGCTCTCTGGAGGAGGTGACAAGAATCACCGAGAACAGGCCCTCGAAAGAGGGAAGGAGCTCCCCCGAAGGGGAGAACCAGGGCGCGACGGTCCAGTTGATCGCCCTGGTCCTGAGCGTTGTTCGGCTGATCGCCGAACTCGTCAGGTAAACGCTTTATCAAACTCTTTACGACCATCATCGCAAGGTGATGGTCGGTCAAGTTCATCCTCTAAATCATCGAACCATTATTAATACCTTCGATAGCTCAAAACGGAACGAGTACAAGGGCATCATAGGTGCTTCTGACCGTCCTCGTCCTCGTCCGAGGACTCGGACTTCAACATACAGCAATCGATAACATGAAAGGTCTGATACGGAATCTTCCCGCAGCAAAGCTTCGTAGAAACATCGGTAAGGCGGTTCGAGGACGATCCTCTGCCTGTCGCCGGCCTCGTCCATCCCGGAGCAGTCGCCGGTGAACCTCCCGATCCTGATGACGGGATAGGGGGACACGGGTCTCCCGTCCTCGCTGCTCAGTGGCGTCGGGCCGAAGAAGAAGCACAGCGCACCCGGTCCGGGCCAGTACGCTATATCGCCCGTCTCGAGCTCCGTGACCCTGCCCTCCTTGGGCATCAGGGCCTTCACGGGGCATTCGCAGTAGGCCATCCCCCCGAGCATGTTGGTGGTGAGCTCGAGGGGAAGGGAGAGCCAGATGGCGTTCGAGATGTCCGAGTCGTCGAGTTCGGCCGGGAAGATCCCGTTCCTCGTCCTGACGGTCAGACCGCTCATGCGCTCATCCGGCCCCTTGGAGTTTCAGTTCTTCCTCTCGAAGAGCTTGCGGATCTCTTTGCCGGTGGCCTCGAGCTGGAGCTTCTTCTCGGCGTCCTCCATCTCGTGGAGCCCCTTGAGCCCGTTCTCGAAGTCGGCCCTCCACTGGTTCTTGAAGGTGCCGTCGTGGATGTCGTTCAGGATGGACTGCATGCCCTCCTTGGACTTGTCGGTGATGACCCTGTCCCTCCTGGTCAGTCCGCCGTACTCGGCGGTGTTGGAGACGACGTGCCACATGAGCTCGAAGCCGCCGGCGTAGATCAGGTCGTCGATCAGCTTGGTCTCGTGGAGGACCTCGAAGTAGGCCATCTCGGGAGGGTACCCGGCCTTGGTGAGGGTCTCGAAACCGGCCTTGATCAGGGCCGTCATACCTCCGCACAGGACAGCCTGCTCGCCGAACAGGTCGGTGTAGGTCTCGTTGTCGAAGGTGGTCTCGAAGACTCCGGCGCGGGTGGATCCGAGTCCCTTGGCGAGGGCCAGGGCGATCTTCTTGGCGTTGCCGGTGTAGTCCTGGTAGACGCAGATCAGAGCGGGGACGCCGAATCCGGCGACGAACTCGTCCCTCTCTTTGTCACCGGGGGACTTGGGGGCCATCATGATGACGTCCACGTCCTCGGGAGGGGCGATGAGCTTGTAGGTGATGTTGAACCCGTGGGCGAACTCGAGGGCGGCTCCCTTCTTGAGGTTGGGGGCGACGAACTCCTTGTAGATGTCGGGCTGGATCTCATCGGGCAGCAGGATCATGACGACGTCGGCTCCCTTGACCGCGTCGGCGAACTCGGCGACCTTGAGGCCGTCCTCCTTCGCCTTGTTCCAGGACTTGCCGTCCTTCCTGACGCCGACGGTCACATCGATCCCGGAGTCGTGGAAGCAGAGGGCCTGGGCCCTCCCCTGCGCGCCGTATCCGAGAACGGCGACTTTCTTCCCGTCGAGGACCTTGAGGTCCGCGTCATTGTCATGGTATAGCTTCATGATGTACACCTGATGGGCGCCGATTTCCTAGGTGATTGATATACTTTTTTTGGACGTCCGCGGACGGTCCGAAAGGCGCGGGATTCTTATCGTCGGAGCCCTCTCGGAAGGGGCGAGATGTGCGCGAACACGGAGCCGGAACGCGACGAGCTGATCGACCTGATGATGGTATTCCCGAGGAAGATGGGCATGTTCAGCCGCACGCTCGTCTCCAAGTACCTGAAGGACACGCGCATCAAGCCCTACCATCTGATGATGATCTACAACATCGGGATGGGCGACGGGATATCCCAGAAGGATCTGACGGGGGAGCTCCCCTTCGACAAGTCCTACATCTCGACCGGGGTCCGCGAGCTCATCGACATGGGGCTGGTGTACAACGAGAGCGAGGGGAAGGTCCACAGCCTGAGACTGACGGACGCGGGCAGGGACATCAAAGCCATGGGGGAGATGATGTTCGATCTGATACAGAACTCGCTGCTCGGGGTGCTATCCGAGGAGGAGAGGCAGACGCTCATCTCGCTCATGAGGAAGGTCGATGCGCACGCCGACGAGCTGATCGCGCGCATGGACGGGAAGAATAGTTGACAGCAAAACTATCTCGGTCCCCGTGGTGAGGACGCATTCTAGCGGACCTTTATTAATAAAAGAACAGTGTCAGGGCCTCTTCCAGGTCGACCGCGATTCATATAGGGTCGTGCTTGGTTGTTTACCCAACCTTCATATAGAGGTTCAATCTCTCGACGTTTTCGTACTGATTCCAAAGGAGGGATCGGAATAGCAGTCGAACAAATCACCTATGAGAACATAGACCCGAAGGTGCGCAACACCATCATGGTCGGCCTCTGCGTCGCCATGCTGGCGGCCTGCTTCGACGGTACGATCGTCGGAACCATCGGGACCATAGTGGCCCAGGACCTCGGAGGCCTGGACCTCTACGCATGGATGGCCACCGCGTACATGCTGTGCGAGACCATCATGATCCCCATCGCGGGGAAGCTCTCCGACCTGTACGGCAGGAAACCGCTGTTCCTCATCGGCCTGGGGCTCTTCGTCGGGGGATCCATCCTCGCCGGGCTGTCCGAGAGCATGGAGTTCTTCATCGCATGCCGTGCGATCCAGGGACTCGGAGGAGGTATCCTCATCCCCGTCGCTATGGCGGCCGTGGCAGACCTGTACTCCCCCAGTGATAGGGCCAGGATGCAGGGACTTCTTGGAGCAATTTTCGGAGTCGGGAGCGCAATTGGACCTCTCCTCGGCGGTTATTTCACAGAGGTGGCGAGCTGGCATTGGTGTTTCTATATCAACGTTCCGTTGGCCATCATAGCCTTCGTCCTGACCATTAAGAAGTTCCCGTCGCCCATAGATGATGGAGACAGGCACATCGATGTTAGAGGAATCGCCCTTCTGACGCTCTTCCTTGCGGACATCTTGCTGTTCATCGAGTTCGGCGGATCCAAGTTCGATTGGGTCAGCACTCAGTCCGCGGTCATGGCCATCGTGGCCGTCGTGTTGCTGGTGCTGTTCGTTATGGTCGAAAAGAGAGCGATCGAACCTATCCTTGCCCCTCACCTCATCAGAAATAAGACTGTCATCATGGCTGCCGCGTTTATGTTCCTCTTCGGAATTGGGATGGTTGGCGCGATGATGTACACCAACATGTTCGTCATATCGGTCATGGGTTTGACAACTCTTGATGCAGGCATTTGGTCGTTGGCGATGGTTGCGGGCATGATGATAACCTCCATGTCCTCAGGTTTTTTACTGCATAAGACCGGATACAAACCTTGGCTGATCGTTGGGCCCATCCTATGTTTCGCGGGACTGTTTTACCTATCGGGCATGGTTGTCGATCCGACGATGGTAGTTGATGGATTAGCTCGTGAAACCTACAAGGTCCGCTATCTGGTGGGAATCTTCGTGCTAGGCCTTGGGCTGGGTTGCATGATGTCGGTCGTCATGACAGCAGTCCAGAACAGCTCTAAGCCGTCTGAAATCGGGATGACAACATCTGCTGTCAATCTTCTCAGATCTGTCGGATGCACTATGGGCACTGCTATCTTCTCACTGATAATCAACTCTAAGCTTACTGGAGAACTTCAGTCACAACTAAGTGATTATCCCGGTGTTTTTGATAAGATTCTGGAAGCTAATGATGGTGTCATAAACACAGGAATCCTGGATTTCCTCAATCCGGAGTCTCCTAAGTTCATGTCGGATCTCTTGCAGAATGTCCCTCAGATGATGACTGCATTCGCTAACAGCGTGGACTTCTCGTTCCTCGCCGGCGGTGCGATCATCCTGGTGCTGGTCGT
>CAVJLK010000023.1:0-27814 GCA_963650175.1 Ruminococcus sp. CAG:579 | reverse complement strand
CCAAGCCTGTAGCGGACTTTCACCGCCAAGATTCGTGCCATGCCAGGCACACGGGAGGGTCGGTCCCTCCCCCCATCCGCTCATCTGAGGTGCTTCGCGGCCTCTTCGACCGTCGCCCCTCTGAGCACGATGTCCGAAACGGCGGACATGATGCCTCTGACGTCCCTGTGCTGGAAGATGTTCCTGCCCATCGACACCCCGTGCCCCCCGGCCTCGAGGGAATCGTGGACCATGTTCAGGACATCCATGTCCGACTCCATCTTGGGGCCTCCGGCGATGACCACGGGGACCATGGTCCCCCTGACCACGTCCCTGAAGGAATCGATGTCCCCGGTGTAGCTGCATTTGACGATGTCCGCTCCGAGCTCCATCGCGACCCTCGCGGCATGGGCGACGGCCTGCGGGTCGAACTGGTCCTTGATCCTGGGACCGCGGGGGTACGCCATGACGATCAGGGGCATCCCCCATTCAGAGCACTTGCGGGACACCATGCCGAGGTCCTCCAGCATCTTCGGCTCCGTCTCGGCTCCGACGTTGATGTGCATGGATACGGCATCGGCCCCGAGCTTCAGGGCCTCCTCGACGGTGGCGACGAGCACCTTCGAATTGGAGCTCACGCCGAGGTCGGTGGATGCGGACAGATGCAGGATCAGACCGACGTCGCGACCGACCGTCCTGTGGCCCTGGGGAACGATCCCTTTGTGCATGAGCACGGCCGTGGCCCCGCCCTCCACGACGTTGCTGACCGTCGACTTCATGTCGATCAGCCCCGGAATCGGCCCGACGCTGATCCCGTGGTCCATGGGGACGATCACGGCGTTCCCGCTGTCCCTGTCTATGATCCTCTCGATCCTGATGTTCTTGCCGAACATTTCTTTCACCGTGCTACGTGCTAACACGGTGCACTATATGATGGTTGCGATTGGAATCGGATGGGGAACGGGGGCCGGGCCCCCTGGAAAAGCTCACTGGGCGCTTCCGACGACGTCCTCTGCGGACTGGATGCACTTGGTCAGCACGGAATAGGCGTTTATCATGTCGGACTCGCCGACGATGAAGATGGTATCGGTGTGGCAGCTGACGGTCTCCTCGATGTTGATGCCGGCGTCGGAGAGGTTGGTGATCAGGTACGCGATCACACCGCTGGTGTCGACGATCTTCTCCGGGGACTTGACGGCGATCTCCACCAGGTTCTCCCTCACCTTGATGAGGTTGAACCTCCCGACGGTGTCGATGATCCTGTCCTTGAGGCGGGTGTCGGCGATTATCGTCACCGCGGAAGCGGATTGGACGCACTGCATGATGCTGTCCTCGTTCCACAGGTCCTTGAACAGGTTGTCCATCTTGTGCAGCACGGACCAGTCGTTCTTGGCCGTGACGATGCAGGTCTTGGTGCGCATCTCGAGCCTGCTGTCCTTCAGGATCTTCAGGATGCTCAGCTCGTGGTCCGTCGTGACCGAGAGCTTGGACGAGTACCTGCGGCATGCGATCATGACCGCCTCCTCGTTGTCCACGCCCAGGTCCTTCATGATCGTCCTGGCGAGGGACGAGTAGTTGATGAGACCCTTCGAGACGCAATCCTTGATGCTGGGGTGCGCGTCGATGTACAGGCGCGTGCGCTCGGCAAGGCTCTCCTTGACGGGGCTTTTAGGCATGGGTACGGCATCGTCCAGGTGGTATTTATTTGTCCGTATAGGGACAAAGAAGGAGGTAAATGGTTTGGAAAAGGGACAACCTGTCGGTCAGGACAGGATATCCTTCAGCATGTCCGTGAAGGCGTCCGTCTGCTCGGACGTGATGATGAGCGGGGGGACCAGACGGAGGGTCTTCCCGTGCGCCACGTTCACCAGGATTCCGTTCTCGCGGCAGACCTTCTGGATGTGCGTAGCCGTCTCGGGCGTATCGAGCTCCACGCCGGTCATCAGGCCGTACCCGCGGATGTCCACGATCTTATCGGAATCTATGGAGCGGAGCTTGGCGCGCCACTCCTCCCCCAGTGCCTTGGAATGCTCTACGATGCGGTCGCGCTTCATGATGTCGAGCGTGGCGCATCCGGCGGCGCAGACCAGGGGGCTTCCGCCGAACGTGGTCCCGTGGGTGCCCGGAGTGAGCGTGGATGCGAAATCCCATGTGGTGGATACGGCCCCTATGGGGACTCCTCCCCCGAGCGCCTTCGCCATGGTGATCGCGTCCGGTACAACCCCGAAGTTCTGTATCCCGTACCACTCGCCGGTGCGTCCTATGCCGGTCTGGACCTCGTCGACGATCATCATAGCACCGTAGTCGGTGCACAGGTCACGGACGGCCTTGAAGAACTCCTTCTTCGCCGTTATCACACCGCTCTCACCCTGGATCGGTTCGATGAGGACGGCCGCGACGTCCTTGGAGATCATGTTCTTGACCGCTTCCGCATCCCCGAACGGGAAGTACTCGTACGCATCGGAGATCAGGGGCTCGAACCCGGACTGATACTTCTTCTGGCCGGTGGCGCCCAGAGAGGCCGCCGTGCGTCCGTGGAACCCGTCGACGGCGGACATGACCTTCGTCCTCCCGGTGTATTTGACGGCCATCTTCAGCGCCGCCTCGTTGGCCTCGGCCCCGCTGTTGACGAAAAGCGTATGGTCGATGTCGCCGGGCGCGATGGACGCGATCCTCTCGGCCAGCTCGCCCTGCTGCTCGATGTAGTACAGGTTGGAGATGTGGGCCATCTTCGCCGCTTGTTCCTGGACCGCCTTCACCCAATCGGGATGGGCGTATCCCAGCGCGTTGACGGCGATCCCAGCCACCAGGTCGAGGTACTTCTTGCCGTCCGTCCCGTAGAGATAGCATCCCTCGCCGTGGGTGAAGGACAGCTCTATCCTGCCGTAGTTGTGGAACAGGTATCTGTCGCACTTCTCTTTCGCTTCCTCGAATGTCATATCATCATCTCGTGATGAGGGTCCCTCTGGGGTTCCCCTCGATTATATCCTCAGCCAATCCCTCCGGCGTCCTCCCGTCCACCATGCGGACGGCTTCCGCTCCCGCCTCGACGGCCTTCCTGCAGGCTTCGACCTTGGGGATCATCCCGCCGGAGATGGTGCCGTCGTCGATCAGCCCCTGGACCTGATCCAAGGTGACCGAATCCAGCTTCGAATCCGGGTCCTTCACGTCGGTCAGTATCCCGGGGACGTCGGTTATCGCGACCATCTCCGAAACCCCCATGCCCGCGGCTATGCCGGCGGCCATCGTATCGGCGTTGACGTTCAGCTTCCTGCCCTCGGCGTCCTTGCCTATCGGGTAGACGACGGGCACGATGCCGTCGTCCAGCAGGTCCATGATGCTCGACGGGTCCGTCCCGGACACGTCGCCCACCAGGCCGAGGTCCACGGTCTCGCCGTCCGCGGTCACCGGAGGCTTCCTCTCGCACACGGTGCAGAAGTACCCTGGGATCCCGACGGCCTCCACGCCGCACTCCTCCAGACAGGACACGACATCGGAGTTGATCCTCCTCAGGACGGTCTCCGCGACATCCAGCGAATCCGCGTCGGTCACCCTGACTCCGGCGACCTTCCTGGGGGACATCCCCCTGCGCTCCATCTCCTCGGATATCTCCGGACCTCCGCCGTGGACGAGGATCACGCCGCATCCGGCCTTCCTCATCTTCGCGACCTCCCCGGACAGCGCGAGCATCCCCTCGCGTCCGCGGATGGCGTTCCCGCCGAACTTCAACAGGTACGTGCGCATCCGGATCAGCTCGCGTACTCCGCGTTGATGCGAACATAGTCGTAGGTGAGGTCGCAGCCCCAGCCGGTGGCGCCCTCGCGACCGACGCCGAGGTCCACGATGATCGTGACCTCCTTGTTGTCCATGGCCATGCGGACCACCTCGACGGAGCGCTCGTCCTGGAACACCGGCGCGCCGGAATCCAGGATCGGGACCTCCATGTCCCCGCCCTTGATGGTCAGGCGGATGTTCTCCGGGTCGAACCTCGCGCCGCTGTTCCCGACGGCCATCATCAGGCGCCCGTAGTTCGGATCCGATCCGAAGATGGCGGCCTTGACGAGAGGGGAGTTGGTGATCGCCTTCACGACCTTCACGGCATCCTCATGGGACTCCGCTCCGGAGACGTCGACCTCGATGAGCTTGGACGCGCCCTCGCCGTCCATGGCGATGGTGCGGGCGATCTTGGTCATCACCGTGCGGAGCGCAGCCTCGAACTCCGGGTCGTGGTCCGCCGGGGCGCTCTTGGACATCCCGTTGGCCAGCAGGATCGCGGTGTCGTTGGTGGACTGGTCGCCGTCGACGGTGACCATGTTCATCGTGTCGTCCAGGACGGACTGCCACACCTCCGCGAAATCCGGCCCCAGGGTGGCGTCCGTGGTGATCAGCGACAGGGTGGTCCCGTGGAGGACCTTCATGTGCGGAGAGATCATCCCGCTGCCCTTGGAGATGGCCGAGACGTAGACCAGCGTCCCGTCGGACAGGCGGGCGCGGACCGTGCACTCCTTGGGGATGGTGTCGGTGGTCATGATGGCCTGCCTGATGTTCTGGTCCGAGATCTGCCCCACGTCCAGGGAACGTGCGGCGCGGGATATCCCGTAGCGGATCTTGTGCATGTCCAGGAAGCGTCCGATGAGCCCCGTGGACATCACCCCGACCAGCTTCGGATCCAGGTTCAGCTCCTGGGCCACGGCTTGCTTCATCGAGTACACGTCCTCGATCCCGCGGTGCCCGGTCAGGGCGTTCGCGTTCCCGCTGTTGACCACGACGGCCTGCAGCTGGGGGGAGTTCTCCTCCATCATGACCTGGACGGGCGCGGCCTTCACGTTGTTGCTGGTGAACGCGCAGTACGCGGTGGCGGGGACCTCGGAGAGCAGCATCCCCATGTCCAGCGAACGGTACTTGACGCCGCTGTGGACCCCTGCGGCCTTGAATCCCTGCGGGGTGGTGATCCCGCCCTCTACTATCTCTACCATGATATCACACTCCGAGGCCGGGGAAATCGAGCCCGGCCGACTCGTCAAGATTCAGCATCAGATTCATGCACTGGACCGCCTGCCCGGAAGCGCCCTTGACCAGGTTGTCCAGAGCGCCGAAGGCGACGACCCTGTCGCCGAGCACCTTGGAGGACACCTCGGCGTGATTGGATCCCATGACCTCGCGGGACAGGGGGTCCTTGACGTAATGGACGAACCGCTCGCCCCCGTACTGCCTGTCGTAGACAGAGTCGATCTCCTCCTGGGAGACGTCATTCTTCAGGTCGAAGTAGCAGTCCGACAGGATGCCGCGCACTACCGGGACCAGATGCGGAACGAACGTGAGGTCCATGTCGGACCCTGCGAACATGTCCACGGCCATCTCGATCTCCGGCGTGTGGCGGTGGGTCCCGACGCTGTACGGGATCACGGCCGTCGAGCAGTTGGAATGATGGGTGCGCGGGGACGGCACCATGCCGGCCCCGGACGTCCCTGATTTGGAGTCCACCAGCACGCGATTCTCCACAAGTCCCGACTTCATCAGCGGGGCGCATGCGAGGATCGCCGACGTGGCGTAGCATCCGGGGTTGGCGACCAGGTCCGCTCCGCGGATCTTGTCGCGGAACAGCTCCGGAAGGCCGTACACGGCGTTCTGGAGGTTCTCCACGTCGGTGTGGTGGTGACCGTACCACTTCTCGTACTCGACGGGGTCGCGGAGACGGTAGTCGCCGGACAGGTCGATGGCCTTGACCCCGCGCTCCAGAAGGGCGGGGACCTCGCTCATGGCGACGCCGTGGGGGGTCGCGACGAACACCAGGTCCAGATTCTCGGTGTCCGATATGGACTGCGTGAAATCGAGACCGACGTATCCTCTCAGGTACGGGAGCACCTCGGCCACGGGACGTCCGGCGTTCTGACGGGACGTCATGGCTGCGATCTCGACCTCGGGATGCCTGCACAGCAGGCGGGCCAGCTCGCCCCCGGTGAACCCGGTTCCTCCGATTATTCCTATGCGTGTCATGTTACCTTCCGGTCGTATGGGGCGACCACAAAAAGGACCGAATTAAAGGTATTGTTCGAAATGCGACATGCGACGTCCACCCCGTTCCCGACGGGACGCATAGACCCCCGTCGGACGATGCCGTCTCCGTGCGAACGGTCTCCGAAGGACCGTCCGGCTCCGACAAACGGACCCTCCCGTTGAGCATCCCGACACCGCGTGACCGATTCTAGACAACTCCCCACGGGACATGCGCAACGAGATTTATTAGAGGGAAAAAACTCACCTTGCTCCGATAAACATGGCAGCTGCTAAGAAGGCTCCGGCAAAGAAAACGACCGCTAAGAAGACGGCCCCCGCCGTCGAGAAGGAGGCGAGGGACAAGGTCGTCCTCGCCTACTCCGGCGGACTGGACACCTCCGTCGCCATCCATTGGCTCCAGGAGAAGTACGACGTCGACGTCATCGCCATCGCCCTCAACCTCGGACAGCCCCCCAGCTCCGACGACATAGTCGCCCGCGCCCTCAGGAACGGCGCCATCAAATCCGATTTCATAGACGTCCGCGACGAGTTCGTCGACGAGTACGTCTGGCCCTCCCTGAAGGCCAACGCCCTCTACCAGAACGTCTACCCCCTGAGCACCGCCATCGGCAGGCCCCTCATCGCGAAGAAGCTCGTCGAAATCGCCCAGCAGGAGGGCGCAAAGTACATCGCCCACGGCTGCACCGGCAAGGGGAACGACCAGGTCAGGTTCGACGTCGGCATCGTCACCCTGGACCCCAGCCTGAAGGTCATCGCCCCCATGCGCGAGTGGCACACCACCCGCGAGGAGGAGATCGACTACGCCAAGAAGAACGGCATCGAGATCATCGTCAAGAAAGAGAGCCCCTACTCCAGGGACGAGAACCTCTGGGGATCCTCCTGCGAGTGCGGGATCCTCGAGGACCCCTGGGCGGAGCCCCCCAAGGACTCCTGGGAGAACACCGTCGACCCCGAGGACGCCCCCGACAAGCCGACCTATGTCGAGATCGGGTTCGAGAAGGGCATCCCCGTGAAGCTCAACGGCAAGAAGATGGGCGGGGTGGCGCTGATCGAGAAGCTGGACAAGATCGCCGGCGACAACGGCGTCGGAAGGATCGACCACGTCGAGGACCGTCTCGTCGGTATCAAGAGCAGGGAGACCTACGAGTGCCCCGCGGCCGTCACCCTCATAACCGCCCACCGCGCACTGGAGTCCCTGACTCTCCCGAAGGACGTCATCGAGTTCAAGCGCGGGATGGAGCAGGAGTACTCCAGGATCGTATACGACGGGCTCTGGTTCGGCGGCCTCAGGGAGCCGATCGACGCCTTCATCGACAAGACGCAGGAGCACGTCACCGGCACCGTCAGAGTCAAGCTCTACAAGGGCCAGGCCACCGTCGTCGGCCGCAAGTCCGACGTCTCGCTCTACGACGAGGGGCTCAGCACCTACGCCACCGGCGACAGCTTCGACCACACCTCCGCCGTCGGATTCATCTACGTCTGGGGCCTCCCCGGCAGGACCGTCACCAAGGCCCACTCCGAGAAGCCCAAGAAGTCCTGCGGCTGCAAGAAGAGATGCGCATGAAGCAGGCCCTCTGGTCCGGAAGGTTCGAGGGCGGGATGGACGACTCCACCCTGGCCTTCACCTGCAGCCTGGACGAGGACTCCCGCATGGCGTTCTACGACATCGTGGGGTCCCTGGCCCACGCCAGGATGCTCAAGGCCTGCGGCGTCATCCCCGCGGAGGACGCGGACAGGATAGACGCCGGCCTGAAGGCCATTCTTAAGGATGTGGAGGCCGGGAGGTTCGAGTTCGACCGCTCCAGGGAGGACGTGCACACCTGCATCGAGTTCGCCCTCACGGAGGCCATAGGCCCCGCCGGGGGGAAGCTCCACACCGCCAGGAGCAGGAACGACCAGGTCGCGACGGACTTCAGGATGTACCTGAGGGATGCGGCGCTCCACGCCGCGGAGTCGATCGACAACCTGGTCATGGCGCTCATCCACATTGCGGAGACCAACGGCGACACCGTGATGCCGGGCTTCACCCACATGCAGCACGCACAGCCCGTGACGCTGGCGCAGCACATGCTCGCCCACGCGTTCAGGTTCTCCAGGGACGCCGACAGGTTCCTCGACGCGTTCAGGAGGATGAACAAGTGCCCCCTGGGATGCGCCGCTTTGGCCGGAACCACCTTCCCGATCGACCGCGGGATGACCGCCCAGGCCCTGGGGTTCAGGGAGCCCACCGAGAACTCGATGGACTCCGTGAGCGACAGGGACTTCGCCACCGAGCTGGCGTACTGCTGCGCCCAGACGCAGATACACCTGTCCTCGCTGTGCGAGGAGCTGGTCCTCTGGTCCTCGCAGGAGTTCGCGTTCATCGAGATGGACGACCGCTACACCACCGGCTCGTCGATCATGCCTCAGAAGAAGAATCCGGACATAGCGGAGCTCGTTCGCGGGAAGACCGGGCAGGTCATCGGATCGCTGACCGCCATGCTCGTCATGACCAAGGGCCTCCCCCTGACGTACAACAGGGACCTGCAGGAGGACAAAAAGCCCGTGATGGATGCGATGGACATCGTCGTCTCCAGCGCCGGGATGATGGCCAAGGTGGTATCGACCACCGCGTTCCACAAGGACAGGATGGCCGCAGTGACCTCCGCCGGCCAGATCAACGCCACGGACCTCGCGGATTACCTTGTCACCAAAGGGGTTCCGTTCAGAGAGGCCCACGGCATCGTCGGCGCCGCCGTGAGGAGGAGCATCGACTCCGGGATCAACCTGGAGGACATGACGCTGGAGCAGCTGAAGGAGTTCTCCCCGCTCATCGAGGAGGACGTCTTCCAGGTGCTGCCGGTGATCAGATGCGTCGAGAGGCGCAACTCCTACGGAGGGACGTCGTCCGCATCCACGGACACTCAGATCTCCAAGGCTGTGGAGCAGCTCATGCTCCGCGACGAGACCATCCGCCAGGAAAAGCAGTTCATCGCGAACTGCTGGAAGACTCTTATCGAGTGATCTCAAACCCCGGCATCCGAAGGGGTGCCGGGATCTTCGATCCTCATTCTCCTTGACATCACTCAAAATGTACAAGGGCTTCTTCTGTGTTCCTTTATTCACTATCGTACCATTCTTGCGAAGGGCCGTCAATGCATTTGTCGTTCTCGAATAGGCTTGGCTATGTGTCAAATCAGAGAGTATCCCATCGTTGAGATAATTCACAATATCCTTCTTGCTCGATGGCCCTGCCTCTGATATGAATCTCATGATCTCCACCTTAACATCAGTGGAATTCGCACTACTCTGTCCGTATGTTTCTTCGAAACGAGGATCCACCAAATGAAGGCGACCCCCTCTATCCGATAGGAATCCCTCTACCTTCATACGCATTATATCCTCTTCAGACACCTTCTTTCCCTTAACAAAGGCATCGAGAACGACAGCATCTGCCAATGTTACATCTTTCCTCCTTCTGAGTATCGATGCATAAGCCTCATTCGTAACCCTCCCGACCACAGTAACTGTGACACGCCCCTCGGAAGTATCAAAATCTGGAAGCGGGAACAGCCTCCTCATTTGACATTTGCACATCATCATGATCCCCCCTCCAGCCACTTCTACGAGGCACATACGGCGCATCGCATAAGATAGAAAATTATTCCTGTAAAACTGCGCACGACGGTTCCGTTTCAAAACGTCGTCTACATTCCCTGGGATGAAATCTCCGACATTATCGAAAATCAGACGATCATTATCAATCTCGGTAAGCGTGATGAATTCCGACTTCAAGTAATCCTGATGACATATGCAGTTGTATAGCGCTTCACGCAATAGATTCTCATCGTACGTGTCAAAACTCGTCTTTGTAAGGTCGTTACCGAGGAAAACGCTGTATTTCAGATTACGTATCTTTTCACACATCCGCTCTATCGAACAGAGATATGGCAATCCGTATACCTCACTGGCCATGACCGCATTGTCCTTGTCTACAAGAATCCACCTCATTCCTGCAGGAGGACCGTCCATCTTCTGAATGGCCTCGTGCTTACCTAACAAAAGCAATGCGGCATTCGTCATGATTCCATTCTTTCTCAAATCCATTTTGTCTAGGAAAGTCTCATCACTCCAGAGCTTGCACTCTTCTGCCTGGGACAGACGATCCTCCATGAATTTCTTCCGAGCGAACATTAACGCATTGGGATCGATATCATCCATCGTTGCATCTCTAACTAACCTGGCGCTCCAATCCGGAGCCGATTCTCCCATGATGCGCAAGCGTTTGAAATCGCTCAGAGGAGCGAGACTCTCCCCGCGACGCTCGTATGCGAAGCCTTTGAATGATGTCGGAGAACCGTTGATGGCCGGAGGAATTTCCAGAAGAACCACCCTGCGTCCGTCTATCCTCCGCTCGTGTATTTCTATGAATGACAAGTTACTGGATGTCTGCTCCCCTATGTACCTCTTAAGCTCATTCTGACTGTCAATCGTGTTGAGATAATTGCTGTTCACAAACTCTCCATCATCCCTGATACCGAAGATCAGCCACGCATTCTCCGTGTCATTCAGATTTGCTTCGTTTGATAAAGCGGAGAAATATTTCCCCACCTCATCCTTACTGAGAGTCTTACGATCCTTAAACTCGATGATCTCACTTTCATGGGCATCAGAGATAATCCTTGTCAGCACAGAATCTACAGATTCCCTCATAATGCCCTAATGCGTTTCCAAAAATAAATAATTAATTGAAATCAATTAATTGAACTAATTATTAATTGAATTCAATCATTATACTGATTAATTGATACAATCAATCAATTGAACTGATTATTAATTGAGTCCAATCATTATATTGATTAATTGATTAGTAGTCTGATCAATGGATGAGGATGAAAGGCCACTGTCTCGGCGATGAAAATCGATAAGAGGTGTTCCAATCACAGTCGGATCAGACCTTCGCCCAGAGCATCCTGTTGTCCTCGATGCGGAACGCGACCCTCCCCGTGGACTTCAGCCATGTCAGGTACGAGCGGACCGTGCTCCCGACCAGGGCGTACTGGACCGCGTCCATGCGGATGGAATAGGCGTCGAAGATACCTCTCAGGACCTCCTCGAACGTGGTCCCGTCGGAGCACAGCTCCACTATCCTCGAAGCGGCCTCCAGGGTCTTCTCGATGTTCAATCTGGCCAGCGGGGCGATGTCCTCGGTCATCTCCACATGAGCCGGTATGAACGCCTTCGCCTGCATCCCCTCGACCTTCTCCAGCGATTCGAGGTAGGCCCCGACATCGTAGACGAACACCACCCCGTATTTCTCCAGGACCCTCTGGCTCGCCATGCAGTCGCCGAGGAACACCACGTCGTCCGGCGTGCGGTACGCCGTCATGTCGATCGAATGCCCCCTCAGGGGGATGATCTCGAACCCCTCCGGCACGGAATCCTCGGTCAGAGGCTGCGCGTCGCTCTCCTGGGCCAGGAGGATCTTGTGGCGGAGCTCGTCCAAGGGGCATGCGCCGTAGATGGACATGGATTGGAGCACGGTGTGGCGGGCGAAGGCGCACTCGACCTCCGGGGTGTAGATCCTGCAGCCGGTCTGCCCCTGGAGGTACCTGTTCCCGCCGATATGGTCGGCGTGGGCGTGGGTGTTGTAGATCGCAGCGAGGTTCCAGCCGTTCTCCGCCAGGATGTTCCTGACCTTCCTGCCGGCGTCCTTGTCGTTGCCGCTGTCGATGATGCACACATTCTTCTCGTCGATCCTGTAGAGGCCGACGTTGGTCGGACTCTGGATGAAGGATGTTCTGCCCGCGACGTTGATGAGCTCGTACAATGGAATCGCCTGAGACCGCATCGATGGCCCCGACTTAAACTCTGGCCGATTCCATAATATCCGACCCGCGGATTGGAGGCCCCATGGGGATCTCGGAGCACATCGGCATGGCGTCCGCGCTGGCGGCCGCCGTCATGTGGGGGTTCCTTGGGATTGTCGTCCGCGACCTGTCCGCCGCCGGGTTCTCGCCCGTGCAGATGACCTGCATCCGGTACGCCATCGTGGCCGTCGTGATGGCGGCGTTCATCTTCGCCCGCCACCGCAGGATGTTCGAGATCGACCGCTACGACCTCCTGCTGTTCGCGTTCATGGGTTTCGTGGGCAACATGCTGAACTCGGTGTGCTACTTCGGGGCGATGGACAGGATCTCCCTGTCGCTGTCCACCGTGCTCCAGTACATCTCGCCGTTCATCGTCGTTGCCCTGTCCGTCCCGCTATTCAGAGAGGAGCTGACCGCTACGAAGTGCGTCGCATTGGTCGCCGCGTTCGTCGGATGCGTGCTGAGCACCGGGCTGATCACCGACCCGGGATCCATGAATCCGACCGGCATCCTCCTGGGGGTGGCATCGGGCATCTTCTACAGCATGTACACACTCGGATCGAGGAAGGCGTCGTCCAAAGGGCGCCACATCCCGACCGTCCTGCTGTACACGTCGATATTCTGCGCAATCGGCCTGGCGCCCTTCGCCGACCTCCCGACGGCCGCGGGGATGCTGGCCTCCTCCCCCCGTTCGCTGGCGATGATGCTCTGCCTGGGGGTCCTGATGACCCTGCTGCCCTTCGGGCTGTACAACTACGGGATAAGCAAGCTGGGGGCCGGGAAGGCCGCCATCGTGACGTTCGTGGAGCCCCTGGCGGCCACCGTCGTCGGGTTCGCGTTCTTCGGCGAATCCCTGACGGTCGAGGCGATGGTCGGGATGGTCCTGATCCTGGCATCCCTGATGCTCGTTCAGAAGAACACTCCCCGCCCCGAGGGCGGGGAGCGATAGGTTTTCAGCGGTGCGAGAACACCATGGAGACGCCGGAGGCGTCCCTCTTCTCGATCCTGGCGAATCCGATCCTCTCCAGCTGGACCGTGTCGCCCTTCTCGGAAGCGAGGGCCTTCTCGACCAGACCCTTCTGAACGGTTCCGTCCGGCATCAGGAGCGTCGCATCAAGGGCGTCGGCGCCGACCCACTGGACGGCCTTGAACCCCTTCCTGAGGACGGAGACGTCGTCCCCAGCGTACTTGGCCGGAAGCCCGTAGTCGATGTTGCACAGGTCCTTGAGACGGACCTTCCCGGACTCGGAGAACAGCTTCGAGTCCTCGGCGGACAGGAACACGGTCCTGGGGGCCTCCAATCTGTACACCCTGTCGCCCCTCTCGGGGTGGTCGGGGTGCAGGGGCGCCCTCCCCTCGATCACGTCGGCGCCGTCGATGTCGTAGCGGACCGGGTCGGAGACGAAGAAGAACCTGTCGGAGACCGGATCGATGATGTCGCGGTTCATGCTGTACAGACCGTCCCAGGAGAACTGGATGTCGACGCTCTTCATCCCTGCCTCGACCCAGTAGCGCCTGATCGCGTCGGACCTGATCCCGCGCCTCTCCAGCGCGCGGACCGTCCCGGTCCTGACGTCGTCCCATCCGGAGTACTCCCCGTCCTTGATGGCCTGCTTGATGATCGACGTCTTGAGAACGGTGTCGGGGATGTTCACCAGGCCGTAGTGGAAATACTCGGGCTTCTTCCAACCGAAGTAGTCGAAGATGTACTCCTGGCGGTTGGTGTTGTTCAGGTGGTCCTTCCCCCTGATGACGTGCGTCATCCCCATCTCGTGGTCGTCGATGGCGACGCTGAGGTTCATCATCGGATAGGCGATGTATTTGTCCCCGGTCCTGGGGTGGGGGTGCCTCACCAGACGGAGGGCCACGAAGTCCCTCACGGCGGGGTTGGGGTGCTTCAGGTCGGTCTTGACGACCACCACGGCCTCCCCGTCGGCGTAATCGCCGGCGAGGAATTTGTCGTACCTCTCCAGCTGCGTCTCCACGGGCAGGTCGTGGCACGGGCAGGCCTCTCTCTGCTCCTTCAGGTGCCTCCAGTGGTCCCCGTCGCATGTGCAGACATATGCGTGCCCCATCTCCAGGAGCTTCCTGGTGTAGTCGTAGTACAGGGGGAACCTGTCCGACTGGATGAACGTCTTGTTGCACTTGACTCCGAGCCAGTCCAGGTCCTCCGGGATCATGTCGTAGGCGTTGGGATCGATCTTCTCCGGATTGGTGTCCTCGAACCTCAGGACCAGATCCCCGCCGTACCTCTTGACGTACTCGTCGTTGAGGATCGAAACGCGGGTGTGCCCGATGTGCAGGGGCCCGGAGGGTCCGGGCGCGATGCGCATGACCACTTTCCCGTCCACGTTCTTGAGTTCCGGGAGCTCGTAGACGCGCTCCTTCTTCTCCTTGACGAGAAGCGACGAATCCATCTGCTCGAGCGCCTTCGTCTGGGCCTCCAGGCCCATGGCGTTGACCTCCTCGACGATGGAGTTGATGAGAGGGGTGATCTCCCCGGCCTTGGAGCGGAGCTCCGGGCATCCGCCGAGCACCTTGCCGACGACGGCCTTGGGGTTGGCCTTGCCCTTGAAGAAAACGGCGTTCTGAAGGGCGAACTTCCTGATCGTATCCTCGATCTGGTCCGACATGCGTGCGCGATGCGCGCGGTTATATAAGAAGGGTCACGCGACGAGGCGTGCTTTGCGCCTGTCGAACTCCTTCCTCAGGTCGGCGGCGGTGGCGGGCTCCCTGCCGATCTCCTTCAGCAGCGATATGACGTAGTCGGCGCACCTGTGGCCGTCCTCGATGTCCATGCTGCTCTGCGCCACGCCGGCGAGATGGCTGGCGGGAGGGATGATGGATGTCACCACGTTCGCTCCGGCGTCGAGCCTGGTCCTCATCCCTGCGATGCCCTCGACGTCCAGAGTCGCCGGAATCAGCACGTCGTGCCTGAGGAGCCTCATGGCCGCCAGGCAGAGGAGCTCGTTGACGGAATCTACCGTGCCGGACTGCTCCATCGGGGTCCCCTCCTGGGGGACGAACGTCATGGCGCGGACCTGGTCGCACCCCAATGCGATCATCTCCCTGATGGCCTGAACGCGGTCCTCCACGGTCTCCCCGATGCCGACCATCATGCCGTCCTCGGCGAGCATGCCGTTCTCCATGGCCCAGACCTTCTGGTTCCTGCGGTAGTCGTAATCCTGACCGAGACGGCGGTCCGCGAAGAGCCTCCTGTTGTACGTCTCCTGGTAGCAGGCGCAGATGTCCGCCCCCGCCTCCCTCAGCTTGGGGAAGTCCTCCTTCGGAACGGCCCCCGGAGAGGCCATCACCGGGATCCCGACCTCGTCGTGTATCGCCGAGACGATGTCCAGGAAGTTCTCGTAGTTGTTGCGGATCATGAACGGATCCTCGCCCATGGTCAGGTCGGCCAGGTTGATCCCGGCAGCCTTGATGCTCCTGGCGAGGTCCACGATCTCGTCCTTGGACTTGCGGTACCTGTCGATGCCGTTCGATTTGCGGTAGTAGCAGAAGGAGCACTCGTTCCTGCAGTAGGTGCTGAAGTAGACGAAGCCGTAGAGGAAGGTCCTCTTCCCGAACTCCCTGTCGCGGACCCTGCGGGCGCATTCGAAGACCGCCTCGCGGTCGGAACCCTCCGCTGTGATCAGGGCGGCGAGCTCCGCATCGGTGGCCCCGCCTCCGTTCGCAAGCCTCTCGGCGATCTCGGGTATGTCCATGGTACGGCTTCCTGCGTTCGAACCACACGATACTGGATATTTAATACCGCCACCCATCCAACTGATGGTTTTAAATACGGAATAAAGGAGCCAGGCATGGATGGTTCATCTAGCCACCGAGGCTACGTCCTCGGCGGCCTTGATGCAGGCCATGAGGTCGTCGGCGGTGCTCCTCAGGGTTCCCGCCGACTCCGACCCCATCCTGAAAAGGAGTTTGTTCCCCCGGAGCTCGGACTCCACGTACCCGGCGTTGTCCGGGTCCAGGGCGTCCATCACGGAGCGGGCGGTGCGCTCGTCCGGATAGTCGATCTCGAGCTCCAGGGAGATCATGCGATCATCTCTTGGTGTTCAGCACGAAGGATGCGATGGCCTTCCCGACCTCGGCGGTGGACATGCTCCCGCCCAGGTCCGGCGTGGTCTCCTTGGCATCCAGCGCATGCCTGACGGCGTCGTGGAGCATCCTCCCCTCCGCCTGGTACCCCTGGTTCTCCAGGAGCATCTGCGCGGCCAGGACGGCAGCGATCGGGTTGGCGATGCCGCGTCCCGCGATGTCCGGCGCGGACCCGTGGATGGGCTCGAACATGCTGACCCCCTCGGGGTTGATGTTCCCGCTGCCTCCCATCCCCAGCCCTCCCTGGAGCTGCGCCCCCAGGTCGGTGAGGATGTCCCCGAACAGGTTGGGCACGGCGACGGTCCCGAACGTCTCGGGACGGACGATCATGGCCATGGCCATGGCGTCGACGAACATGAACTCCAGGTCCATGCCGTACTCGGCCGCCTTGGCCTTGAAGATCTCCCTCTGCTTCCCGTAGACGTGGGTGCACACGTTGGCCTTGTCCACGAGGGTGACCTTCTTCTCGCCGCGGTTCTGGGCGTACCTGAACGCGTAGTCGGCGAACCTCTCGATCCCTTTCGTGGAAAGGAACCCGATCTCGAAGGCGAAGTCGTCCCCGTTGGACGCCTTGGCGTTCAGCTCCACGTCGAGGTCGTACATCTCCCTCTTTATGTGCAGCTTCGAGGTGCCGTTGGACGGCCCGAACTCCCCTCCAGCGCCCATGTAGAAATCCTCGGTGTTCTCCCTGAGGAAGTGGATGTCGAACGGGACCTCCCTCTTTAGAGGAACGAGGGGGAACCAGGACGTGACCGGTCTGAGGTTGATGTACTGGTCGAAGACCGCCCTCATCTTCAGGAGGATGCCCTGCTCCAGCACTCCCGGCGCCACGCGGGGGTCGCCGATGGCCCCGAAGTAGATGGCGTCCTTCGACTTCAGGAGCGAGATGTCCTCGTCGGTGAGGAGCTCGCCCGTCCTCAGGTACCTCTCGGACCCGATGTCCACGTACTCCGGCTCGAACTGGAACGACGATATCTGCGAGACGGCCTCCAGGACATCCATTCCGGCCGCGATTACTTCCTTTCCGATCCCGTCCCCCGGGATCACCGCGATCTGCTTCATTCGAACTTCCCCTCCCTGATGAGGTTCATGAGACCCCCGGCCTTGATCAGGCCGGTGATGAACGGGGGGTACTCGGGGAACGAGTAGACCTTGTCCCCGACCCTGACCTTCCCGGCGTCGATGTCGACCTCGGCGGTCTCCCCTTCCTTGGCGTCGACCTTGCACTCGATGAGCAGGAGTCCGGTGTCCATGGAGTTGCGGTAGAAGATCCTGGCGAAGCTCTCCGCGATGATGCAGGAGAACCCGGCCTCGCGCAGGGACAGGGGGGCGTGCTCCCTGCTGGAGCCGCATCCGAAGTTCTTGCCGGCGACCAGGATGTCGCCCTTCTGGACCTGCTGGGCGAACCCGGGCCTGACCTTCTCGAAGATGTAGTCGTTCAGATGGTCGAGGTTCGCCGCGAGGAGCCTCTCTGCGGGGATTATCTGATCCGTGTCGACGTTGTCGCCGAACACCCAGATCTTGCCTTTGATGGATTCCATTCACATCCCCTCCAGGTCGTCCGGGGTGACGATGCGCCCGGCTATCGCCGAAGCGGCCACGACGGCCGGTCCGGCCAGGTAGACGAAGGAATCCTTCGCCCCCATCCTGCCGATGAAGTTGCGGTTGGTGGAAGCCACTGCGACCTCCCCGGGCGCGAGGATGCCCATGTATCCTCCGAGGCACGCCCCGCAGGTCGGACCGGACACGAACGCGCCGGCCTCGAGGAAGATATCGATCAACCCCTCGTCGGCCATCTGCCTCATGACCCTCTGGGATGCGGGGACGACGATCATCCTCACCCCGGGCGCGACATGGCGTCCCTTGACGATCTCCGCGCCGATGCGCATGTCCTCGATCCTACCGTTGGTGCACGATCCCAGATAAGCCTGGTCGATCTTCACGTCGGCCTCCCTGACAGGACGGCCGTTGCTCGGAAGATGGGGATAGGAGACGAAGGGCTCCAGCTTGGAGAGGTCGTACTCCAGGGTCCTGCAGTACACCGCGTCGTCGTCCGCCTCCACCGCCTCGTACTCCCCGCGGACGCTGTCCTTGATGTACTCGCGGGTCAGCTCGTCGCACGGGAATATACCGGCCTTCCCTCCGGCCTCGATGGCCATGTTGGAGATGGCGAGCCTGTCCGGCACGCTGATGTTGGCGACGTCGCCGTGGAACTCGAACGCTTTGTAATTCGCGCCGTCCACCCCGATGTCGGTGATGATCTTCAGGATGAGGTCCTTCCCGCCGACGTTCCTGTTGAACTTCCCATTGACGACCACCTTGATGGTCTCGGGGACCTTGAACCAGAGCTTCCCCGTGGCGAACACCGCGGCGGCCTCGGTGGAGCCGATGCCGGTGGACAGCGCATTGACCGCGCCGTAGGTGCAGGTGTGGGAGTCTGCCCCGACGATGAGCCTTCCGGGCGCCGCGAACCCCTCCTCGACCATGAGCTGGTGGCAGACCCCGCTGCGCCCGATCTCGAAGTAGTTCGGGAGCTGGTGCTTCTGGGCGAACTCGCGCATCTCCTTGGCCTGGGCCGCGGAGTCTATGTCCTTGGCCGGGACGTAGTGGTCCGGGATCAGGACCATGCGGTCCTTGAACATCCTGTCGGTTCCGAGCTTCGCGTACTCCCTGAACGCGATCGGCCCGGTGACGTCGTTCACCATGACGTAGTCGACGTCGGCGATCACGATCTGCCCCGCGCGGGCGTCCTTGCCTGATTTCTTGGAGAGGATCTTCTCAGCGATCGTTTTTCCACTCATTTACTCGCCTTCCTGATAAGTCCGGTTCGGATTGCTGGCACGTGCCGTGCTCCCCTGCCCGACCGGACCGCGGATTGTCTACCACTGGTACCGCGATATCCTATATAAGGATGCGAAAAACGGCGTCGAAGGCCAGACATCGATGCCCGTCCCGCACCTCCGTTAGATGCGGCGGGATCCGGACGCTCGGACGTCCGACTCGTCCGTCGCAGCGTCAGCGACCGGGACCGTACGCCTGGAACGGAGATAGAATCCGATGTCGAACGCCACCGCTATGACGATTCCGAACCCGAACAGCATGATCACGAAATCCATCGATGCGACGAACACGCCCGCGAGGAAAAGCGAGTAGACCGCTCCGTAATAGACGATGTTGACGAAGGCCGATCCGATCAGCAGGTAATCGGTCCTCCCCGTGGAGACCAGAATCCCCTCGAACACCACGCCCACCGCATAGACCACGTAGAACGGGATGAGCGCATACAGGATCCCCAGAATGGCATCGACGTCCTGCGCCACGATGACATCCTGGAACATGACCCGCCACAACGGGATGCTGACGACCCACGCGACGATGACCGCGCCGGTCAAAGCCAGATAGTTCCAGACCCTGGCATACCCGTTGTAGTACTCCCTCTTCACCATCTCCCCGATGGCGAACATCGGAACCAGCAGCCACCCCCAGATGAAATTGTTGGCGAGCCAGTAGTTGCCGACCTGCGAGACCTCATTGATCATCTTCATGACGATCAGCATGTAGGTCGCATTGGCGAGGAACACCTGTCCGCCCGAGAACAGCCCCGTCCTCACCCATTCCTTGACGACATCCGGCCGGAATCCGGACCAGCGCCTCAACAGCCTCTCCCTGCGCAGGCACAGGACGGAAAGCAAGGACAGAATCAGGTTGACGCAGATGTTGGTGATCGCAATCCCGGTGGCCCCGTTGTCTGGAATCAGCATGAGATTGCCCATGCTGAGCATCGCGACCTTCGACAGGAGCAGGACCACGATGTAGTCGTATCTCCCGCGGACGACGAAGACGACGTACATGTACGAACTGACGAATCCGACGATGAAGCCTATGGTCTCCAATCTCAGGTACCCTATGCTCTCCGCAGGGGCATCCATGTATGCCGTCAGGGTGTTGGCGTAGAGGAACACGGCGATCGAGACGAGCGCGTATGCCACGAATCCCAACGTGAACGTCTGGTTTATCCTGGATCCGAGGTCGTCATCGTCCTTCGCCTTGTTGAAGACGAAATACATCGGGACCGTCAGGAACGCCAGGATGGTCTCGTTGAACAGATCGAACCACTCTATCTGCCCGGCGATGTTCAGGACATCCGAACCCATTCCGGATACGAGGCGGTCGACGATGAGCTGGTTGATGCTCGGAACGAAGGCGAAAGCCATCAATGCGAGGAGCAGAAGGTACTCCTTCCTGCAGAGCCGCCCTTCGACCATCCGGGAACGTATGTTCGTGCCCGATGCGTCACCGTCGCATCCCATGCGGATACCATCGATGGTCTGTATACATTATACTTCCCGGAGCCCCCGCACGGGGCCCAGGGGAATGCCGGCCCCCGTCCGGGGGCCGGGTTTGAGAAGTTCAGAGCTTCCTGCTGAAGTCCCTGTTTATCGCCGCAATCATCGCGTCGATCGAGGTCTGGACGACGTCCAGTCCGACCGCCTTCCCCACGCAGGAGAAGCCGTCGTTCTGGGCGTTCTTGATCATCACGGTGGATTCGCACAGCGCGTCCGCGTTCCCGTTGATGGCGGCGAGCTTGTACTCCTCGAGGGTCATCTTGTCGTTGACCGCCATGGAGATCGCCCTGATGGCGGCATCCACGGGACCGACGCCGGTGGCGGCCATGACCCTGGGCTCTCCCTTCACGGAGAGGTTCACGGTGGCGGTGCTCGTCACGCCCTTCCCGGTCACGACGACCACGCCGTCCAGCTTGACCGCGGGTTCTCCGATGGAGTCGTTGTACAGGATGTGATCGACCAGCGCCCTGAGCTCCGCGTCGTCGATCTCCTTGTCGCCGACGGCCGTCTCCTTGACGGTCTCCATGAGCTGGGGCATGAGCTCCTCGGGGAACTTGATCCCGAGCTCGTCGAGCCTCCCGCGGACCGAGTGCTCCCCGGAATGCTTCCCGATGACGATGTGCCTGGCGACGCCGACGAGCTCCGGCTTGAACGGCTCGTACGTCGCGGTGTTGGACATCACGCCGTGCACATGGATCCCGGACTCGTGGGCGAAGGCGTTGCGCCCGACGATGGGTTTGTTGAACGCTATGGGGAACCCTGTCATGCGCTCCACGTAACCGGACACCTGCCCGATCTTGGACAGCTGGACGGTCTCGACGCCGTAGTTGGCGAACAGGTTGACCGCCACCTCCTCGAGGGAGGCGTTCCCGGTGCGCTCGCCGATCCCGTTCACGGTGGCCTGGCAGATCGTGGCTCCCGCCTCCACCGCCGCGATGGTGTTCGCCACGGCCAATCCCAGGTCGTTGTGGCAGTGTACGCTGATGGGCACCTTGATCTCCTTGGCGATCTCCCCGATGAGATAGCTCATGCCCTGGGGGACGATGACGCCGACGGTGTCCGGCACGTTGATCGCGCACGCTCCCGCGTCCACGACGGCCCTGTACACCTCGATGAGGTAGTCGAGCTCGGTCCTGGTGGCGTCCTCGCAGGAGAACTGGACCTGCAGGCCCCTGCTCCTGGCGTACTCGACGGTCTGGACCGCCCTCTCGATGACCTGCTCCTTGGTCATCTTGAGCTTGAAGTCCCTGTGGAGGGGGCTGGTGCCGATGAAGGTGTGGACGTAGTCCACGCCGGTGTCCGCAGCCGCGTCCACGTCCTTCTGGACGGAACGGGCGAGGCTGAGGACGGTGGCGTGCATGCCGGCGTCCTTGATGCGGGCGATGGTCTCGCGCTCTATGTCGGAGGAGACGGCGAACCCCGCCTCGATGTAGTCCACGCCGAAGTCGTCGAGCATCTCGGCGATCTTGAACTTGTCATCCGGACTGAGAGCGATGCCGGGGGCCTGCTCGCCGTCGCGGAGCGTGGTGTCGAATATCTGGATCGGACCCCTCCCCTCGGGCAGCTTCGGGAGCGACAGCTGGTTGTAGGGGCTGATTGCGAGCATCTCCCGAGCGTTATCACTGGTCTGAGTCACCATTTGAACACCTCAAACCGTCAGCTACAATGTGCGGGAATCACTGCAGCAGAAGCAGGACCGATGTAGCGTTGCAGATCATTTCTGGACCTCTGACGGTGGATGGACCTATTTTATCGACCTATATATACGCTGTTACCGAGATCCAAAAGATGCGATCCCATGGTCTTCGAGACAGAAAAGTCTCCGAATCTAGGGATTTCACTAGAATCGGAGATACGGAATCTAGGGATTCTATGTGCTGGCTGCTCCGATAACACTGCCGTAAGCGAGCGTACATCGCTCCACGAAATCGAAGTCCAGCCTATGGGCGGCGAACTCCCTGGCGCGGAGCCCCTCGGGGACGTACCTCTCGTACTTCCCCATGTCCTCTACGTCCTCCAGGAGCACGAAGTCCTCCGGATCGCTGTAGTGGACGATGTTCGCCAGACCTTGCTCTATCATGCCCCAGGACTTCGGCGTGGCGATGAGGATCCACAGCGGGGACGCGTACGTCGCGACCTGGACGCCGTCCATGTCCTTCAGCGCCCTGACCATGCCCTCGAACGCCCTCGTCCCGACCCAAGGGAACACAAGGAACCCGTTCCCCACGTCCACGACACCGCCGTAGCCTTCCGCTTTGAAAGTCGCCCTGAACCTCTGCAGCTCCGCCTTGGCGGAGGAATCCAGCCATCTGAACTCCTCGTCCGATTCCAGGATCTCCCTCATGCGGTCCATGACGACCCCGTCCACCTCCGGCGGGACGGAATCCCATTTGGATTCCGCGGTGCCATCGGGCTCCTCCTTCGCATCCGCCCATCCATCGCCCACGCGGGTGATCCTCCAGACCTTCCCGGCCAGGCTCACGAGGGCGCCCTCCTTCGGACGCTTCTGCACCGTACCGATGGCGACGCCTCCGGAACGGACCTCGGTCTCCGTGGCGGTCTCGAACACCGACGCGAACCCTCTCGAGTTGGCTATCGGTTCGCCCTTCAGACCGATGACCAGCGTGCCGTCCTCGGTCCTCTGCATCAGCCCGGTCTTCAGGAGATGCCTCCCCAGCTCTAGGACCTCCTCGGGGGACATGTTCCTGAACGGCCAGAGCGAGAGCATCGCATCCGACAGCTCCCTCCAGTGGACGTCGTGGTCGCATCCCTTCAGGTAGGCGAGCATCTGGTGGCACAGGAGGCCGAATGGCAGCGGGTTCGGACGGATGGACTCCGTCCAGCCCCTCCCGACCGCCAGGTCGGCCACCGCTATCGCCCTCACCAGGTCCATCGACATGCCCGGAGGGGACGGGGTCCAGCGGGAGTCGTCGTCCACGCACACGACGATCGCCTCCCTCCTCCCCCCTCTCCTGCCGGTCCTGCCCATCCTCTGGAGCATGGACGAGCACGTGTACGGCGCCCCGATCTGGACCACGCGGTCCAATCCCCCCACGTCCATCCCGAGTTCCAACGTGGACGTGGCCACGACGGTGGGGTGCCTCCCGCCCTTGAGGTCGGCCTCCGCCTCCTTCCTCAGCGTCCCCGACAGGGACCCGTGGTGAATCCTGACCGGGTTCTCGGACCCGGCGGCCCTGGACATCCTCTCCAGGGACCTGGCGGTCCTCTCGGCGGAGCCCCTGCTGTTGGTGAACACTATGCAGGAGTAAGGATCGGTGAGCCTCAGGAGATCCGAATAATATGAGAACACGACGGGCTTGCGCTCCTCCGCACCCGCCGGGATCCTGTAGTACTTGATGCCGACGCGACCCGGAATGTTGTCGTCCGACGTGGCGACGGACACGCGACGGTCTGTTCCCGCGCGGAGCCATTCCTTGGCGCCGGCTATATCGGAGAGCGTGGCGGACAGTCCGATGCGCCTCGGGGAGCACCCGGCCGCCTTCTCGATCATCGCCAGCTCGCACAGCAGCTGCAGCCCCCTGTCCGAAGCCATGAACGCGTGGACCTCGTCGATTATGACGAAACGCAGCGAGGAGAACATCCTTTTCAGGAGGTCCGGACCGTCGCACACCACCCCCTGGAGAGACTCCGGGGTGATCTGGACGATCCCCTCCGGATGCTCGCGCATCCTGACCTTCGACGCCTGGGGGATGTCGCCGTGCCATCCGGTCACTGTAAGACGGGAATCGCGGATCATCCTGTCGATCCTGGCGAACTGGTCGTCTATCAGGGCCTTGGTCGGTCCGATGTACAGCGCGCCGACGCCTTCGGGAGGGTCGGTGGCCAGCGAGGAGATGACGGGCAGCATCGCCGCCTCCGTCTTCCCCGAGGACGTCCCGGCCGATATCAGCAGATGGTCGTCCGAATCGAACAGCACTTCGAACGAATCCTCCTGCACCCCGCGCCAGCTGGTCCATCCCTCGGCATGGATCCTCTCGCGGAGGAAGCCCGGCATGCGGTCGAAGTAGTCGCTCATATCTCGAGGTCTTCGATCAGGTCGTTGTCGGGATCGCGGTCCGCCTTGACGATGCGCCCCTCGACCATGTCCTTGAACCTGGCCTGCGGGTTCTGGTGCATCGTATCGAGCAGACTGATGAAGTCCCTGGTGATCTCCCTCGGGGTGACCATGTCCTTGCCGCCGATGGTGGCCGTGACCGTCTTGAGGTACAGCTCGAGCATGTCGTCGGTTATCCCGGACTCGTACTCGTAGCGCTGCTCGTGCATCCCGCGCAGCGTCCTCAGCAGGACGAAGACCTCCTCGGTCGTCAGCGGTCTGAGGTTGATGACCGGCCCGAGGTAGTTGTCGTAGCCGCTCTCGAATTTCCCGGACACCAGCCTGGACCTGAGGGCCTCGTAGCTGTACAGCCCGCGGTCGGGGTCTGTTATGAACTCCGGCGTGCCGCAGATGTACATGGAAAGGTGCGAGGACTTCCCCTGCATGATGTCGTTGAACATGGTGAGCAGGCGCTCGTAGTTGTTGCTCCTGGAGGCGCGGTTCTGAAGCTTGTAGAGGACGACGGCCTCGTCGAGGAACACCACCATCCCCCTGTATCCGGCGCAGACCGACAGCGAAGCCCACAGCTTGACCACGTCGTACCAGTTGGAGTCGCCGACGAGCATCGGGATCCCCAGGTCGGAACGGACGTCCGCCTTGCGGTCGTACTCGCCCCTGAGCCATCTCAGCGCGGGGCTGGCATCGCGCTCGGCGATCAGGTCGCCGGCGTAGGACGAGATTACGGACACGAAGTCCTGGTAGTACATCATGCCCGACATGGACGCCGTCTTCCTGCGTATCGCCGCCGACACGGCGACCGGGTCGGAGCCCTCGGAATCTATGATCGGATACAGCCAGTTCTGGAGGAGGATCTCCATGGCGCCCCCGTCCGGACGGGATTTGACGGCCAGATTGCGTACCAGCTCCCTGTAGGTGTTCAGGCCCTCACCCTTGCTGCCGGTGAGCCTGCGGTTGATGGCGAGGTCCGCGTCCATCACGACGAACCCCTTGTCCATCGCGTAGTTGCGGATCATCTGTATCATGAAGCTCTTGCCGTTCCCGTAGCGGCCGGAGATGAATCTGAACGATCCGCCTCCTTCGGCGGTGTCCTCCAGGTCGCCGACGAAGGTCTCGGTCTCCTTCCTCCTCCCGACGGCGATGTACTCGAGGCCGCGCCTCGGAACGACTCCGGAGGAGAGGGCGTTCATCATCGTGATGAGGGTCCTGCGGGGGATCTCGGTCATCCGAGCATCCTCCTGACTTCCTCAGCGTAATCCTCGAAAACCGTTCCATTCTCCATGATAGCGTCTCCTACGGCGTCCATAGCCTTGTTGTTTATAGATTCCTCCACGGCCTGGGGACGGCGTCCGGTGCCCTTCAGGGCGTCCGACCCGTACCTCAGGTAGTCCATCTCGACCGCGTCCAGGGCGGTCTCCAGGGCCTCCCATCCGTCGCCGATCGTTCCGGCCGACATCTCGAACGGGGACTCCTCGGGCTCCTCCTCTTCCCCTGTGGCCATAAGGCCGGTGACGATCTTGAGATCGGATTCCGCGGATTCCACCGCGGAGCGGTCGATGCTGATCCTGGAGGCCTCCTTCATCGCCTTTGCGACGGCATCCTCCTTCTCCACCCTCTCGAACGCCCTGTCGACGGCGTCCTCGATCGCCCCGACCAACTTCGGATCCAGGTCGTACGGGACCCTGGGGGACGTCCTCCCGATCCTCTTGCCGACCGAGCGCAGGCATACCTTCAGAACGGCGTCGAAGATGCCCAGCAGCCTGTTGGAGCCCCAGATGTTCGCATAGGTGAGGTCGATGTTCATCCTCTTCGGGTACCAGAGGTCGTCGTACAGACGGACGTGCGTCTTGTACCTCCCCTCGGAGGCCATGGCGCACATCCTCCTCCCGTAGCTCTCGACGCAGTACGCGTCCGCCGCCCGGTACGCCTCGGTGAACACCTCGGTGTACAGGCGCTCGTATCCGTCGGTGTACTTGTCGGCCGAGGAGTAATCGGAGCAGTACCTGGCCATCCCGGGGGAGATGCGCCCGATGGGGTCGCGTCTCAGCTTCTCGTAGACCATGGCGGGAGAATACGAGAGCTCCGGCACCGGCGGGGCGTCCAGTCCGTGGAGTAGCGCATGGTCCGTGGCGGCTCCGAACAGGAACCTGGGCGCGGGGAAGGCGTCGTAGAACGCGTCGGCGGCGAGCTCCAGCTCGTCCTGGATGTTGTCCGGGACGTAGTCGTGGTTGATCAGCTCGGTGCAGTACAGCCACAGGTACCCGCGGTCGGTGTCGGTGTAGCGGCCCTTCCTCGCCTGGGTGCGCCAGCTGATGTAGAACGCCCTCTGCTGGTCGTCCATTGTACGATATGACGCCCTCATGCGCCCGGACGGGACGTACGCCACGATCTCATCTGATTCGTCGTCCCAGTTGGAGTCGATCTCGCGGGAGGTGATCGGGGGGTTCCCCAGCTCCGCTCCCGGGAGCGGGCGGAGGGACGGCTTGGCGTCGTCGTCCGTCGACACGTCCAGGTCGTCGTCCTTCCAGACGTCCCCGTCGGGAGGCGATGCGTTCCTGAACATCCCGGCATCCCATGGATCGTCGCGGACCGCCGCATCCACGGCGGCGGCCACAATCCTGCGGTACGCCTTGGGGAACGCCTTCGGGACCGACGGTCCGCGGACCCCGTCGGTCCTCATCAGCGCCACGGCCTGCCTCACGATCGCCTCCAGGAGATCGTGGAAGGGGCCCTCGGTCAGGGAGACCACGGGCATCCTGATGTGCTTCTGGCCGGAGAAGTCCGAGTACCCCGAATACGGGAAGATGTCCTCCACCTCCCATTCGCATCCGGTGGAGCGGACCACGCCCTTCCCCGATGTCGAACGGGTGAACTCGTCGATCCCGGCCAGGGACATGAGGATGATGTCGGACATCGTCCCGTCGTCCGTCTTCTTCAGGACGCCGTTCCAGTTGTAGAAGATGCCGTCCAGCAGGAGCTGGGTGTCCGGTTCCCGTATGGGATAGCGGGTGAGGTCCCAAGTGATGAGGACCTTGGATTTGAAGAACGGGCGCGCCCTCGGGACGGATGCCAGCGACAGTCCGTGGACCAGCGCGTACTCCAGGGGGAGGTCGCAGACGCTCGGCGAGAGCCTCATGCTCCTGGCGCAGGTTTCCGCGTAGCGCAGGAGGGCCTTCAGGACCTCTTCCGGATCGTCCGCGGAGTTGATCAGCTCCACTGCGCGGAGCCATGCGTAGCCCGAATCCACCTGGGGGAGGATCCCGCGGTCGATCTCGGACCTCCACCAGAAATAATAGTCGAGACGGGGGCCCTCCAGGACCGAGTAGTCGGGATGCAGGTACCCCGACGGCTCGTATCCGGACATGCTCCTCTCCTCCCCCTTGTAACGCTGGATGTCGTCCCTGAAATCCTTCGGATAGTACGACATGTTCACCTTCTTG
>CAVJLK010000022.1:0-27865 GCA_963650175.1 Ruminococcus sp. CAG:579 | reverse complement strand
ATGAGATACACGATATCATTTCAGTAGATAAACATATCTTATCGAAATTCAATCTGAATCTACATTGTCATACAGCAGTCGGATTCTACCAACTCCGTGGTCACCTACCCCGAGTAAATTTGCAAGCGAAGTGGTTTGTAAGCGGTTTTGAACCAAATCAGTTCTTGAAACTGTGGATCGGAGCGGGTATGCGACCGCCCCTGTTGACGAAATCGGCGCATCCGTACCTGTTGACGGGCATGATGCCCGCATCACCGAGGAGACCTCCGAACTGCACCTTGTCGCCTACGGTCTTCCCGATGACCGGGATGATCCTTACGGCGGTGGTCTTCTGATTGACCATCCCGATGGCCATCTCGTCCGCGATTATCCCCGCGATGGTCGTGGCGGGGACATCCCCCGGAATCGCGATCATATCCAATCCGACGGAGCAGACGCAGGTCATGGCCTCGAGCTTCTCCAGAGTCAGCGCACCGATCTCCGCGGCCTCCGCCATGGAGCTGTCCTCCGTCACCGGTATGAAGGCTCCGCTGAGCCCGCCGACATAGGACGACGCCATCACCCCGCCCTTCTTGACCTGGTCGTTGAGGATCGCCAGCGCGGCCGTCGTCCCGGGGGCCCCGGCGTACTCCATCCCCATCTCGTGGATGATGTCCGCGATGCTGTCCCCCACGGCGGGAGTCGGCGCCAGGGACAGGTCCACGATGCCGAAGGGCGCATCCAGCCTCTTGGACGCCTCCTTGGCGAACAGCTGCCCCACGCGGGTGACCTTGAACGCGGTCTTCTTGATCGTCTCGCACAGGACCTCGAAGCTCTGTCCGCGGACCTTGGTCAGGGCCTCCCTGACCACGCCGGGTCCGCTGACCCCCACGTTGATGACGCAGTCCGCTTCCGTCACGCCGTGGAACGCCCCTGCCATGAACGGGTTGTCGTCGGGCGGGTTGCAGAACACCACGAGCTTGGCGCATCCGATGGAGTCCCTGTCCCTGGTGGCCTCGGCCGCCTTCACGACGATGTCCCCCATGAGCCTCACGGCGTCCATGTTGATCCCCGTCCTGGTGGATCCGAGGCTGATGGACGAGCACACGCATTCGGTGCACGACAGCGCCTCCGGGATGGACTCGATAAGCATCCTGTCCGCGGGGGTCATGCCCTTCTGGACCAGCGCCGAATATCCTCCGATGAAGTTGATGCCGATCTCCTTGCCGACGGCGTCCAGCGTCTTCGCTATCCTCACGAAATCCTGCGGCGACCTGCAAGCGGCCCCGCCCACCAGGGCTATCGGCGTGACCGACACCCTCTTGTTGATCACGGGCACGCCGTACTCGATCCCGAGCTCGTCCCCCACCGAGACCAGCCTTCCGGCCAGCCTCACGATCTTGTCGTGTATCTTCTTGCAGAGGGCGTCCAGGTCCGGGTCGATGCAGTCCAGCAGGCTGATGCCCATGGTGATCGTCCTGACGTCGAGGTTCTCGTGGGAGACCATCTCGTAGGTCTCGAACACCTCCTTGAGCTCCACCATGTTCTCAGATCCTGTGCATCATCTGGAAGACGTCCTCGTGCGTGGCCTTGATGATGCAGCCGACCTTCCGGCCGACTTCCTCCAGGCCCTCGTTGAGCCTGTCGAACCCCTCCTTGTACCCGGAGGTGTCGACGATGAGGATCATGTTGATGTAGTCCTGGACGGTGGTCTGCTTGATGTCCAGGATGTTGATCCCGTTGTCCGCGAAGAAGTTGCAGACGGCGGCGATGATGCCCACGTGATCCTTCCCTACGAGGGTGACTATGGTTCTGCTCATGGATTTCTCTCCTTTCTCCTGTTGAGTGCGTACTCCAGCGAGTCCACCATCGCGATGAGACTCGCCTCGACCACGTTTTCGGAGGCGCCGACGGTCGTCCAGCTCTCCTCCCCGTCCGTGGAACGGATCAACACCCTGACGCTGGCGGCGGTGGCCGATTTCTCGTCCAGCACGCGGACCTTGTAATCGGTCAGCCTGACCTTGACCAGGTCGGGGTAGAAGCATTCCAGCGCCTTGCGCATGGCGTTGTTCAGGGCGTTGACGGGACCGTTCCCGTCGGCGGCCGTGTGCTCCACATCGGAGCCGTTCCTGACCTTGACGCTCGCCTCGGAGACCATCTCGCCCCCGCGACTGTCCATGAAGATCCTGAAGCCGTCGATGCTGAAGTGCTGCTCCAGATCCCCTCTGAGCCTCCTGACCAGGAGCTCGAAGCTCGCATCCGCGCCCTCGTACTGGTACCCCTTTGACTCCATCTCCTTGATGATCCGGGTGATCTCGGGGCTGTCGCTGCCGGCCTCCAATCCCAGCTCCCTCAGCTTCTCGGAGATGCTGGCCCTGCCGGCCATGTCCGAGACGAGGATCCTCCGGGTGTTCCCCACGGATTCGGGGGACACGTGCTCGTAGGTGCGGGGGTCCTTCATCAGCGCGGAGACGTGTATCCCGCCCTTGTGGGCGAACGCCCTCTCCCCGACGAACGGCATCCCGGCCGACGGGACCATGTTGGCCACCTCGCCGACGAACTTGGACAGCCCGGTGAGCCCTTTGAGGTCGATGTTCCCGATGTCGTCCCCGCACCTCACCGCGAGGTTCGGGAGGACGGAGCACAGGTTGGCGTTGCCGCACCTCTCACCTATGCCGTTCACGGTCCCCTGGACCATGGTGCACCCGGCCTCGACGGCGGCTAACGAATTAGCGGTCGCCAGGTCGGAATCGTTGTGGCAGTGGATGCCGACCGGGATATCGAGCTTCGAGACGGCGTCCCTGCACGCTTCCGCGATGCCGGACGGCATCGTGCCCCCGTTGGTGTCGCAGAGGACGACCCATTCCGCGCCACCGCGCTCCGCTGCGAGCAGGGTCTCCAACGAGTACTCCCTGTTGGCGCGGTAACCGTCGAAGAAGTGCTCGGCGTCGAACATGACCCGCTTCCCCTTGGAAACCAGGAACGCGACGCTGTCCTCGATCATGCGGAGGTTCTCCTCCAGCGGGATCCCCAGGGCCTCTGTGACCTGGAAGTCCCACGTCTTCCCGAATATGCAGCACCATTCCGCCGGACAGGCCGCCAGGCTCCTCAGGTTGGAATCCTCCTCCGGTCTGGAGCCGTGCCTGCGGGTGCTCCCGAACGCGGTCAGGGAGGTCTTCTCCAGCTTCAGGGCGGACGCCTTCGACAGGAACTCGTCCGTTCCAGGATTGGATCCGGGCCATCCGCCTTCGACGAAGTCGACGCCGAAGGAGTCCAGACGCTTCAGTATGTCCAGCTTGTCCTCGCAGGAGAACGAGACGCCCTCGCACTGGGCGCCGTCGCGGAGGGTGGTGTCGTAGATGAATACCCTGGTCATCTCGATTGCCTTTCGTCCATTATGGAGATGAGGTCGCTCAGTATGGCGGAGGCCGTCTCCAGCCTCCCGGCTCCCCTGCCGGACACGGTGACCGGCCCGGCCAGGTCGGATACGATCTGGGCGGTGTTCAGCGTTCCGGAGATTCCGAGCGGGTGGTTCCTGGGCACCAGCCTGGGGCCCACCTCCAGCTTGGTCTCGGAGACCTCCCCGATCAGCCTGATGACCATGTTGCGGGACGCCGCCAGGGAGACGGCGTCCTCGGTGATCGACGTGATGCCCGTGATGCGGACGTCGTTGAACGTGACGTTCCTCCCGAAGACGGTGTTGGCCAGGATCACGACCTTGCACGCGCTGTCGTAGCCCATGATGTCGTTGGTCGGGTCCGTCTCGGCGTACCCGAGCTGCTGGGCCTCCTTCAGGGCCTGCTCGAAGGGCTGGCCGTTGTCCATCTTGCTCAGGATGTAGTTGCATGTGCCGTTGAAGATCCCGCGGACGGATTCGATCCTCTCTCCGGCCAGGTTCTGGCGGCAGAGGTTGATTATGGGCATCGCCCCTCCGACGGACCCCTCGAATCTCAGTTTGCAGCCGTTCCTCTCTGCCAGGTCCATGAGGTCGCGGAACCTGAGGGCCAATGGCCCTTTGTTCACCGTGATGACGTCCTTCCCGGCCTCCAGGGCGCAGGTGATGTTCCCCAGACCGGCCCCGCCGGTCTTGACGTCGGTCGGACTGACCTCCACCAGGAGGTCGTACCCGATCCCGTTCAGGATCCCGACGGAGTCCTCGTAGGTCTTGTCGCCCACTTTGCCGGTCTCCTTCTTGCGCCGAACCAGTTCCAGGGGGTCGAACCCCTCCGGGTCGTAGGCGTACGTCCTGGAATCCATGGCGCCGACGACCTTCACGTCGCATCCGTACCTGTCCCTGAAGAAGCCCTCGCGCATGGAGAGGACCTCGCAGAACCCCTGGCCGACCGTTCCGAACCCGCAGATGAAGATCCTCATGTCAAACGCCCCTCACGTAGGTGATGCCCGTCTTGCGGCATTCAGCGTCCATGAACCCGTCGAGGTTGTCCAGGTCCTCCTGGCTCTTCGTCTTCACCGAGAGCATGCCGGTGCGCTTGGAGAAGTCCGTGGCCTTGGACGAGTACCTGACGTCGACCGCATCCAGGTCGGCGATGGTGTACGCCTTGTTGATGAGGCCCTCGATGTACCTGGCATCGATGTCCCCTATGAGCATGTAGTCCATGGTGTACGTCTCGTAGGCCGATCCGATCTTCGAGATGACTATGTCCTTGGATTTCCAGATGTGCTTGAGGCGCTCGAGCTGGTCCTCCTCTACCTCGAATGTGATGTTGATGCAGATGCGGTGGTTCACGATCCTCTCGCGGTTGTGGACGACACCCAGGATGTTCCCGTCCACGACGGAGATGGGTTCCAGGGAGCCGACCAGCTGACCCGGCAGATCTTTGACGTACAGTTCGGCGTTGACTATCATGCGCGCGCCTCCGACCGGACGATACAGACGCGCTATTTAAAGGAAAGTAATGCGCGCGCGATGACTGGGAGCAACGATGAGAGGTTATTGAGGAGAAGCGCCGAGAGGGAGATTTGAACTCCCGAGGGAAAGTTCCCACGAGCTTTCCAGGCTCGCGCCTTACCGGGCTGGGCCATCTCGGCTTGTAGGTCGGGGGAACTCGTCCCCCATTATAAAGATTGTTACAGTCTCGGGACGGGTCGCAGACGTCCTCGATCACAGGTGCCAGTCCACGTCCTTTCTGAAATCCGTCAGGTGCCTGCGGACCGTCCTCATCTCCCCTATCTCGTCGGTGTCGGCGGTGAAACGGAGCGTCCCCTCCTCATGACTCAGCGAAGCCACAGTGCACCCGAACGGGTCCACGACCCTCGACATCCCGGCCATGTCCAATCCGGCCATCGGACCCACGTTGTTCGCGAATGCCAGATAGGAGACGTTCTCCAGCGCACGGGCCGGCAGGATCCTGTCGAAGAACGGGGCCGAAGGCACCGCCGCCGCGGAGACGCAGACGTTCACGTCCGCTCCTGCGAGGGAGCAGGGCCTGAGCACCTCCGGGAAGTAGATGTCGTAGCAGATGCTGAGGCCGAACCCGATCCCGCGGTACATTCCCATGGCTGGTCCCGATCCTCCGACGTAACCGTCCTCGGAGTAGATGCCGAATCTCGCGAGGTGGGTCTTGTCGTAGAAGACGTCGCCGTCCGGCGAGAGGAACGCGATGCTGTTGCGCGCCCCCTCGGGCGACATCCTCGCGGTACCGAGAGCGATCGCCTTGTCCTCCCTCCGGCACAGCCCGGAGAGCTCCGACAGGCAGGCGTCCACCCTGTCCGAGAGCCCTTCCGGCCTCGCCCCGTATCCCGTCAGGAACGATTCCGGGAAGATCAGGACGTCCGCGGGATCGGAACGCAACAGGTCCGCTACGGTCCCCGCGTTCTTCTCCGGCTCCCCCATGACGGGGCGCATCTGGCACAGTGCCACCTCCGCGCGCATGGGACACCTGATGCAACCGGACCACTTAATGCACGCGGGCGCACGTGTTAAATCCGCTACCCCAGATAACCTCCCCAGTATGACAGTGAAGATCCCTCAGATCACGGAAGAGGACGTCGCGGACCTCACGGGGTTCATCAGGACCACGATCGGGAAGATCGGATGCAAGGGCGTGGTGGTGGGGCTCAGCGGAGGCGTCGACTCCGCCACGGTCACCAAGCTCTGCGTCGACGCGCTGGGGCCGGAGAAGGTCCTGAATGTGTTCATGCCTTCCAGAGTGACACCGGTCGAGGACTACAAGACCACCTCCGAGCTCAGCTCCATGTGGGGCACCGAGTACAGGGTAGTGGACGTTCAGCCCGCCGTGGATGCGCTCGCAGCGGTCCTCCTGTCCGGGAGGGAGACGCCCCTGGAGAGGGGCAACATCTCCGCCAGGTGCAGGATGATCGTCCTGTACAACCTGGCCAAGAAGAGGGACTACGTGGTCATGGGGACGTCCAACCAGAGCGAGCTCATGATGGGGTACTTCACCAAGTTCGGGGACGGCGCCTGCGATGTCACTCCCCTGGCCAACATGTACAAGACCGAGGTCAGGCAGATCGCCCGCATCATCGGGGTGCCTGAAGCCATCATCGCCAAGCCCCCGTCCGCCGGACTGTGGGAGGGTCAGACCGACGAGTCGGAGATGGGCATCACCTATGAGAACCTCGACGGGATCTTGTACGACATGGAGCAGGATCGCACTGATCCGCAGATCTCGGCGGACACGGGGCTCCCGCTGCAGGAGATCGAGAGGATAAGGACGCAGGTCGTCTCGATGGAGCACAAGAGGCTCCCGGCCATCCGTCCCAGCGATTTCTGAGATAGCGGGTCTGTAAGGCAATACATATATAGTAGGCTGTGTTGCCAAGACTTGTTGCTCCTGTAGTGTAGCGGCCAATCATGAAGCCCTCTCGAGGCTTCGACACGGGTTCAAATCCCGTCGGGAGCACTATCTCTCTACACTCCTCTGAAAAGAGGCGTTTCTGAACTCATGAATCTCGTGTCCGGGTCACTGTCCCGGCGTTGTTAAGGTGCTTGAGGGCCCCGTTTGGGGTCCATAATCAGATTTTGGAGAATTGCTGGATGACCTTGGTGAACTCGGCGATGGTCTTCTCGGCGTCGCCGTGCTCTATGCCGTCCTTCACGCAGTGGTGTATGTGCCCCTCCATGACGATCTGCCCGACCTTGTGGACGGCGCTCTTGACGGCGTTGATCTGCACGAGGATGTCCTCGCACGGAACGTCCTCGTCGATCATCCTGTCTATCGCGGCGATCTGCCCTTGGATCTTCTTGAGACGCCTGTGGAGGTTCTCGGCATCCATGCATTGCCTCATGTATCGCCGTAAAACGGGGGCCGATTTATAGGGTGCGGATGGAGAATATGCCCTCATCGAACAGTTGTCTGTATGGAAATGAATGCACAATCGATTAGTATGTATGTCGGAAAATCCGATCGGGACATCAAGTGATAGGATGCTGGTCGGGTTCTATATCAGCAATTATCTCTCGTTCGACGGGAGGCAGCGTTTCTCCATGGTCAGCGGTACCGTTCCATCGGTATCGGAACGTGTCGTCCCCTCCGATGGATATGGGATCATGAGGATGTCTGCCGTCTACGGCGCCAACGGGTCGGGGAAGTCCAATCTGCTGAGGGCGATGAAAGCGATGAGGTCGTTCGTGGTGGACAACATCCCGCCGGCAGCGAGCGGGTTTCATGGATCCGCAACGGGAGATGGGATGGAACCGGTTCTGTTCGACATGGAGATCAGGATCGGAGACCATGCCTACAGCTACGGGTTCGATTACGCCGTCAGGAAGCAGGAGGTCGTGGACGAATGGCTCCACGAGATATTCGTAGGAAGGGAGTCGAAGGTGCTGTTCGAGAGGAGGGGCTCCATCGTCGTCCATTCTTTCGAGGGGGAGGGAGCCGAGACGGTCGATTCATGCTCGCAGGACATCTCCGATACGCCCGGACGGCTCTTCTTGAACAGGGCGCATCAGTGCATATGTTCTGACGGTTTCGGACCGGATGCCCTCGTGGATGTCATGAGGTGGTTCAGATACAGGCTGAGGATACTGGATTCCCGCATGCTCTTGGATGCTCCCGGTGGGTTGTCCGAATCCGATGGGACGAGGAAGTTGTCTGGGCTGCATAGGAGTCTGATTACGATGGAGGGCGACGTGACATTCCTGGTGGATGACCTGGATGCGAATCTCCATCCGAATGCCGTGCGTCGTCTGTTGGACTCCTTCCTGGAGGATGGCAACCGGTGCAATCAGCTGGTATTCACCGCTCACAATCCTTCTCTCATGGATTCCAGGCCGCTCAGGCGCGATGAGATCTGGTTCGTCGAGATGGATGCCGGATGCGCTTCGCACCTGTATCCTCTATGCGAGTTCGAGGACAGGGGATCCCATAGCGTCGAGAAGGCGTATCTGGAGGGGCGTTTCGGAGCGGTCCCCTGATTTCCGGTCACTCCGTCGCAGCCGCATCCTTCCTCGACTTCATCAGCGAGGCGACCACGGTTATCGCGAGTATCCCGACGATGATACCGAGCGAGAGCAGGATCGGGATCTCCACGAACTCGTGGATCAGCAGCTTCAGCGCCACGAAGGTCAGGATCGCCCCGAGGCCGTACTTCAGGTAGACGAGCGAGCTCATGCCTCCCTTTATGACGAAGAACAGCGACCTCAGCCCCATGACCGCGAAGATGTTGGACGTGTAGATGACCATGGTGTCCGTCGATATGGCGAGGACGGCCGGTATGGAGTCCAGGGCGAACACGATGTCCGTCAGCTCGATCACGATGATGCACAGCAGGATGGCGGTCATGACGTGCTTCCCGTCCTTCTTCACGACCAGCCTCCCGTCCGCCTCCTTGTCGTCCACGAAGTCGAAGTGCCTCTTCATGAACGCGGCGATGGCGTTCTCCTTCTCCTCCCCGTCGTCCTTCTCGGTCAGCGTCTTGATCGCGGCAACCAGCAGTATGACCCCGAACACGTAGAGCAGCCAGTCGAACATGTTGAGCAGTTCGACCCCCACGAAGATGAAGATTGCGCGGAACACTATCGCTCCGATCACTCCGTAGAACAGCGCCTTGTGCTGGTCTTCGTCGCGGATCCCGAAGTACGCGAAGATTATGATGAACACGAACAGGTTGTCCATGCTCATCGACTCCTCGATGGCGTAGGCCGTGAAGTACTCCAGGGTCAGATCGCTGTTCCCGGTGACGAAAAAAAGCAGCACGCCGAAGGCGAGCGCCACTCCGACCCATACGCCGGTCTGCGCCAGCGCGGTCCTCATCGGGATGTGGTGGGCCTTCCTGTTCATCAGGATGTCCGCGCACAGGAGCACCGCGACGATCGCGATGAAGACGAACCACAGGTCGGATTCTTGCATGGGTGTCCCATCCTCTATCTATTATAAAGCAAGGAGCTCGCCGGCTCCCGCCCTGTCGGACCGGATGGTTCATGAGTCTGCGAAGCTTCGTCCGAAGATGCATTATATATCTGGAGGGATGGAGCATCCATGAGTTCTTTCAACGATCTCTGCAAGGTCATGGAATCCATGGACCCCGCCACCTACGCGCAGGTGACGGTCGCGAAATCCGCCGACGTCCTCGTCGGCCTCAGGGGACTGACCTGCGACGGCCTCGACGCCGTGGCGATCTACACCGATTTCGTCCTCTGCGCTGTGGCCGCGGACGGGAAGCTCTCCGAGGAGGAGTACCTGCTCGTCAAGCCCGTCCTGGACCTGATCGCCGACGCCGACGTCTCCTACGACCAGGCCAAGACCATCTTCAAGGCCGCCGGTCTGGACAATCCGAAGGATTACAAGAAGGCCATGGACAAGACCGTGGACCTCCTCGGACTGGTGTCGCCCGAGCTGAAGGACGACATAATCCTGGTCTGCATGCTCATCTGCGCCGTGGACGGGAAGATCTCCTTCAGGGAGAAGCGCTGGATCAAGAAGCTCATCGCCTGATCCGATCAAACACCCGGGTCCCGGGGGATGCCCCCCGCGACCCCTTCTTCCTTTCTTTTTCTTTAGTGCACGTGCGGGAACAGCAGCGTTATCGCCAGGATGATCAGGACGCCCAGGATCAGCAGACCGAACGATTTCAGGTCCTGCTTCTTTCTGTGGAACGCCTCCGGCAGCATGTCGCACAGCGCGACGTACATGAACGTCCCCGCCGCGAACGAGAGGGGTATCCCGGACAGTCCCTCGACGTCGGACATCCCGCTCATCAGCCCGAAGAACGCCAGGCCGGCCACCGGGGTCACCAGGGAGAACATCAGGAGGTACCTCATCGATCTCCTCTTGGGGATGTCGGTGACCAGCATCATCGACGACAGGGAGAACAGCACCACGAACTTGTGGATGCACATCCCGACGGTGGTGATCATCGCGATCGCCTCCCCGGCCAGGAATGTGGACGCCAGGGCCAGGCCGTCGCACGCGGCGTGGATCGATAGGCCGATCATGGACGAGAAGGAAGTGATCTTGTGGCTGTGGGGGTCGCTCCCGCACTCGCAGGAGCATCCGCTCATGTGGCGGTGCTTCATGAGCGTCTCGACGCCCATGACCAGCAGGAATCCCGCCAGGACGGCGTACATCGTCACGTGGGTGTCGATCCCGGCGTGCTCCGACTCCTCCAGGGCCTCCGGCAGCAGGAGCAGGAACAGCAGTCCCAGGAATATCCCGGCGCTCAGCGCCACGAGGAGATGGATCTGCCTGTCGGACAGGGTCCTGACCCTCGGGAGGTACGCCCCGACCATCGAGATGACGAGGATCCCCAGGGAGTAGAGGGTGAAGGAGAGTATCGCGTCCATGGATCCCGGGTCTCTCGGATACTATTAATAGATTCGGCATCGGTTAATAACTTATACACTTCCGGACTCTCCAGGGTTAATAACATGACAGTGGTCAGCGTATCCCTGAACGAAGAGAACATGAGCGCCCTGGACGGCATCCAGGCGGCCTACGGCCTCAGCGGGAGGTCCGAGGCGGTTCGCGCGGCGATAAACGCCGCGTTGGCGGACATCCGCGAGCTGGAGTCCATGGAGGGGGAGGTCGAAGGGGTGCTGATCATCGTCAGGGGCAACCACGAGGATCCGTGGATGATGCGCATCCAGGGTACGTACGCGTCCTGCATCAAGACGCAGCTGCACTCCCACCTGAGGAACCACAAGTGCCTGGAGGTCATGGTGCTGTCCTGCGATTCGGAGACACTGTCCAAGATGATGCGCGACATCCGGGCCGAGGGCAAGGCCGATTACGTCAAGTTCGTCCGCGGATGAGCCGTACCTATAAGCGCGGGCGTGCCCGCGTTCCGCCCCGACGTGCGTTATATATAGTCTATACAGTTTACGTTCCGACGGATGGGATGCGGATATGAGTGATGACACTCAAGGCAGCGGTAGCTCTCTAAAGAGCATCAGGAACCGCCTACCGATCAACAAGTCGGCGGCGGGAAGCACATTGAAGCACGGGCTGGACCAGCTCAGCGGAACGATCTCGCGTGGCGTGGAGTCCCTCAAGAAGGGCGCGTCGCAGAGCAGGGGAGGGAGCACCTCCGTCTTCTGCAAGGGCGTCCGTCAGCTGGACAACTACGGCTATGAGAAGTACAACATCGAGGACGGGGACGAGATCTTTATCTCGAGGCACTCCGAGAAGTCCATGTTCAACGAGGACGACTCCCTGCTGATCAGGGCGACCGACGGCAACTTCGTGGTCCAGCCCGACACGACCAAGGTGGTCCCCGTGGTGGACGAGCCGGTCCAGTCGGCGCCGGAGGACGTGCGTTCCCTCTTCGCCAACGTCCCGAGGACGGAGGCGCAGACCGTGTTCACGTCGTCCTACGGGACGGTCGAGAACGGCGAGGTCAAGGTCGTGTCCCTCGACAGGGACTTCCTGAAGAGGATGACCAGGCCCGCGATGCAGAAGCTTCCGGACTTTGACGAGCCGAAGTACGAGGAGGTCACGATCCAGGATGCTTCCGCAGACGACGTCGACGCGCCGATGATCATGGACATGCCCGAGGAGACCGCAGAGGTTCCTGCTGAGGCACCTGTGGTGATCCCCGTCGAGGAGCCTATCGAGGAGACAATCGTATCGCCGATCGAGGCGGCCGAGGCCACCGAGGCACCTGCAGAGATCGTCGAAGAGTTTGAGGTTCCCGTCGAAGCCTCCTTCGAGGAGTCCGTCGAGTTCACCGATGAGATCGACACTTCAGCAGAGATCCCCGTGGAGGAGCCCGCCGAGGAGACCGAGGCCGCAGAGGTTCCCGCAGAGATCGAAGTCCCCGTCGAGGAACCCGTCGAGGTTCTCGAAGAGGAGGTCGAGGTCGCACCCGCGGACATCCCCGAGGAGATCGAGATCCCCGTCGAGGAGCCCGTGGTCGCCGAACCCGGCTTCGGACAGCAGATCGAGGTCCCCGCCATGGACGAGCAGCCCGAGGGACTGTACGTCGAGGGCAACCAGCCCAGCGATGCGGCCGTCGCTTCCGCCGGCGCCGCGGTCCAGGAGACCGAGTCCACCGCCACGAGCAGCGGCGAGGTCGCCGAGCCCGTCTCGGCAGTCAGGGCCGTGCTGGACGCCGACGGGGAGGCACTGCCCCCCATGAGCGATCCGGTCGTCAAGCGCCCGAGATCCGTCCGCTTCAGATTCGCCAACGGCGTCCTGATGAGCGTCGATTCCAAGACCGAGGGTTCCCAGGAGGGGCCCTCCCGCCCTTTGGACTGAGGGTCGTCGACACCCCCACGCTGGTCGGTTCGGTCGCCGTGACGGATCCCGTCCGCGACCTCATGGTGATGACCGTGCCCGGTCTCGAGCAGGACGGGCAGGTCCCCCTGGTCGGACCCGACGAGTACATGGAGGACGACGGCGAGGCCGCCAGCTTCGTCAGGGAGTTCAGGTACGACGACATCGAGACGATGAGCGTGACGGACGAGGTCTACGACCTCATGCGCCTCGCGGTGCCGTCGATCGGGATGTTCGAGGACTCCCGCGTCGACTGCCGGTTCATCGAGCTGCCGGACGACGGCATGGAGGCCACCTGGGACGATTCGATCTTCGAGGTCGAGGTGACCGTCCCGGTGCTGTCCATAGCGGCGCCGGCGCAGGTCATGCTCCTGTCGGGACCCGCTCCCGCGATGCTCCTGTCGGAGCCCGTCGGGGTCCCGGCGCTGAAGGCCTCCGAGGCGCTCATGATATGCGCCCCCGGGACCGTCGAGTGCGAGGAGACCGTCACGGAGACGATCGCAACGACCGCGCCGGCCGAGGCCGTCGCGGATGACGAGAAGCCGCTGGTCACCTTCTTCTTCGGACCGCAGAGGACCGAAGGGAACGGATGGGCCGTTTGCTTCTCCTTCTAAACGTTTTGAAACGGATTCCGCATCCGGACGATCCCGGAGGACGTCGCTCCTCCGGGACGTCATCGTTCTCGCGACCCGTGCGTCGGGGATTATATAATCAAATAGTCTGGCCGTCCGCATGGAATATCTGCTCCAGATCCTCGTGACTCTGGTGGTGCTGTACGCGCTGGCCCGTCTGGGTTCGGCCGTCATATCGCGCTTCGGCCTCCCCGGGTTAATCGGGGAGATACTCATCGGGGTCGTCGTGGCCAACCTGGTCATCGGCGACTTCAATCTGATGGAAGACCTCCTGGACATGACCATGCCCGAGCCCGGCGATGCCGAGGACCACGGGAGCGGTGTCTATCCGATCGTCTACGCCCTCGCGGAGCTGGGCGTGATCTTCCTGCTGTTCATGGTCGGGCTGGAGACCAAGGTCTCCGATCTGCTCAGGTCCGGCAAGGCAGCGTTCTTCTGCGCCCTGTTCGGGGTCATCGTCCCGTTCGTGATGGGGTTCGTCCTCATCATGGCCACCGACGGCAGCACCAACCACGCCCTGTTCCTGGGCGCGGCCATGGTCGCGACGTCCGTCGGGATAACGGCGAGGATCATCAAGGACCTCAACCTCATGGAGACCCGCGAGGCGAGGATAATCATCGCGGCCGCGGTCATCGACGACGTGCTGGGGATGATCGTGCTAGCCATTGTCAAGGGCATGGCGGAGAGCGACGGGTTCTCAATCCTCGGAGTGGTTTCGATCACGCTGCAGGCGGTGGTGTTCGTCCTGGCGATCATCGCCGTGTGCAAGTGGGTCATCCCGGTCCTCTACGACCGCATCGCGGCGCGCAGGACGGTGTCCTCCGACGGGAGGTCCCGCATGAGCGTCAACATGCTCGCGGTCGCGATCATAGTGTGCCTGATCATGTCGGCATTCGCCGAAGTCATCGGACTGGCGGCGATCATCGGCGCGTTCCTCGCCGGGATGATGTTCGCGGACCATGCGAGCGAGTGGGGCCTGGAGGAGAAGGTGGATTCGATCACCACGTTCCTCCTGTCGTTCTTCTTCCTCAACGTGGGCCTGCAGGTGGACATCTCCGCCATCGGGGGCACGTCGGTGCTGGTCCTCGCGATCGTGACGATCGTCCTCGCCGTGATCTCCAAGCTCATCGGATGCAGCCTGGGAGCGAAGTTCGGGGACAGGTCCCTGGACGGTCAGTCCATGAGGATCATCGGATTCGGGATGGCGCCCAGGGGGGAGGTCGGCATCATCGTGGCCTCCATCGGGCTCGGACTCGGAGCGGAGGTCATGTCCCAGGAGCTCTACGCCGTCGTGGTTCTCATGTCGGTGGTCACCACCATCATCGCCCCTCCGCTGATATCGAAGCTGTTCAAGGCCAAGTACCAGAACGAGGAGTACAGGATCCTGGAAGACCAGTGAGAAACCGATTCAAGCCGGCCTTCGGGCCGGCATTTTTGCTGGATTGAGGAGTTGTGTCCCTGGAATGCAGGGAAGGGACTGGGGTCGCAATCGTCGATATCTGCCCGATGCTTCGACCATCAGCTCTTTTCCGATCTCGGTATGCGGTGTGCCGTCGCCACCGGCCCTCTCCCATGGAGATCCGCTTTCGTGGGATCTCTTTATGAGAACTCCAACGGATTCTCTGTTGTACTTGAGGGCGAACGATTCGAGCCCTCTGGCATCCGATCCCGTGATGGCGGATTCTTCTCCTTTCCGGATGGGGTCTGCGAGGAACGCTCTGTATCTCAGATAAACGCTGGGTACAACGGGGCCGTAATGCCATGCTTCGATTCTGTCGTCGAAGAGGTATTCTTTGCGCTTCTTGTACCAATCCAACCACATGAAGTAGAGGATCTTCTGAAGTTTGAGGTTCGTGACGGGATGTCCGTTATCGGCACAGACGTTAACGACCAGTTTCGCCACATCGATCGCTTTGTACATTTCTATCACGACCTTGCGGATGCCTCCGGTAGGGTGGCATCAATTCCGCTGATACCATATGCCGTTCCAGTTATCAATAATTCTTATGGTCAACGAGACCTCTCAGATACATCCTTGTGAATTTGGCACTCCCGGCGTCGTGGGTCTGATCGCGACACCCGCACCCCCAATGCTGAGTTCTCGTCTTGGAACTCCAGCACTGGAGACAGATGATGCATGCACATATCGGGCAGACGCGGATCGAATCCTCGGTGGTTCTTACGATGTTACCGCCGATTGTCTCCATAGATGAGGATGTGCGACTGGATATATGTAATGCTGGCTGTAATAATTGTAATGTTTGTAATTGATGCATAAATGCAATCAAAAATCTATGGTCGTCCGTCTCTTTCCGGGAATGATGCGATCGCCGTCAGAGCATTCGCTGAAGCATCGCTTCGACGGCTGTAAGCGCCCGACCTCTCAGAGGGGGGCGAAGGTGTTGAGAAGCAGGATGACGACGATCAGTCCGATCGCGATCCCGATGACGGTGCGCGGGCTGACCCTGATGCCTTTCTCGTTCTCCGTGTCGAAGTACCTCATGAGGCCCGCGGAGGACTGGAAGCCCGTGTCGTTCTTCTTTGCCATGAGTCGAGGTTAACCAAGGTCCTTATAAAAACCTTGGCGGTCCTCCCCGTTATAGGGACGCGCGCCGGCGCGCGACCGAAACCATATTCTATATCGTCCCGATGGTCCGCCGATCACAATGCACTGGGCAGATGTCATAGCCGAGGAGGTCGCGAACACTTGCGAGCGCCCCCTCATCGCCACGGGTATCAGTCCGACGGGCATCATCCACGTCGGCAGTCTGAGAGAAGCGATCACCGGGGAGTCGGTCCGCAGCGCCGTCGAGGCCAAAGGGAAGGACGTCCGTCTGATCTACCTCATCGATTCCTTCGACCCGCTGCGCAAACGCTACGACTTCCTCCCGGAGGAGTTCGAGAAGTACGTCGGCATGCCGATATGCAGGATCCCCTGCCCCTGCGGCAAGCACAGGAATTACGCGCACCACTTCGTGCAGCCCTTCCTGGACGCCGTGGACTCCCTCGGCGTGAAGTGCGAGATCATCTGGACCCACGAGCTCTACGAGAAGGGCGTGTTCGCCGAGTGCATCGACAAGACATTCCAGAAGAGGCAGCAGATCATCCAGATCCTCCACGAGGTCACCGGCAAGGAGGCCAACCCGGACTACGCGCCGTACAACCCCGTGTGCGAGGAGTGCGGAAGGTTCACCAAGCCGATCTTCGACACCTACCAGTTCCCGTACGTGGAGTACGACTGCATCTGCGGCCACCACGGGAAGGCGGATGTGCGCAAGGCCGAGGGGAAGCTGACCTGGAGGCTCGAGTGGCCCGCCAAGTGGAAGGTCTTCGGGACGTCCGCGGAGCCCTTCGGGAAGGACCATGCGGCCGCCGGAGGCTCCTACGATTCCGGGAAGAGGATCATCGCCGAGATATTCGACGGCAAGGCCCCGTACCCGATACCGTACGAGTTCGTCCAGCTGAAGGGCGTCGGGCAGATGCACAAGTCCCTCGGATGCCCCGTGACCGGGCTCGACGCGATCAACATGACGCCCCCCGAGGTCCTCAACTACCTGTTCCTGAGGGTCAACCCCTCCAGGGCCATCGACTACGATTCCGGGATGGGCATGCTGGACATGTCCGACGAGTACGACAGGATGGAGCGCCTCTACTTCGGAGGGGAGTGGACCGAGTCGGAGGAGAACTCCGTCAGGGCCTACGCCATAGCGCAGCACAACCACATCCCCGCCCAGCTCCCGGTGCAGGTCTCCTACCGCCACCTGGTGAACCTCGTCCAGATGGTCGGCGACTTCGACGGCGTGATGGAGATCCTCTCCCGCACCCAGGACATGTCGCAGGCCACCCAGGAGGACATCGACAGGCTCAGGAGGAGGATTTCCTGCGTCCGCTACTGGCTGAACGGGTTCGCCCCGGACATGGTGAAGTTCTCCATCCTGCAGGCGATCCCGTCGGACATCGAGATCTCCATGACCGAGAAGGTGTACTTCCAGGCCCTGGTCAAGAGGATGAACGACTGCGTGTGGGACGCGGAGACCATCTCCGGTGTGATTTCAGACATCGCCAAATCGCAGCCCATCGGCACGAAGGGCGCGTTCAAGGCCCTGTACAAGATCTTCATCGGCAAGACGGCCGGTCCGAGGCTTGGATCGTTCCTCGCCTCGATGGACCAGAAGTTCGTGGTAAACAGGCTGATCCAGGCATCGAACTGATCGGCCGCGGATCTGATCGAATGGATATCCCGTCCATTCCTTCAGACCGAGGGCGACCTCCAGCTCGGGGACGGTGAGCATGGGCTTGCCGTACCGGGCGGAGTCGTCCGTCGCCACGCGGGGGCACGCTGTGCACACGTACGCATCCACCTGGTAGGATGCGAGCGAATCCGGCGTGATCTCTTCCATGACGGCCGTGACGCACGTGCGTCCGGCGTCCTTTATCATCTTCTCGGCTTCGGCGGCGAGTTCGCGCCTGCATTGCCCCGTCTTGCTGCAGATTATGATCAGGAACGATTGCGCCTCCTTCGCGGTCTGTATGGCCGCGAACCTGCGCCTTATCAGGCGGTCCCTGGACCCGCTCATGTCCCTCATCTCGTTCGTAACGGGGTTGAAGACGTACACGGGTCTGCCGGCGCCGAACGCCGCGGCAAGGGGATGGAAGTCCCCTTCGCCGATGTACACGAAGCAGTCCACACCGTCGGAGATGTGCTCCGCGGATGTGCAGTTGCATCCCAGGACCTGTCCGGGGTACATGATGCGATCATCGCCTGTTCCGACGGAGGCTGTCCTTCCGGACGACTCTATGATCTCCCTCATCGGGTCTATGAGGTCGATGTACTGGATCGTGGCGAGCAATCCGATCCTCTGAGGAAGGTCCTTGATCGCCTCGAGCACGGCGCCCTCATCCAACGTGACGTCCGAACGGGCCTCTATGTAGAGGACGTTGGGATCGTCGCCCATGGACGGGATGGCCGAATGTCCATAGTGGACGATCGCATCCGCCCATCCTCTGTAATCGAACAGGTCGCATGCACCGTAGCAGGGACGGCCGATGATCAGGACCGAAGCACCGGTCCTTTGGGATATGTATTCAGAAATCTCCGGGGCCCTTATCTTCAGGCCCTCGGGAAGTTGGACCGCGACGGAGGAGAATCCTCCGTCGCCGATCCATTTCACGACTTTTTCGAGTTCAAGATCGAACATCGAGGTTTCACTTGACGTATTCCTCGCCCTTGTCAACGTCTATGTAGCAAGGGGACGGGAACTTCATCGACGCCCTCCAGAGGGCGTCCTTGGCGACGGCGACCTTGTCGGCGGGGACGCTGACGGTCAGGATGGCCTGGTTGCGCTCGAGTCTGGCGGCGGTCCCGACGGTCTTCCCGAAGCCCTGGCGCATTCCGCTGGACACACGGTCCGCTCCTGCGCCGGTGGCGAGCTTGTTCTCCCTGAGGACGACGTGGGGGAAGGCCCTGACGACCATGTTGTAGTTGGGGGATCCGCACTGGGCGGTGAGGACCTTGTTGGCCGCGATACGGCCGGCCTCGATGGAGGTGTGCCTGACCTGGACCCTGTTCTTCACTTTGAGGGTGAGCGTGACGGGGAACTCGGCCTGCGGGTTGCCCATGACATACTGGCTGACCCTGCTGGCAGGAACTCCGCCCATGTACTCGCGGCGGGTGTACGCCTGTCCCTTGATCTGTCTGTACATCGATGCGGGCTTTCTTACCATTGTAAACCACCTTGAATTGTGACTCGAATCGGAACCTCGTGGCTCCGTAGATAAACGTGCCGATATCAGTTCCTCATATAATGGTTTCGTTCGGGTCCGAGCACGTCTGACCCTTCTCTGACGCGAGCAGGAACGCACGCGCGTGAGGACGCCCGCGACGGACGACAGCGATAAATCGTTTCCCGCCCATGTCCCGGACGATGCAGCAGTTCAGTTTCAAGGTCGTCAACTCCGCGGACGTCGATTCCGAGGTCCCGGTCACCGTGGCAGGCCAGATCATGGTCGATATCCAGAACCTGCTCGCCGACGTGGGCGAGCTGATGGTGCGTCAGGAGCTCAGGACCCAGAACTCGCTGCCCGAGGGCATCAGGGACCGTTTCACCCTCAGGATGAAGGGCACCGGAGGCGCGGGTACCCGCACGGACGGGGCGCTCATAGAGGACGCCCTGGCTATGATGTGCTCGGAGCTCGACCGCGCCAACCTGAAATCCGACGCTCCGGCGCAGTCCGGCAACCACATCGAGGCGATGGGCAGGGCGAGGATAGCCGGGGACATGCTGGCTCTGGCGGATCACCTGGAGGGATACACGCTGTCCTACGGGTCCGAGGAGGGCGGCATGAGGGTGTTCAGGATGAACTCCCGCACGGCTCTGGAGAAGGAGGCGGCGATAGACGCCTCGTCCATCCCGAGCGCGATCATCGGCAAGATCTCCCGCGACCCCGTCAGAAGGAACCGCTGGCTCGTCTCCAACGGGGCGGATTCCGTCCCGCTGTCGTTCTCCCCCGGGATGTCCCAGGAGGACATCGATTCCTTCGAGTCCTTCGGTCCGCTCATAGTGCTCGGGACCGTCTCCCTGGACGAGGGCGGGAGGCTCGCCGGCATAAGGGACGTGACGAGCTGCTACCAGTTCCCGATCGTGAAGTTCCACAGGGCCATCGGATCGGAGCGCGACATACTCCTCTTCAACCCCGTCCCGGCGTGCGTGTCCTACAATGCCGCCAAGGGCGTCTGGACCCTGGTCAACGAGGACCTGGGCATATCCGAGTCCAAGCCGTCCTGGGACGAGGCCGTCATGGCGTTCCACGAGTACTTCCTGTTCCTGTGGGAGACCTACGCCGAATCCGACGAGGAGTTCCAGGGCGAGGAGCTCGAGGTCAGGGACTACCTCAGGTCCATGGCCTTCCCCTGAGGGCGTGCGGGAACCCTCGACCCAGGAATTTAATAGTGGGGGGCTTATCGAGCGCACGGAGCACCATGGGGAAGAGGCGCATCTCGCAGAACGTCGTCGCCGAGATCGGCGAGGAACGCATCTCCAGACTCCTGGACCTGTCCGTCGAGGCCGTCCGCGCCGGTCGCACCGACCGCGCGAGCCGTTACGTCGACATAGCCAGGAGGATAAGCGGGAAGACGCGCGTTCCCATGCCCAAGGACCGTCCGTACTGCGACGGATGCCTGGTCCCGCTGCTTCCCGGACTCGATTGCAGGGTCAGGGTGGACGGGCACATGGTGCGCACGACATGCGGATGCTGCGGGAGGATATCCCGCAGGCCGTACATCAAGGAGCAATCACATGAGCGAGAAGGACGCCAGAAAGGAGCTGATGAGGCGCGCCAACGACCTCAGCCCCACCGTCAGGGTGGGCAAGGACGGTCTGGATCAGGGACTGTTCGACGAGATCGAGGCGCAGCTCAAGAAGAACCGCCTGATCAAGGCCAAGGTGCTCTCCAACTCCGACGGCGATGCCAAGGATGCCGCCGCCGCCATCGAGGAGGCGGTCGGCTGCGTCGTCGTGGACGTCCGCGGAGGGGTCATGGTCCTGACCGACAAGAGGACCTGGTCCTCGCTCTGCCAGAAGAAGTTCTGAGGATCCATCCGAGGTCATTACGATGCTTGACGTCAACGTCATCAGGAACGAGCCTGACATGATCAGGACGATGCTTAGGAACAGGAACAAGGACGAGGCGATCCTCGACAGGTTCCTGGAGGCCGACGGGGAGTGGAGGGCGCTCACCGACGAGAACAACCGTCTGAGACAGACCCGCAACGAGGTCTCCCTCCAGATCTCCAAGATGCCCAAGGGCGAGGAGAAGGAGGCGAAGATCGCCGAGATGAGGGAGGTCTCCGACAGGATCAAAGCGAACGACGAGAGGATGGCCGAGCTGGAGGACATACGCACCGACTGCGTCCTCAACATCCCGAACATCCCCGCCGCCGACGTCCCCCTGGGGAAGGACGACACCGAGAACGTGGTCGTCTACGAGGCCGGGAGGAAGAGGCAGTTCGATTTCGCCCCCAAGCAGCACTTCGAGATCGCCGAGAACCTCGGCATCATCGACTTCGACAGGGGGGTGAAGGTCGCCGGGAGCGGGTTCTACTGCCTGAAGGGCGCCGGAGCCAGGCTCGAGAGGGCACTCATCAATTATTTCCTGGACACCCACCAGGACCAGGGGTACACCGAGCTGTTCCCTCCGGTCGTGGTCAACAAGGCGGCGGTCATCGGGACTGGGCAGTACCCCAACCTGAAGGACGACATGTACTACCTCGAGAGGGACGACATGTTCCTGAACCCGACGGCCGAGGTGCCCATCACCAACCTGCTCCAGGACGAGATCCTGGATGTGAAGGACCTCCCGATCTACTACACCGCGTACCTCCCCTCGTTCAGGAGGGAGGTCGGGAAGCACGCCGACACCAGGGGGATCATCAGGGTCCACGAGTTCAACAAGGTCGAGATGGTCAACTTCGTGAAGCCCGAGGACTCCGCCGCCAGGCTGGAGGAGCTGAGGAAGAATGCCGAGGATATGATCAACGCCCTCGACCTGCCCTACAGGGTCCTCCTGCTGTGCACCGGGGACATGAGCTTCTCCTGCAACAAGTGCTACGACCTGGAGCTGTACGCCCCCGGGAAGGACGCGTACCTCGAAGCTTCGTCATGCTCCAACTTCGGCGACTTCCAGGCCCGCAGGGCAAGGATCAAGTTCAGGCGCGAGCCCCACCTCAAGAGCGAGTTCGTGCACACCCTCAACGGGTCCGGCCTCGCCCTCCCCAGGACGATGGTCGCCATCCTCGAGAACTATCAGAACAAGGACGGCACCGTGACCGTGCCGGAGGTCCTCAGGCCCTACATGCGCGGTCTCGAGACGATCGACGGCCACAACTGATAGAAACACCGATGGGGGACCTCGGATCCGCATGCGGTCGAAGTCCTCCATCAGTCCCTTCGCGTTTATCCCCTCTCCTTTTTCGACGAGCTTGTCGCGGATGGTGCGCTCGCCCTCCTGGAGGGTGTTGGACGTTATCCCGTAGCGCCTCGATATGAACGCCTCCATGTAGGCGGCCATGTGGTCGCACGCCTTGAGGTCGTAGCCGTCCCTCTGACCGAACTCCTCGTCGTCCACATCGGAGAACGGGTCGTAGACCATCATCGAGAACTCCTTGCGCCAGTCCTCCTTGAGGAGGGGCATGATCGTCGATTCGACCAGGTCCTTCTCGTATCCCTCGAGGATGGCCGCGAGGCCGTCCACGTTCGCCTTTATCGGGGTGATGACGTCCTTGGTCAGCACCTCCGGCAGGTCGTGGAACAGGCCGGTGTAGAAGTCGTTGTAGACCCTCCCGTCGGATGCTCCGACATCGACGTCGTGGAGGTACATCATGTTGGCCACTATCAGCGAGTGTCCCAGGACGGTGGTCCTGGGGACGCGGGGCGTCCTGGCCCAGCGCTGCTGGAACCTGAGCTGGCCGATGAGGTCGATGAAATCGAACGTGTCGCCCCTGTCCTCGAATTCGGACACGCCGGCGAGGTCGCGGAACTGGTCGATCTGCTCGTTTATCTCGTCGCGGGTGTCGTCTATCCCGTACAGGGAGCGGTTGGAATCGTAGATGAGGTTGAACTCCCAGCGCGTCGCCAGATAGTGAGCGGCGCGGATGATCCTGTCCTCCTCCGAATCCTCGTCCGATCCCAGATAGTCGATGAGCCTCTGCCTGAAACCGGGATCGGATCCCGGGACGAGCCTGTCGAACTCGGATATCACGAAGCGGTTGACGTCGTCCCTGCGCTCGGACACGATCCTGTGGAACACCTGGGGCTTCAGATCCGTGAGGACGGACCTCTGGATGAAGGAGAACAGCGTGTGCTCGATGACCCTGCGCCAGTCCACCTTCTTCCCGGCGGATTCCTCGAACTTCCCGAGGACCCACGCGATGGCGGCCTTGTGGGCCTGCTTGTCCAGCTCGGTGAGGTCCACCGGCCTCATGTGGTCGTTCCACCGGTTCATGTTGGCGGAGTTGAACATGAGGTAGAGGATGTCGGCGTTGAGGGCGGGCATGGGGATCGCCTCCTGGTGAGGTCAGTTATGGTGGCGTCGTTGTCGGCTGGTCCGCCGACCATGTAGTAGACGTACCCGTTCACCGCCTCGTCGTTCAGCTCGGAGCGGAATTCCGCGGCGGTCCTCCTGCTGCCGATGCTGAGGAGGCAGTACGACGCCGCGAGGACGACCAGGCCGAGGATGAACACCGCCTCGTACGCGGTCGACGGGCTCATCACGTATCCGACGAAACCCGCCAGCATGAGGACGAATCCCAGCAGCGAGGCGATCATCAGGATCTGAGGTCTCTCCATGCCTCCGAGGATGCCATCCTCGTAGATAAAGCGGGTTGTTTCGCCAATCGTGGGGCCAGGTGACCAAGGAGTCGGCGTACCTATCGGGCGGGGACAGATTATCCTCGCATTTCACGACTCCGAGGCCGGGCCGAGCGCCCAGTGGCCAGGATGTTCAGTGCCGCGTCGACGTCCCTATCAATAATCAGCATTGTCATATAGTAGCCGGATTCCACCAACTCCATGGTCGCCTACAATCGTTTATAGGCCTGTTCCTTCACATGGGGCATGGAGCACCAGGACGCAGTCGCCGTCGGGCATTCCGCACGCATGCTGGACGGGGAACCGTCGCACGAGGGGGAACGCCTCGGATGATCTCCGATTCCGTGGAACTGCTGTCGGGCACATCGACCGATCCTGTCGTGGGCATCGGCCGCGGCACCGACAGGGGGAACGTGGAGGCCAGCGCGGAGGCGTCCGGAGGGAGGGTCGTCGTCTACGACGACCCCGAACTGCTGGTGTCCGATCTCGTGTCCGGAAGGATAGACGCGGCCGTCCGTGGCGACATGCCGTCGGACGTGCTGCTCCCGATACTGAAGAGAGGCCTCGGACTGAAGAAGCTCGAGCGCGTCGTCCTGCTCGAACCCGTCGGAGGCAGGCTGTTCATGCTGGCCCCCGTCGGGATAGACGAGGGGTGGACCGACGAGCAGAGGTTCGACATCGCCCGCAGGGCCGCCGACTTCGCGAAGAGGATGGACATGGACCCGCGCATAGCGGTGATGTCCGGAGGGAGGTGCGAGGACAGGGGGAGATGCGCCGCCGTCGACAAGTCGATCGACAGCGCGCTGAACGTCGTCGGGATGCTGAAGGACGCGGGATACGACGCGTACCACTGCCAGATCCTGGTGGAGGACGCTATCAACGAGTCGGGCATAGTCATCGCACCCGAGGGGATCACGGGCAACATAATGTTCAGGACCCTCCACTTCGTGGGAGGGGCCCAGGCGCTGGGCGCGCCGGTGGTGAACGCCGACAGGGTGTTCGTCGACACGTCCAGGGTAAAAACCGATTACAGGGATTCGATAGCGCTTGCCAGAAGGCTTACGGAGGGATCTAGATGATATTGGAGATCGACGGCGGGTATTCGGGGATCAGGTTCTCCGCATGCCATTTCATACCCAGGCACGAGAAGTGCTCCAGGCTCCACGGGCATTCCTACATCGTGAGGCTCAGATTGGACGGGGACATAGGGGACGAGGGGATGATCATGGACTTCGTGGTCCTGAAGAAGGAGCTGAAGGCCATCATCGAGGAGCTGGACCACAAGACCCTGCTCCCGACCCTATCGCAGGACGTCAAACTCGACGTGGGGGAGGAGTCCGTCGAGGCCGTCTCGTGCGGGAAGAGGTACGTCTTCCCGAGGATGGACGTAACTCTGCTGGACATCCCCACCACCACCGCCGAGGAGATGGCGAAGATGATGACGCTGAGGATGGTGGACGACATCAGGTTCCCTCCCAACGTCCGTTCGGTTTCGATAGGATTGGACGAGGAGCGCGGGCAGACCGCATGGTACACGGAGGTGCTCCGATGCCGAAGGCCGTGGTCCTCCTGTCCGGAGGACTGGATTCCACCACGACGCTCGCGCAGGCCCTGGCGGACGGGTGCGAGGTCACCGCGATCAGCTTCCGCTACGGGCAGAGGCACACCAAGGAGCTGGTCTCCGCCCAGAACGTCTGCGATCACTACGGCGTCGCCCATGTGGTGATCGACCTCGACCTGAGCTCGTACCGTTCCGCCCTCACCAGGAAGGACATCGACGTCCCGCTGGACAGGGAGGGGGAGCTGAGCCAGGAGATCCCGGTGACCTACGTCCCGGCGAGGAACATCGTGTTCCTGAGCATAGCCGCGGGGCTGTGCGAGTCGATCGACGCCGACAGGATCTACATCGGAGCCAACGCCGTCGATTACTCCGGATACCCGGACTGCCGCCCCGAGTTCTTCGAGGCCTTCCAGGACATGCTCGCCAAGGGCACCAAGGCCGGGGTCGAGGGGCATCCGATCAAGGTGATGACCCCCATCCTGCATGACAGCAAGGCCGACATCGTCAGGCGCGGGAAGAGGCTGGGCGCTCCGCTGGAGCTCACCTGGTCCTGCTACAACGGCGGGGAGAAGGCGTGCGGGCACTGCGATTCCTGCCGTCTGAGGCTCAAGGGATTCGAGGAAGCGGGCTACCGCGACGAGATCGAGTACGAGCACGATGAGAATCTGCGAGATCTTCAGGTCCATTCAGGGCGAGGGGCTCCAGATGGGGCTCCCGACGGTGTTCGTTAGGACCGTCGGATGCAACCTCCGCTGCAGCTGGTGCGACACGTCGTATTCGTACGACGGCGGGGAGGAGATGTCCTTGGACGACATCGTCGCCCGGGTGGGCGACTGTCCGAGGGTCTGCCTCACCGGCGGGGAGCCGATGCTCCAGCCGGATGCGCCGGAGCTGATCCGCAGGCTTGCGTCGATGGGGAGGCAGGTCGTCCTGGAGACCAACGGTTCCGTGGACCTGTCAGATGTCCTCGACGATCCCCTGGTGATGATCAGCATGGACATCAAGTGCCCCTCGTCGGGCATGACCGACAGGATGAGATGGGAGAACCTGGACGTCCTGAAGGCGAAGGATCAGCTCAAGTTCGTCGTGGACGGCGATGACGATCTCGATTTCGCGGTCGACGCCGTCAAAAGGCATCATCCGAAGGCGAATGTCATCTTCGGGCCCGTCGGAGGCACGGCGGAGATGGAGAAGCTGGTGGACAGGGTCCTCGCCGAGAACATCGACGTCAGGGTCCTGCCCCAACTGCATAAGATAATATGGGGGGACAAGAGGGCCGTCTGACCCTCTCCCCCGTCGTTTCATTCCGAAGGCCGTCCTTCGAACTTCTTCTTCCTTTCGACGCGGCGGAGGTAGTCGCGGATGCACTCCTCGACCGTCCCCTCCTCGTCGGACGAGACGTCGATCCCGGCGTTGCGGAGGATCTCCATCCCGTGCATGCCGATGCCGCCAGTCAGGACGGCGTCCACGCACCCGAGGCCTGCTATCGCCTTCGCGACGGCCATCCCCGCGCCCTGCTCCGAATCCATGAACTCGTTCACGATGACCCTGTAGTCCAGGGTGTCGGAGTCCACCAGGAGGAAGAAGGGGGCGTGGCCGAAGTCGTCGGCCACGTAGGAGTCCAGGGACTCCCCCTCGGAGATGACGATCAGCCGCATCATTCCACCGTCTTGCGGATCCTGTCGACGATGGACTTGAACGCCTTGGCGGATGCGGATTCGGGGTACTTCAGGACCACGGGCATGCCGCTGTCGCCGGCGTCCACGACGCCGGGCTCGATGGGCACCTTTCCGAGGAACTGCACGTTGAGCTCCTTCGCGGCCTTCTCCCCGCCTCCGGACTTGAAGATGTCCGTGATCTCCCCGCAGTGGGGGCAGACGAACCCGCTCATGTTCTCCACGATGCCGATGATCGGGATGTTGGTCTCCGCTCCGAACCTCAGGGACTTCCTGCTGTCCAGGAGGGCCACGTCCTGCGGGGTGGTCACGATGACCATCCCGTCCGCCTTGGGCATGAGCTGCACGATGGACAATGCCTCATCGCCGGTGCCGGGGGGCATGTCCACCACGAGGTAGTCCAGCTCGCCCCAGTTGACGTCCTCGATGAACTGCTTGATGGCGCCCATCTTGACGGGCCCCCTCCACATGACGGGGGAGTCCTTGTCGGGGAGCAGGAACGCCATGGAGATCAGCTTGAGGGACGGGGGCACCGTCACCGGTATGAGCCTCTCGTCCAGGACGTGCAGCTTCTCGTCCTCCACGCCGAACATCTTCGGTATGTTGGGCCCGGTTATGTCCACGTCCATGATCCCGACCTGGAGCCCCTGGTTGGAGAGCTCCGTGGCCAGGTTGGAGGACACGGTGCTCTTCCCGACCCCTCCCTTCCCGCTCATGACGATGACTATGTGCTTGATCTTGCCGAGGGCATCCTGGAGTCTGGTCTCCTCCTCGATGGATTCGGCTGTCATTAATGGACCTGCCATCTCAATTCCTCTCTGGCGCCCCGTAGCCCGTGCGGATATAAACCAGACGCGGGGTGTACTAAACACGGACTTCGCGAGTGAATCTCGGGAACATCTCCGAGATGATAAAGATCACAGACGAAACACGGACACGGCCGACGTTCTACCGC
>CAVJLK010000021.1:0-28329 GCA_963650175.1 Ruminococcus sp. CAG:579 | reverse complement strand
TCTTTCCCTATAATGGGGCGTGCATAGGGTTATATATGGCACCCCTATACACGACCCTTAGATTGGACATAATAGTGTTCGACCAGACGCATCGGGCAATGCGAAAGCAACCCATTTCCGTCCCGCATCCCCCAGGGTTCTTGGGACGTGAGGGGCGTCACGGTCGGAGCATTAGACGTTGTTCGTCTGATAGCGCGAGGTTAGCGAAGATACCCTCGCAGGCAGGTTAAAACATGCCGCAAAGGAGACGTCCTAAGAGAGGATCCAGGGCATACGGCCCTAGGAAGAGAGCGCAGTCGCAGACGCCGAGGCTGGATTCGTGGCCCGAGATCAGCGGAGCCCCTAAGATTCAGGGATTCGCGGGATACAAGGCCGGAATGACCCACGCCTTCGTCGTGGACAAGCGCGCCAAGAGCACCACCTCCGGAATGGAGGTCCAGGTGCCCGTGACGGTCGTCGAGGTGCCCCCCATGAAGGTGGCCGCCGTCAGGTTCTACGAGAGCAGCGTGGTCGGTCTGAAGACCGCCGGAGAGGTCTGGGCCAAGGAGCTGGACCCCCTCCTGGGGAAGCGCCTGTGCGTCCCCAAGAACCACGACGAGAGCACGTTCGCCAAGTACGACGGTCTGGACATCGAGGATGTCCGCATCCTGGCGTACACCCAGCCCAAGATGGTCACCGGAGTCCCCAAGAAGGTCCCCGACCTCATGGAGCTCAGGATCGCCGGCGGGACCGTCGACGAGCGCGTCGAGTACGCCAAGAAGATCCTCGGGACCGAGGTCAACTTCACCGACTTCGTCGCCGAGGGCGCGCTGACCGATGTCATCGCCGTCACGAAAGGAAAGGGATTCCAGGGAGTCACGAAGCGCTGGGGCGTCAAGCTGCTCTCCCACAGGAACAGCAAGCACCGCCGCGGGATCGGAAACCTCGGGCCCAAGAGACCCGGGTACGTCAGGTCCACGGTTCCCGGATCCGGTCAGATGGGATACCACCAGAGGACCGAGTTCAACAAGAAGATCATCAAGGTCGGCGCCGAGGGCTCCGAGGTCACCCCCAAGGGCGGCTTCCTCAACTACGGCGAGGTCAGGAACGGCTACGTCCTGGTCTACGGCTCCGTTCCCGGACCGACCAAGAGGCTCATCAGATTCAGGGATGCGACCAGGATGCCCAAGAAGGCAGACAACGACGCAGTCGACGTCACCTACGTGTCCACAGAGTCCAAGCAGGGGGCATGAGAATGGCACAGACCAATGTCTACTCGGTCCGCGGAGGAGTCGCGGGCACCGTGGATGTTCCCGCGGCGTTCGAGACCCCCTACAGGCCCGACATAATCAAGAAAGCAGTCCTGGCCGCGGCCGCCAACGGCAGGCAGCCCTACGGACCCTCCAAGGAGTCCGGCATGAGGCACGCCGTCAGCACCCGCGGGAAGGGAACCGGATCCGCCCGCAACCAGAGGATCCACGGTCTCGGAAAGGCCGGAGAGTCCCCCAACAACGTCTCGGGAAGGAGGGCGCACCCGCCCGTGCCCGAGAGGAAGTGGGAGCAGAAGGTCAACAAGAAGGAGGCCAAGATCGCCCGCCAGTCCGCCCTCGCCGCCACGGCTTGCGCGGAGTGCGTGAAGGCCCGCGGCCACCAGTTCGACGACTCCGTCTCGTTCCCCGTTGTCGTGGAGGACGAGTTCAAGGACCTCAAGACCACCGCCGACGTCATCGAGGTGTTCGAGAAGATCGGCATCGGATACGATGTGGAGCGCGCCAAGGAAGGCCGCAAGATCCGCGCCGGAAGGGGAAAGATGAGGAACAGGAGGTACAGGACCCCCGTTTCCGTGCTCATCGTCGTCAGCGACGAGGAGAGGGGCGCGCCCATCTTCAAGAGCGCCGCCAACATCCCCGGAGTCACCGTCGAGGAGGTCAAGACCCTCAACACGAGCATCCTCGCCCCCGGCGGAGATGCGGGAAGGCTCACGGTCTACACCAAATCCGCCATCGAGGCCATAGGAGGCTGGACCCAATGAAGCAGAGCGACGTTCTCATCAGGCCCTACGTCACAGAGAAGGCCATGAACCACATGTCGGGAACCCCGACCCAGGCCCACAAGGACGGCAACAGGATCGAGTTCATCGTCAACAGGAACGCCGACAAGAGCACCATCAAGACCGTCTTCGAGGAGCGCTTCGAGGTCAAGGTCGACAAGGTGTGGGTCAGGATACAGAAAGACGGCAAGCACGCCATCATCAAGCTCGCGGACGGATACTCCGCGGAGGATGTCGGCGCCCGCGTCGGAGTCTTCTGAAGGTGAGTGAACATGGGAAAGAGATTGATTCCTCAGAGGCGCGGCCGCGGGACTTCGCTGTACCGCTCGCCCAGCCACAGGCACGTCGACGACGTGAGGCTCCCCGCCATGTCAGAGGGCTCCGCCGTCATCAAGGACCTGATCCAGGCCCCCGGAAGGACATGCCCGCTGGCGGTCCTGGACCTCAACGGCAGGACCGACTACCAGCTCGCGGTCGAGGGGACCAAGGTCGGACAGACCATCACCATCGGCGGCAAGGATGTCGTCGCAGGGAACATCACGCAGCTGATCAACATCCCCGAGGGTACCCTCGTCCACAACGTCGAGGCCAGGCCCGGGGACGGAGGCAAGTTCGTCAAGACCGCCGGTTCCTCCGGGACCGTCGTCTCCAGGGGAGACAAGGTCGTCGTCATGATGCCCTCCGGCACGCTGAAGGAGTTCAGCCCCGACTGCCGCGCCGTCATCGGCGTCGTCGCAGGCGGCGGAAGGGGAGACAAGCCCCTCGCCAAGGCGGGGAAGAACGTCCACACCCTCAGGTCCAGGTCCACCGCGGCCTTCAAGACCAAGGGAGTCGCGATGAACCCCGTAGACCACCCCCACGGAGGCGGAAGCCACGCCCACGTCGGTGGACCCAACTGTCAGAAGAGGACCGCATCGCCCGGTCAGAAGGTGGGTTTCCTGCCTCCTAAGAAAAAGGTAAAGAAGTGATATCATGGCAAAGAAGATCATCGCAGGATCGGCGAAGGCCTCCAGGAGAAAGTCCAGGAAGAAGGCATCGGCGATACAGGCGAGGAGGAAGAAGGAGTTCCTGTACCGCGGGTACAACATGGAGCAGCTCCTCGCCATGCCGTTCGAGGAGTTCATCGGACTCCTGCCCTCGAGGGCAAGGAGGACCTACCTCAGGGGTCTGAACTACGAGCAGCAGCTCCTGTTCGACAAGCTGATGACGGCCGAGGAGCCGGTCAGGACCCACCGCAGGGACCTGCCCATCATCCCCCAGTTCGTCGGCAAGACCGTGAGCATCTACAACGGCAAGGAATTCAAGGACGTCGAGATCAAGCCCGAGATGATCGGATGCTTCCTCGGTGAGTTCATCCTCACCAGAAAGCCCCCGGTGCACTCCGGACCCGGAGTCGGTGCTACCAGGTCGTCGAAGTTCATGCCGCTCAAGTGAGGTGTCTATCATGGTTTCAGGATACACAGCAGTTGCGGACCCCGACACGACCGCGAAGGCCCTCGGAAGGGAGATGCCCGTCTCCCCGAAGTTCGCCCGCGAGGTCGCAGGAATGATCCGCGGCATGAAGGTCGAGACCGCCAGGCAGGCCCTGGAGGACGTCATCGACAAGAAGAGGGCAGTGCCCCTCAAGAGATACAACAAGCGCGTCTCGCACAAGCCCGGCGTGGGCCCCGGAAGGTACCCCGTCAAGGCCGCGAAGGCCATCCTGGGAGTCCTGGATTCCGCCGCCTCCAACGCAGAGTACAAGGGTCTGGACGTCTCCAACATGGCCATCGCGACGATCTCCGTCGCTAGGGGCCGCACCATCCCCGGGCACATGCCCAGGGCCCACGGCCGCGCCACCCAGTGGAACCAGGAGACCGTCAACCTCGAGATCATCATCGAGGAGGTCGAGTGAAATGGCAGCAGAGAGGAAATTCGTAGCCGAGAACATCCGCAGGGTCCTCCTCAAGGAGTACCTGATGAAGGAGGTCAGCCGCGCGGGGTTCGGAGGACTCGATGTCCAGAGGACCCCCATGGGGACCCGCGTCATTCTCACCACCGAGAGGCCCGGGCTCGTCATCGGACGCCGCGGTCAGACCATCAAGAACCTGACGGCCGTCATCGAGGACCGCTTCGGGTTCGAGAACCCCCAGATCGAAGTGCAGGAAGTGGAGAACGCCTCCCTCAACGCGCAGATCATGGCCGAGAAGCTCGCCTTCTCCCTCGAGAGGGGCTGGCACTTCCGCAGGGCGGGGCACTCCACGGTCCGCAGGATCATGGACGCCGGCGCCCGCGGCTGCCACATCATCGTGGCCGGCAAGCTGACCGGACAGAGGCACAGGACCGAGAAGTTCAAGGAGGGCTCCATCAAGTTCTGCGGCGAGCCCAAGGCCCAGTTCATGGACCGCGGATACGCCGTCGCGAAGCTCAAGATGGGAGTCATCGGAGTGACCGTCGAGATCATGGCCAGGGACTCCAAGCTCCCCGCGGACATCAGCGTCCTCAACAAGACCGAGGCGGCGGCCGTCCTCCCGGACCTCTTCGCCGCCCCCGCAGCGGCCCCCGCCCAGGAGGCCGCCGAGGCGACCGAGGAGGTGCAGTGAGATGGCTGCCCTCAAGACCGCCGACATCAGGAACATGAGCGTCGAGGAGCGCAACCAGAAGCTGAAGGAGCTCCGCGACGAGCTGATGCACGAGAGGGGGGTCTCCGCCATGGGTGGAGCCCCCTCCAGCCCCGGGGCCATCCGCGCCCTGAGGCTGAACATCGCCAGGATCCTCACCGTCCAGAAGGAGGAGGAGAAGAGCTGATGGCCGAGATCTGCCCAGTATGTGGATTGCCCAAAGAGCTGTGCATGTGCGAGGAGATCGCACGCGAGCAGCAGACCGTGAGGATCTCGATCGACAGCCGCAGATACGGCAAGACCGTCACCGTGATCGACGGTATCGATGAGAACGACATCGATATCAACGATCTCGCCAAGAAGCTGAAGAACAGATGCGCCGCCGGCGGAACCTGCAAAGACGGGCGCATAGAACTCCAGGGCGACCACAAGAAGAAGGTCAAAGCGGTCCTGGAGGAGATGGGATTCCGCACAGAGGTCAGATGAGAGACAACCACTTCGTGAGGACCGAGCTCATTGGATTGGACGTGGAAGTGCTGTCAGAGCCATACTCCGGCATAGCCGGCAAAGTGGTCGACGAGACGAAGAACACGTTCACCATAGAATCGGCCGGAACTGAGAGAATGGTACCCAAACCACGCAATGAGTTCAGGTTCAGTCACGAGGGCAGGACGTTCGTCATCAGAGGTTCAGAGATAACCCACCGACCAGAAGACAGGATAAAGAAGGTTAGGTGAAGAAATGACAGCAGAAATCAGGAACATCGGAATCGAGGTCGCCCCTCCGAAAGGGGAGTGCGACGATCCCAACTGCCCCTTCCACGGGACCCTTCCCGTGAGGGGACAGATCATCGATGGCGTCGTGTCCACGGTCAAGATGAACAAGACCGTGGTCGTCGAGCGCCAGTACATGAAGTACGCGCAGAAGTACGAGAGGTACGAGAAGAGGAGCAACAGGTACTCCGCCCACTGCCCCAGCTGCCTCGGCGTCAAGGCCGGGGACAGGGTCAGGATCGCAGAGTGCAGGCCCATCTCCAAGACCGTCGCGTACGTCGTCATCGAGAAGGTGGAGTGAATGAAGGGAATCGCCGGAAACCAGACCAGGGGCCTCCAGAACGGCTCCAGGCTCACGGTCATCGACAACACCGGGGCGAAGGAGATCGAGATCATCACCGTCCCCGGGTACCACGGCGTCGCCAGGAGGGTCCCCTCCGCAGGCGTCGGGGACCTCGTCATCGCATCCGTGAAGAAGGGAACCCCTCAGATGAGGAGGCAGATCGTCTTCGCAGTCATCGTCCGCCAGAGGCGCCCCATGAGGAGGCCCGACGGAACGATCGTCTACTTCGAGGACAACGCCGCCGTCATCACCACCGAGACCGGGGAGACGAAAGGAACCGACATCAAGGGTCCCGTGGCAAGGGAGGCCGCCGAGAGGTGGCCCCGCGTGTCCGCGACGGCCAGCATCATCGTGTGAGGTGTGAGGAATGGCAAGCAGCAAAGCAAGGGTCCAGAGGAAGAACCAGGCCAATGCCTCCGCGCACGTCAAGAGGAAGATGCTCTCCGCGCACCTGAGCGCCGAGCTCCGCGAGAAGTACGGGGTCCGCAGCACCAGGGTCTGCAAGGGGGACACCGTCATCGTCGTCCGCGGCAACGAGGACATCAGAAACATCGAGGGAAAAGTGCTGAACGTGTACACCAAGACCGGCCGCGTGGCTATCGACGGGATCACGATCAACCAGGCCGACGGCACCGCCGCCGAGCGCCCGATCCACGCGTCCAACCTCGTGATCACCAAGCTGAACACGGAGGACCCGTGGAGGGTCGACGCCCTCTCCAAGAAATCCAAGGAGGCTAGCCAATGAGCGACCACATGAAGAGGCTCGCGGCGCCCAGGACTTGGCCCCTCAAGAGGAAGGCCAACGTCTTCATCGCCAAGCAGAGCGCGGGAGCGCACTCCGTCGAGGAGTCCATGGCCGCCGTCACCGTCCTGAGGGACATGGTCGGCGCCTGCGACACCGCCAGGGAGGCCAAGAGGATCATCGGGAACAGGGAGTTCTTCGTCGACGGCAAGGCCGTCAAGAACCCCAAGATGCCCGTCGGGTTCATGGACGTCGTGTCCGTGCCCAAGATGGACCTCGCGTACCGCATGCTCATCACCGACAAGGGCAAGCTCGCCCTCGTCCCCATCGACGCCGACGAGGCCTCGTGGGAGCTGTGCAGGATCGAGGACAAGACCGTCGTCAAGGGCGGCAAGTTCCAGCTCAACCTCAGCGGCGGCAGGAACCTCCTCCTGGACAAGAACGACTACAAGTGCGGGGACACCCTCAAGATCGCGTTCGACGGGCAGAAGGTCCTGGACCACTACCCCATGGCGGAGAACGCCACCGTGTTCGTCAAGGAGGGTTCCCACGCCGGATCCGTCAAGACCGTGAAGGCCATCGACGTCATCAAGGGACCGGCCGCGAACATCGTCATGTTCACCGACGGGACCGAGACCGTGGTCACGAACTGCTTCGTCATCGGAGCGTCCGCGCCCGCCATCAAGCTGCCGGAGGCGTCCGAATGAGCGACGTCATGAGGCAGCTATCTGTTGACAAAGTGGTCGTCAACATCGGCGTCGGCGAGGCCGGCGAGAGGCTCGTCAAGGCCGAGAAGGTCCTCGAGATGGTCACCGGGCAGAAGCCCGTGGAGACGATCTCCAAGACCGTCAACAGGGACCTCGGCATCAGGGTGGGCATGCCCCTCGGATGCAAGGTCACCCTGCGCGGCGAGACCGCGGAGGAGTTCATCAGGAAGGCGCTCTCCATCAGGGAGCACCGCGTCCCCGTGTACTCCTTCGACAAGGAGGGGAACATGTCCTTCGGGATCTCCGACTACACCGACTTCGAGGGGATGAAATACGACCCCGAGATCGGAATCTTCGGAATGGACGTCAGCGTCGTCCTGAAGAGGCCCGGGAAGAGGGTCGCCGTCAGGCCCCTGCTCTCCAGGAGGATCCCCAAGAACCACCGCGTCGACCGCGCGGAGGCCATACAGTTCATGAAAGACAAGTTCGAGGTACAGGTGATCGAATGAAGCCGAAGAAGCAGTTCGGAAGGTCTGTCGGCTGCACCCGCTGCGGACGCAGGAGGGGGATCATCAGGAAGTACGGCATGCATCTCTGCCGCCAGTGCTTCAGGGACATGGCCCCCGAGCTGGGATTCAAGAAGTATTCGTGAGGTGTTCCAGATGCAGAGCGATCCACTCAACGACGCGATGTGCGTCATCAAAAATGCGGCACTCAACGGTAAATCCGAGTGCATGATACAGCCCTCATCCAAGCTCATCGGGCGCGTGCTCAAGGTCATGCAGGACCGCGGATACGTCACCCAGTTCGAGTACATCGAGGATGGCAAGGCGGGCAAGTTCCGCGTCATGCTCGATGGGGCCATAAACAACTGCGGCGTGATCAAGCCCAGGTACTCCGTCAAGCTGGCGGACGTCGAGAGGTTCGAGGCCAGGTTCCTGCCTGCCCAGGACTTCGGGCTCCTGATCATGTCAACAACCGCCGGAGTCATCACCCAGGACCGCGCCAAAGAGCTCGGTATCGGGGGGAAGCTCCTCGCTTACGTGTACTGAGGAATAAGAATGACAATCGCAGGGAAAATCGAAAGCACCATCGCTATACCCGGCGGCGTCGCGGTGTCCAAGGACGGGGACGTCCTCACCGTGAAAGGGCCCAAGGGAGAACTTAGCAGAAACTTCGCGCACCCTGGAATCGATGTGGCCGTGAACGGGGCCGAGGTCAGCGTCAGCTGCGAGTACCCCAGGATCAAGGACAAGGCCATGGTCGGAACCTATGTCGCGCATGTAAGGAACATGATCCACGGCGTGACCGAGGGATACACCTACCACCTCAAGATCGTCTTCTCCCACTTCCCTATGAAAGTGGCAGTGAAGGGCGACCGCGTCGAGATCAACAACTACATGGGAGGCCACGCCCCCCGCTACGCGAACATCGTCAGGGGCTGCACCGTCAAGATCAGCGGCCAGGACGTGACCGTGGAGGGCATCGACATCGAGGCCTGCGGGCAGACCGCGGCCAACCTCGAGAGGGCGACCTCCAGGCTGGGATTCGACAAGAGAACGTTCCAGGACGGGATATACATCGTCCAGAAGTCCCACAAGGTGAAAGAATGACAGTCAAGAATCTTACCGACCTGAAAGGCCTCACCGACGCCAACGTCGAGGAGCTCAAGGGGATCGGCATCGGCAGCGCGGCCGAGCTCAAAGAGGCCCTCAACGATGACGAGAAGCTCAAGACCGTCGTCAAGACCTGCTCCGGCGTAGGGCCGAAGACGGTCTCAGCCTGGAAGGACGCGCTGGAGGGCTCCGAGGAGTCCGCCGCGCCCGCGGTCGAGGAGAAATCCGAGGTCGTGGAGCAGTCCGAGGGGGCGTACGTCGTCAAGCTCAAGCCCGAGCTCGACAGCGAGACCACCGACGCGCTCGCCAAGAGGGCGATGATCTCCGGAAGGAGGCCCGCCTTCAAGAGGCAGGAGTGGTTCAGATACTCCAAGCTCGGAGAGAACTGGAGGAAGCCCAAGGGGATCCACTCGAAGATGAAGAGGGGCCTGAAGAGGCGCCCGCCCATGGTCGAGGTCGGATACCGCGGACCCGCTGAGGTCAGGGGTCTCCACCCGTCCGGATTCGAGGAGGTCCTCGTCTACAACGTCGAGGGTCTGGAGAACATCGATCCCAAGAAGCAGGCGGTCCGCATCGGCGGAACCGTCGGAACGAAGAAGAGGATGGCAATCGAGGACAGGGCGGACGAGCTCGGCATCAGGGTCCTCAACAGGATGGTGTGAGCATGTCCGATCTTAGCAACCAGAGAAGGATGGCCGCAGAGGTCCTCAAGTGCGGGCAGAACAGGGTCTGGATGAACCCGGACCGCCTCGACGAGGTCGAGGACTGCATCACCCGCGCCGACATCCGCACCGCCATCGCGTCCGGCCTGATCAAGGCGAAGCCGAAGAACGGCACGTCCAAGGCCAGGATAAGGTACGCCGCCGGCCAGAAGGCCAGCGGGAAGAGGAAGGGGCCCGGATCCAGGAAGGGAACCGCCAACGCCCGCGTCCGCGACAAGGAGCGCTGGATGGCCACCATCAGGCCCATCCGCGACGAGCTGAAGACCCTCAGGGCCGACGGCAAGATCACCCCCGCAGTCTACAGGCTGTACTACAGGAAGGCCAAGGGAGGCATGTTCAAGTCCCGCAGGCACCTGAGGCAGCACATGATCGCCGCGGGTCACCTCAAGGAGGAGGAGAACTGATGGCAAACGGTCCTAGATACAACGTAGCCTTCCGCAGGAGGAGAGAGGAGCGCACCGACTACTACGCCCGCAAGAGGCTCCTTTCGAGCCACGAGGCCAGGGCGATAGTCAGGAGGTCCAACAAGAACGTCACCATCCAGTTCGGAGAGTTCGGGATGGAGGGCGACAGGATCCTCGCCGCAGCGAGCACCAGGGAGCTGGCCGGAATGGGCTGGACCCGCTCGTGCTCCTCGATCCCCGCCGCGTACCTCGTCGGGTACCTCGCGGGGAAGAGGGCTGTCAAGGCCGGAATCGAGTACGCTGTGCTCGACATCGGCATGCAGAAGGTCCAGCACGGGGGCGTACTGTTCGCCACCGTCGCCGGAATGTGCGATGCGGGACTCGAGGTCCCCCACGGCGAGGACGTCCTCCCCGCCGAGGACAGGCTCCTCGGGAAGCACATCGACGAATCAATCGAGGCCGAGATCAACGGCCTGAAAGAGAAGATGGAGGCTGAGTGAAATGGCTGACTGGGTTCCCAAAACGAGACTGGGACAGATGGTCCTCAACGGAGAGGTCACCACCATGAGCGACGCCCTGGCCACCAAGCTGCCCCTGCGCGAGCCCGAGATCGTGGACATCCTCCTCCCGGACCTGAAGGACGAGGTCATCGACCTCAACATGGTCCAGAGGATGACCGACTCCGGAAGGAGGGTCAGGTTCGCCGTCACCTGCATCGTCGGGAACGGCGACGGGTTCATCGGCATCGGCAGGGCAAAGGGCAAGGAGGTCGGACCTTCCATCAAGAAGGCGATCGACAACGCCAAGCTGAACATGATCGAGATCAAGAGGGGCTGCGGCTCCTGGCAGTGCGGATGCGGACAGGCTCACAGCCTTCCGTTCGAGGTCACCGGCACGTCCGGTTCCGTCACCGTATCGCTGAAACCCGCACCCAGGGGAGTGTCCCTGGCGGTCGGAGACGTGGCGAAGAGCCTCCTGACCCTGGCCGGCGTCAACGACGCGTGGGGATTCGCCAGGGGCAACACGAAGACCAAGGTGAACTACGCCATGGCCACCTTCGACGCCCTGAGGATGACGTCCCGCATGAGGGTCACCGACGAGCAGGCCAAGAGCCTGAACATCGTGTCCGGCCCCACCGGGGTCAACTACGCCGAGAGCGGCGAGCAGCAGGAGGAGTGAAGATGGCATACGTCGTCATCCGCGTCCGCGGCATCCCCGATGTCAACAGGGACATCGAGCACACCATGGACCTCCTGGGACTCAACAGGGTCAACCACGCCGTCGTGGTTCCCGAGACCGACTCGATCAAGGGCATGCTGCAGAAGGCCAAGGACTACGTCACCTGGGGAGAGGTCGATCAGGAGACCCTCGCCGCGATGATCCGCGCACGCGGACGCGTCGCCGGGGACTCCCCCGTCACCGACGACTTCCTCAAGGAGAAGTCCGAGTTCGCCACCGTCGACGACATGGCGAAGGCCATCATCGAGAACGACTACAGGATGAAGGACGTTGAGGGCGCCAAGCCCGTCTTCCGCCTCCACCCGCCCGTGAAGGGGTACGAGGGCAACAAGCGCTCGTTCCAGAACGGCGGGGCCCTGGGATACAGGGGAGCGAAGATCAACGACCTCGTCATGAGGATGCTCTGAGGTGTGAAAGATGCCTAGCAGAACCAAGAAGTTCAGGGGCTACAGGACCCACGGCCGCGGCAAGAAGTCCGGCCGCGGAGCCGGTATCATCGGCGGTCACGGACAGGCCGGACTGGGCAAGACCGGGAAGATCGGGATGCTCAAGTTCGACCGCGACCACTACGGCCGCCACGGATTCAAGAGGCCCCAGTGCATGGTGCAGGCCAACCGCACCATCAACGTGGGCGAGCTCTCCGAGCAGATCGAGAGGTTCGTCTCCATGGGCTTCGCCAAGAAGGACGGGGACGCCTACTCGGTGGACCTGTCCCAGGCCGGAATCGACAAGCTCCTCGGCAACGGGAGCATCGGATTCGCTGTGAACGTCACGGTGGCGGAAGCCTCCGAGAAGGCGCGCGAGAAGATCACCGGGGCCGGCGGATCCATAGCCGAGGCCTCGGCCGAAGAGTGAGACTACTGTCGGGAGTGTAGATAGGGATGGAAGAGACACCTAGCCTGTTGTACAAAGTGAAGCCTTTGTCCGACAGGCTGCCCTCCGTCAAACGTCCTGAAGGCCACGTGCACTTCAGGACTAAGATGATGTGGGTCATCATCATATTGGTCCTCTACTTCGTGATGACCAATGTGTACCTGTACGGCTTGGACCAGTCCGAGTCGCTGGACATATTCGCTCAGTATAGGACCATCATGGCAGGAGCTTCCGGTTCCATACTGCAACTCGGCATAGGACCGATCGTCACTGCATCCATCATAATGCAGCTGTTCACCGGTGCGAAGATCATCAAGCTCGACCTCACCAAGCGCGAGGACAAGGCCTGCTACCAGTCCGTCCTCAAGCTGCTCGTCATCGTGATGATCCTGTTCGAGGCGCTGCCCCAGGTGTTCGGATACCTGGTGCCGTCCTCGGGCGCGGAGGACCTCCTCGGGAGCGCCGGGGCCAAGCTGCTGCTGATCCTTCAGCTGTTCGCCGGCTCCTACATCCTCTTCATGATGGACGAGGTCGTGTCCAAGTGGGGTATCGGAAGCGGTATTTCCCTGTTCATCGCCGCCGGTGTGGCGCAGGCGCTGTTCACCGGGGCCCTGAACTGGAACGCGGTGGACATGAACTCGGCGATGAGCCTGAGCAATCCGCCCGCGGGTACGATCCCGATGGCGCTGTACTACGTGTTCAACGCCACCCCGGAGACGTGGGCCTCGGGAGGTTACGAACAGGTGTTCCTGAACAACGCGAACCCAGTGATCGCGCTGGTGGGCACCATCGTGATCTTCTTCGTGGTCGCGTACCTGGAGTCGTCCCGCATCGAGCTCCCCCTGTCCCACGGCAACGCCAGGGGCGCCAGGGGCCGCTACCCGATCAAGCTGATGTACGCGAGCAACATCCCGGTCATCCTGATGTCCTCGCTGCTGGCCATCGTGAGCATGGTCGCCCTGCTGTTCTACAGCAACGGCTTCCTGAGCCAGATACCCCTCCTCGGAGGGAACGCCAGCCTCGGGTACTTCGAGGAGGGATCGACGACGGCGGCAGGAGGTATCGCATGGTACCTGTCGGCCCCCACCGGGCTGAACACCTGGCTGATGCCGATCCTGGACCCGTCCACGTACGGCAACGACCACAACGCCATACAGAACCTGGCGCACATGGCCATCTACTTCACGGTGATGGTCATGGGATCGATCATGTTCGCCAAGTTCTGGGTCGAGACCACGAACCTCGGTCCGGAATCGGTCGCGAACCAGATCCAGCGCAGCGGGATGCAGATCCCCGGGTTCAGGCGCGACCCCCGCGTGCTCAAGAGGGTGCTGGAGAGGTACATCCCCACCATCACCATCCTGTCGGGAGCCATGGTCGGAGCCCTAGCGGCTTGCGCCGATATGGTCGGAACCACCGGGAACGCCAGCGGTACGGGAGTGCTGCTGACCGTGGGTATCATCATCCACCTGTACGAGGCCATCGGCCGCGAGCAGATGATGGAGATGAATCCCGTGATGCGCGGATTCTTCGGCGGAGAGTGATCGGATGCCCAACCCCGGAAGTCCCCAGAGCATGCAGCAGATGCAGCAGCAGGCCCAGCCGATGTCGTCCAAGACGATGCTCGGCATGATGATGGTCCTGATGATCATGATGATCGTCATGATGTTCAGGGCCCAGATCGGGCAGGCCCTGGATACGGTGCTCCGGCCGTTGGCATTCGACGGGAAGTATCCCGTCCTCACGCTGATGATCGCCGGGCTGATCATGATCACGATCAGCACCATCGTCAGGAGTCTGATGACCGATCCGATCAAGATGGCCAGGAACCAGCAGATCCAGAGCGACTTCAACAAGGAGTTCCGCCAAGCGAGGATAGAGAACAACCTGTTCAAGATGAAGAAGCTCCAGGAGATGCAGCCGCAGATAATGTCCATGTCCATGGAGGCGAGCACCCAGCAGATGAAGACCATGCCCATAACCATGATCTTCCTCCTGCCGATGTACGCCTGGGTATGGTACTTCCTGCTGGTCGGGGACTTCCAGGGCGTCACGGGGCAGTACTTCACCGCGGACAACATCCCGCGCGTGGACATCCCGTGGTCGGCCGGGTACGACCTGAACACGCTGCTGCTCGGGTTCATGCCCTCTTGGATCGTCATCTACACGATGGTGAGCCTGCCCATAGGACAGATCGAGAACCGGCTGATCAGGTTCATCTTCCTGAGGAAGCACCTCAGGGAGCTGGACCTCGAAGTCAAGAAGGCTGAGGTCGAATGAGGATAACCATAAGCGGTCCGCCCGGAAGCGGGAAGACGACCGCCTGCAGCAAGCTCTCCGAGACCCTGGGTCTCGAGGCGGTGGTATTCGGAAGGATATTCCGCGAGCTGGCCGCAGAGAAACACCTTACCCTTTCCCAGCTCGGCGACATCGCCGAGCAGGACCCCTCCATCGACAACATGATCGACGAGAGGATTCTTCAGATGGCCAGGACCCATGAGGATCTCATTCTGGAATCGCGCCTGTCGGCGTTCATGCTCACCCGCAACGGGATAGATGCGTTCAAGATCCATATCGATGCGAGTCCCGAGGTGCGCATGAGGAGGGTCGGGCTCCGCGAGGGGGAGACCCTGGAGCAGGCGACCGCTGCCACGTTGGACAGGCAGAGGTCCGAGGCCAAGCGCTACAAGCAGTGGTACGACATCGACATCAACGACCTGAGCGTGTACGACCTCGTGCTCAACACCGACGACATGACCCCGGACGAGGTCCTGGAAGCCATACTGGAGGGCGTGCATGCCCGCTATGGCTGTTAAGGACCCGAACGCTCTGCCGGACAAGTGGGGCAAGCGCCCTTCCGACCGCACGCTGGGGGAGCTCCTGCGCGGCGGCGTGATCATACTCGACAAACCGTCGGGACCGACATCGCATCAGGCCACCGCGTGGGTGCGCGATGCGCTGTGCATGGAGAAGGCCGGGCACGGGGGGACATTGGATCCGTACGTGAGCGGCGTCCTTCCTATAACGCTCGGAAAGGCCGTGCGTCTGACGGATATCGTCCTCTCCTCGGACAAGGAGTACGTGTGCCTGATGAGGCTGCACGCGGACCGTCCGGAATCCAGGGTGAGGGAGGTCATGGGGCGCTTCCAGGGGAAGATCTACCAGCTTCCTCCTGTGCGTTCCGCGGTGAAGAGGCAGCTCAGGATCCGCACGATCAAGGAGCTCGAGATCCTCCAGATATCCGGCAGGGACGTGCTGTTCAGGGCGTCCTGCGACGCCGGGACGTACATCAGAACTCTGTGCGTGGATGTGGGGGACGTGCTGGGATGCGGTGCGAACATGGTCGAACTGCGCCGTACCAGGTCCGGAAAGATGACCGAGGACCGCGTCAACACCCTTCAGGAGATCAGGGACGCGTACGTCTTCTGGCAGCAGTACGGCCACGGGGAGTATCTCAGGAGGATGGTGCTTCCCATGGAGGTTCTCGTGGAGCCCCTGCCGAAGGTGGTCGTCAAGGCGACCGCTGTGGATGCCGTGTGCCACGGAGCGCATCTGTCCGTGAAGGGCGTGCATATGCTTGACTGCGATATCAGAAAGAACGCGCTGGTGGCGATGATGACCGCCCGCGGGGAGCTCATCGCCCTCGGCAGGATGGCCATGTCCACCGACAAGGTGATGGCCACCGATTCCGGAGTGGCTGTTGAGACGACCAGGGTCTTCATGGATCGCGGTCACTACCCGAAGATGTGGAAGTACTCCACGGACCTCGAGGAAGTGTCTTCCGAGATCCATTGGGCCGAGTGATTTCCGTCACTTCTTCAGAGGACGGCCCTTCTCATCGTTATGGACTGTTTCCGTCAGGACTTTCAGTTGGTTTCCATAGAAGCTGATTCCATAGAGCATCACATCGCCCGGCATCCCGAAGTAGTATTGTTCCTCGTGGATCTGCCCGATGGCCTCGTGGGCATCCTTGTCGAGTTTCCTGGCGGTCTTGGAGACCTTGAGTTCGAAGACCCTGTATTGTTCGCCTTTGGTCTTCGGTTCCAGTACTATATCGGTTCTCCCGAATCCTCCCTTGTGCTCCGTCCTCACGTGATAGCGCCCTATCAGTGAATGCATCAAGGTCATCATGATGACCTCGTATGCGTTCTCCTTAAGGTTGAGGTAGTTTCCGTGCAACAGCACATCCTGGAAATACTCCTCCATCTCGGCTGCATCGCCATCAATCGTCGCTTGGATGAATCCTTTGAAGTACTTCGTGTCCACCCTTCCGACGGATGAGACCATCTTGTCGACCTTCAACCTCACTTCTTCGTTGGGGATGGACACTTTGAATTTCCCGTTTTCCAGAGGCACTGCTTTCAGGTATCCGGACATGGCCATCAGACTGTAGAGATACTCGTCTTTGTCCATGACCTCGTCATATGCCAGTTCAGAGGCCAGATCCGTTTCGACGCTCCCTCCCGTCACCAGTCCGATGACTTTGTCGATGTTATCGGAATCCACATTCCACAGGAGATCGGAGATGATGTTTGTCGATCCGCTTGAGATCCAGTAAGGTTCAGCTTTGCATCCGCTCGAAATGTAGTTCATTATGCTGAACGGGTTGTATACTTCCGCATTTCCAAAGCGGTACCCGTCGTACCATTTCTTCGCCTCGTCGAACTTGTTCGAGTGTCTGTAATCCTTTAGGGCCTTCTTCACTTCGGACTCGGTGAATCCGAACCTCTCATCTCCCATCTCCGAGAATATGTTGAAGACGGACACGTTGTTGAGATCCGAAAATATGCTGGCTTTGGCGATCTGCATGACGCCTGTAATGTAGACCATGCCTCTGTACGGGTTCCCTTTGACCGTGGAGTACATGAGATCCTTCAGGAATTTCATCATGGGTTCGTGCGATTTCGTCCCGAACGCGTCCGAAACGGCGGCGTCGTACTCGTCGATGAGAATTACTGGTTTAACGCCGAATTCGTTGGACAACGCCAGAGACAGCCACTGGACGGCCGTTTTCAGACGGGCTTCGGTGATGCTCCCGTCATCTAGGGTCTCGAATATCTTCCTCACCGGAGCTCTGAGTTTATCGGACTCCAGGAGATAGCGATGGGGCTCGAAGCACAGAGCCATGGCGTTGCGCATCTTCTCGAGGTATTCCTTCTTGGTTTCGGCTTTGGTGCCTCCGAGATCGAGGTGGATCACCGGGTACTTGTTCATCTGCTCCATGCACTCAGGGTACTTCGTGATGGCGAGTCCGTCGAACCAGATCCTGCTGTCGAAGGATCTGTTGAAAAACGCATCTAGCATGGAGAGGTTGGTCGTCTTTCCGAACCTGCGAGGGCGGGCGAACAGATAGACTCCGAAGCGGTTCATCATCAGGATGTCCCTAATCAGGAGCGTCTTATCGACATAGTACATGTCGTTCTCGCGGAGCTCTATGAACGACATGCCTCCCAAATCTATCTGCTTCATACAACCTTGAATCTATCACGGATTGATATGTGTTCGGTCTGCATCCGGGTTGTTCGATGTCTCATCCGAATATCACATCGTGCAGAAGCACGCAGGGATGGTCCTCATCCTCCACGATCTTGCAATTCACGCCGTAGATCCTCTTGACCATGTTTTCAGTGATGACCTCCGCCGGCGTCCCGACCGTGTAGATCCTCCCGGGGGGTTCCATCACTATGAGCTCGTCGGCGTCCGGTCGCGGGGACGGCGGAACTGACGGAGGTTCGTTCCGAGGTCATTCCCCGGAAATGAGAATCAAAATCACATTATCGATACGTAATATTGTTATGGAAAGGTTCGGAACAAATTTTATCTATCGAGCCGACGATGGGGATTCCGACCCGAGCATACCTGCGGCTCTTTACCTTCCGGGTTATATCCGCAGGTTACTGCTCAACCCTCCCATTCTGTCGTATTCGGAGGTCGGAGGGTGTTTTTCCAGCGACCCTTTTAACATCGTACGCCATTCCAGACGCATTCGGTGATGCAATGTCGCTTTTCGCCAAAAGGGAGCAGGTCTACGGCCCCGAGACGGTATCCGTCGGGGATTTCGATGTCACGGTCGACGGTTGCTATCGGAACGTGGTGACCATCCCTCTGGAGGTGAGGGCGCACCGCATGCTGCGGGTGAGCGTAAGATCCGATCATCCGGTCGACGTGGTCGTCGCCCGGGCGGACCGCTCCGCCGCGGGCCACAAGGACGGCGTCACCGACGCCGTCCTGGGTCCGTACGACACGGGGAAGTCGGACAGCATGGGTGTGCTGCTCGGAGTGTACAAGGGCGACAAGGCTTCGGTCACCGTCGAGGCGTGGACTGATAAGGAATGACATCGGCACCTTTCACCGGCAGGGGCCTCATGCGCGAGGCGGATGGCTGGAAGCTCCTGGCCGCGATCGTCTCGTTCGTCGCCTCCGTGGTCCTGGCGTTCGCGCTGCCCTCGTTCACGGGGATGGATCATCGCGATTCCTTCACCATCCTGTGCCTCCCGTTCGTCGTTCTCGGAATCTGGGATCTGGTCGAAGACAGGAAGTGGATCCCGCTCGCCGTGCTGGTCGTCCCATTTCCCGTGTTCGGTCTGCTGGGCGCGTGGGAGACCGGGGTCGTCTTCGTCATGCTCTTCCTATGTTCGGTCGGATTGGCTTCTTTCATAGGTCTGGCACATCGTCTGACCATCCCTGCGATACTCGATTCCGCCGAGCACTGCAACACCGTTCCGGTTCCTGATAGGTATCAAAGGATCGTCAGGTTCATGTTCGGCATCCCTCCGGATCTGGATTCGAGGAACCTGATCATCGAGAAGCGCATCCGCAGGGACGGGGTGCCCTGGAAGCTGATGATCGACACCCTCGTGCCGGCGTTCGTCCTGCTGATGTTCCTGTGGATGTTCATATCCGCGGAGGACGGGTCCCATCCCGTCTCCCTTCTGCTGCCATCGCTGGCGGTGGTCCTGTACATCGCCGCGCTGACGGCCCCCTGGGCCATCATCGGTGCCGTCGACGTCCGCGCCGAGACGTCCGGTTCGGAGTTCCGTCTGTTCGACGGCTTCATCGGGACGATGAAGAGGATGGTCATCCCCGCGGTGGCAGGATTGGCCGTGGTGCTGGTGGCGACCTCGCCCGCGCTCGTCATCCTCATACCGATCGTCGCCACGGCGATGTTCTGCACGCTCGTGACGATGTTCGCGCTGGCACTGTACGGATATCGGAAGGAGACGGAGTTCGTCGACGACCTCGCGTCGTCCTGGACCGCGTCGCATCCCGTGGACTTCTATTCGGGATACGACGGGAGGGACCGCAGGCATCCCCTGGACGACGGGATCCCCGGGACCCCGATGCGTCCGTTCGATTCCTGCTTCCCGCGTCAGAGGAACTGATCCGCGTGGTAGGGGTTGGCCTTGCCGGGCTTGTCCAGGGACTGGATGATCGGCTTGAAGACGGCCCCGGACGACATGCCGGGGGTCTTGTTCTTGCCGATGATCTCCGGCTCCTCCCAGTTCGTGATGATGACCTGGTACTTCTGACGGACGCCCTCGACCTCCACGCAGGGGGTGTTCTCGACGGTCCTCTTGAGGATCTCCAGCGATGCGTCGGCCATGGTCTGGATCTGCTCGGGGGTGACGTCCTCCGGGACCCTGATGAAGAAAGTGTGCTCCTCGGTGGTGCCGTTCAGGAGGTAGGTGACCTCCGATCTCCCGAGGATGTCCCTGAAGACCTTCTCCTTCTCGTCGTCGCCGGCGAGTGCCAGCATGCGTTTCTTGAACGTCTCCGGGATGTCTATGTAGAGGGCGTCTTCGCCGAGGATCTTGAACATGGGGAGGTGGATTGCGGTTCCCTAGTAATACCCATCGCTGCCCCCGCGGGAGAGGGGGCCGGACAGACGGACCCTGTCCGCGCCGTACCCCTCCGCGAGGGGGAGCGACGGTGTCGCCGGGCTCCTCCGATGCCGGGCATCGGAAGATCCCGTCGAGCACGAACTCTCCCCTCTCCCAGCCCTTCAGCTTCTTCTTCGCCCTGCAGACGTAGTTCTCGAGGTAGAAGGGCTTGACGCTCTTCCCCATCAGGTCCGTGGCGAATATCGAGGCCTCCTCCGCGGACAGCCCCACATCGACCATCAGACCGTATCCGACCGCCTCCATGGTGCTGAGTCCCTTCACGAGGACCAGCTCCGGGAAGACGTCGTAGAAGCGCTTGCGTATCTCTTTCTCCGTCATGCTTCTCACCATGTTGAATGTAATATCACTATACAATATAAATCCTTCATTGAACACCTTATCGTACACACATTAGATGAGAACAGTTGTTATCATTAAAATGCAATGATAGATTGATTGTATTCATAACAGGTCATGGATGGCATTCACAAGCGATTGTCTGGATGGGGTTTCCGTGCGAAAGGGGCGCGGGTTCGGCGCAGGCGCCGAACCGCGCTCCTTTCGCACCCGGGAGGTTCGCCGGCGGCGGGTGCCCACAGGACGTTCCTCGCCGGGGAGACATCGTCCCGTCCTGCGGACGGAAGCCGCCCTTCGGGCGGTTGGAGAGCGATTGCCACCTCCTCCGCGGTCCGAGCCAATCCTTATTACGTATGCGCGTATCCGCGACCTGGTAACAGCCATGCCCGAGGATTTCAAGGTAACACCGTGGGAGGTCACGGGGGACATAGACTACGACCTGCTGATGAAGCAGTTCGGGACGACCCCCATCGACGACGCGCTTCTCGAGAGGATGTCGAAGTACGGTCCGATCCATCCGATGCTGAGGCGCGGGATATTCTACACCCACAGGGACATGGCATGGCTCCTGGACCAGCACGACAAGGGCAACACGTTCACCCTCTACACCGGAAGGGGGCCTTCCGGCAACACCCACCTCGGCCACCTGATGCCGTGGATCTTCAACAAATGGGTCCAGGACACCTTCGGATGCGACATGCTCTTCCAGATGACTGACGACGAGAAGTTCCTGTTCAAGGACCTCTCCCTGGAGGAGACCGGGAGGATGGCCTACGAGAACGCCCTGGACTTCGTGGCGCTGGGGTTCGATCCGAAGAAGACGAAGATCATCGTGGACACCAAGAACGTCCGCAGGATGTACCCCATCGCGCTGGAGGTGGCCAAGAGGACCACCTTCTCCACCGCCAAGGCGGTGTTCGGGTTCGACAACTCCACCAACATCGGGTCGATATTCTACACCACGATGCAGTCGGTGCCCGCTTTCCTGCCCTCGGCGGACGCCGGGAGGCAGGTGCCGGTCCTGATCCCCTGCGGGATCGACCAGGACCCGCACTTCAGGGTCACAAGGGACGCGGCGCCCCATCTGGGGTATCCGAAGCCGGCGCTGATCTTCTGCAAGATGTTCCCCGGCCTCAACGGCGGGGACAAGATGTCCTCCTCGGACGAGAACGCCACCATCTACACCACCGACTCGCCGAAGGCCGTGAAGAAGAAGGTCGGCAGGGCGTTCACCGGAGGGAGGGTCTCCGTGGAGGAGCAGAGGCGGATGGGCGGGAATCCCGAGGTCTGCGCGGTGTTCAAGTACAACTTCTACCTGTTCGAGGAGGACGATGCGAAGCTCAACGAGCTCGCTGAGAAGTGCAGGAAGGGCGAGATCCTCTGCGGCGAGTGCAAGATGTGTCTCACGGAGAGGATCAACGTCTTCCTCGAGGGGCATCAGGACCGCCGCGAGAAGGCGAAGGATGTCGTCGGGGAGATGACCTACGACGGTTTCGAATGGTGATTCCATGGACAAGGCATTGATTGACGGATTGAGCCACAACGAGAAGAGGCTGCTCCTGGCGCTGGCCGAGAGGGGGGGCTCCGCCTCCCCGTCGGACCTGGTGGCGGAGGGCGCTTTTTCTGTTGAGGTCGAAGCGATGAGCGCCGCGTCCTGGCTGGAGTCCAAGGGATTGGCGACCATCTCGGAGAGATCCGAGAAGTTCTACGTGCTCGCGGATCCGAAGGCCGTTTCCGAGGGATTGCCGGAGAGGGTCGCCATCACCGTGATTGGAAGGAACGGCGGGGAGATGCCCATGTCCGACATGGAGGCCTCCATGCCCGAGGGCATGGGGAGGCTCGCCGTCGGATGGCTCAAGAGGAAGGGTTTGGCGGACATCGTCGATGTAGGCGGCATGAAGACCATGAGGCTCACCCCAAAGGGGAAGGAGACGCTGGACGCCCGCATGCCCGACGAGATCCTGCTTTCCAAGATGAGCGAGGGTCCGGTGCCCGAGACGGACGCCGACCCGAAGCTGATCAAGGACCTGAAGGGCCGCCAGGGGATGATCTCCGAGAAGATAGTCACCGAGAGGACCGTCGGGCTGACGCCCGACGGGAAGGATGCGGCTACATCGGGATTGGAGCTGAAGCAGCAGGTCGCCGACATCACCGACCGCCTCATACAGAGCGGGGAGTGGAAGGACGCGGAGTACAGGAGGTACGACATCCAGACCTTCGCCCCCACGGTGTACCCGGCCAAGAAGCACATGCTCTCCAGGCTCGGGGCGCAGGTGCGCAGGCTGTTCACCGACATGGGCTTCGCCGAGATGAAATCCGAATACGTCCAGCCGGCGTTCTGGAACCTGGACGTTCTCTTCACGCCTCAGGACCATCCCGCCAGGGACCTTCAGGACACGTTCTACCTGGAGCACCCCGCGTCGATACGCATCGACGACGAGGATCTGGTGGCGACCGTCAAAGCCATCCACGAGAACGGCGGGGATACCGGTTCGACCGGATGGGGCGGGGAGTGGTCCAGGGAGAAGGCCGAGATGGCCCTCCTCAGGACGCACAGCACCGTCAGCAGCATCAAGTACATCGCGGAGCACCCGGACGCGCCCAGGAAGGCGTTCTCCATATCGAGGATCTTCAGGAACGAGTCCATCGACGCCACCCATCTTCCGGAGTTCACGCAGATCGAGGGCATCGTCATGGACGAGAACGGCGACTTCGACATGCTGATCTCCATGATCCGCGAGTTCTACTCCAGGATGGGGTTCGACCAGATCAGGATAAGGCCGGCGTACTTCCCGTACACCGAGCCGTCCCTGGAGCTGGAGGTCTTCTTCAACGGCAAGTGGATGGAGCTCGGAGGGGCCGGGATATTCAGGCCGGAGGTCGTGGCGCCGTTCGGAGTGGACGTCCCCGTCCTGGCGTGGGGGTTCGGGTTCGAGAGGCTGGCGATGCTCAAGTGGGGCATCACCGACATCAGGGACCTGTACATCTCGGACATCGACCACCTGAGGTCGAACAGGACGATCTGATCGGCATTGCCGGGGGGTCTTCCCCCAGCACGCCGCCAGGTCCATCGTCTCCTTCGATTCCCTCCTCCTTCCCAGCGCCTCGAGGGCGCCGGCTTTGGTTCTGAGTATCTCGTCCAGCCTGAACGAGCATCCGGTCCTGCGCATCTCGCCCCTGCACCTGTCCAGGTATGTGAGGGCCTCCTCGTAGCGGCCGTTGGCCGCCATGCATATGCCGAGGGCGGCCGCTGTGTCGGTATCGCCGATGTAGGAGTCCAACGCGACGGTGAGGGCCTGTGCCGTCTTTCCTTCCGCGAGGAGGATCTCGGACGCCATGGCGCCTTCGGCGCAGGCGTCCTCCCCCTCGAGGGATTCCAGTTCTCTTTTCGCGGCTTCGATCTCCCCCAGGCGGAGGCTCATGCGTGCGGCGGTGAGGCGGATCCAATCCCCCTCCTCGCCTTCGGCGAGGCGGTCGAGGATGTCCCTGCTCTCCTTGTCCGGGAAGTCCATGAGCATGTAGCGCTGGGAGGAGACCAGCTTGACGGCCTCCCGTCTGCGGTTGGACCTGAACAGATGATAGAGGCGCTCCTTGGGGTCCCACCCCTTCTCGGAGCACCAGTCGGCGGCGGTGCTGTGCCATTGGCGGAGGGTCTCGGTGTCGGCGCGGTCCAGGTACCAGTGCTTGGTCTCGGGCTTGATGGCCAGTCTCCCCTTGGTGTCGAAGGGGGCCATGGGGAAGCGGTCGGGGTCCACGTCGGCCCTGCGGACCGGGATGCGGAGCACCATGAGGCAGCCGATGCCGTCGCGCTCCTCGGCCGGGAGGGCCCAGAACGCGGCGGAGCTGCAGAAGTTGATGTTGACGGGCTGGGTGGCGTTGTTGATGTCCTCGAGCCTGGCGTCCATGGTTCCGAGGAGGACCTCGCATTCGGCGACCCCGGCGGGGGCGATGAAGTAGATCTTGCGGAGGATCTGCTCCCCTCCGTTGATGCGGGAGCGTCCGGAGGAGACCTTGCCGTCCTCCTCCAGGCGGTTCACCACCAGGGAAGCGTGTGAGCGGGAGATGCTCAGGAACTCGGCGATGCCGTCCTGGGTGATCTCGCGGGGGGCTCCGAATTCTATGGTGTCCGGGATGTGGCGGTAGCGGTACAGGTAGAGCAGGGTGCGCTGGGCGAGGGTGAGTCTGTCCATGGACGGTGTTTGTGTTTGAGAAGTATATAAGCGGAGGAGGAGCGGGGTACGAAATATATTTGTTAAGTATGAGACTTGGAATCAATGACCACGGCGTGTAGGATTCGAGCAATTCGGACCATTGCAACCGTCTATTGCATACTCCGAAAAATGAGAGTATGCGCAATTAATGGGTCAAAATTGGCAATTGTGTAGGGACTTCCATCCAATTTAGGAGTCCTTTAAATAGAAATCCATCATCGATGCGATTGGATGATACATCCAATGTGATATCATGAAGAACGGAGTCATTTTGGCTATCGTGGCAGTCATCGTGATCATCGTGGCCTGCGTCGCGGTGTTCGCGCTTGGCGGCGATGACGATCACGAGGACAAGAGGATCGAAGTCCCTGTTACGGACGACCCCAACCGTGAGACCGCTCCGGCGGAGGGCAGATTGTGGATCATGGGCAACGCGAACATGGACGATGTTCTCGACGAGAAGGACATCGAGTGGATCCAGAAGATCATCGACGGCAAGGCCAATGAGGTCGTTTTCAATGCCGGCATATCGGACAAGTATTCCGTCGATGTCCGCATGGCCGACGCCAACAACGATGGGTTCGTGGACAAGGCCGATATCGAGATGGTCCGCAGTCTCATCGCCATGACCAAGGACAGCCCCAAACAGGTCGTCAACTACATCGATGTGGACGGTGCCATCAGCGTCGCGCACGTCCCTATCAACACGGTCATCTCCACCTATGAGCAGAACAGCAAGCAGCTTCAGACGATCCATGCGATGGATGCGGTCATCGCCTGCGACTATCAGTCCTATCAGGACCACATTTACGCGCAGAAGTACCTGACCGCCGACAAGGTCATCTTCAACTCCTACAACGAGCGCAAGGATCCCGACGCGCAACTCGTCATGAAGTACAACCCCGATGCGATCCTCACAGGGACAAGGGACATCTACTGCACCACGCTGGAGAAGGCCCTTCCCGCGGACCGTACCACGATGGATCTCATCAGGATATCCAGTTTCGAGGACAACAAGACCATAGAGGGAACGCTGACCCTCGGGTTCCTCATGTGCAAGAACACCGAGGCCCAGAACTATGCGAACTGGGCCGACAAGTGGCTCGGACTCATCGAGGAGAGGACTTCCCACCTCACGACCGAGCAGAAGGTCAAGGTCCTGTCCCCCAGAGGGCAGTACAGCGATTGGAACATCACCATGAACGGACCCAGGGGAGGGAAGTACGAGACGACCCTCCTGGCCGGGGCGGACAACATCATCACCAGGAACCTGACGTCCACGAGCACGAACGTCGTCGTCACGGACGAGTGGGTCAAGGCCCAGTCCGATCTCGACTTCATCGTCTGCATCGTGTACGGGGATCTGAACAACGCCGAGAAGTACGGGTACACCAACAAGTCGTTCTACGAAACAGCGGTGGATTACTGGTCGGATATGACCAAGGCGTACGGGACCGAGGTCCATGTCCTGGACAACCTGGTCTCCCAGGGTACGACGTACGTCATCGGAGCCGTGTACATGGCCAAGTGGTTCTACCCCGACCTGTTCCAGGACATGAACCCCGACGAGATCTTCCAGGGATTCATGGACGACTTCCTGCAGTACGACTTCGATGTCGCCGCCTACCAGGCGAACGGAGGAATCGCAATCTGAGGCATCGAGCCTCATCTTAGAGGGTGAAGGCATGGGCGGATTGGCCGAATGGCTGAACTCCGAGCACGGCACCGATAAGGCATCCGTGGTACTCGATGCGGTGGTCCAGGACGAGTCGCTGTATCATGGATACAGCGATGATTCCGAGGAGGAACGCAGGATACGCACGGAGTATCGGAGTTCGATAACCAGGAAGATAGTCTTCACGGCGATCTGCCTGTGCCTGGCCCTCGTCATAGCGGGGTTGGTGATGGGGTACGGGGACTACCCCCTGTCCCTGAAGGAGGTGTATGAGATCCTCTGGTCCCATGCCCTCAACGGAGCTCCGTCCTCCGACGATCCCATCCCGTACATGAGGGACCACGTGGTGTGGAACCTCCGTCTGCCGAGAGTGTTGGTCGCATTGATCTCCGGATTCGGTCTGGCCGTGGCGGGGGCGGTCATGCAGAGCACTTTGAAGAACCCCATGGCGGACTCGTATACCACGGGAGTGTCGGCGGGGGCGGCCTTCGGCGCCACCCTGTCGGTCGTGCTCGGGTTCAGTTTCATCTCCTACGATGTGGACATGGTGCTGACCGCTTTCGTGTTCTCGCTGGCTCCGACGATGCTCATCGTCCTGCTGACGAAGGCCGGATCCCTGTCCTCGACCAGCATGATCCTGGTTGGATTGGCGGTGATGTACATCTTCAGCGCCATGACCGCCGCTTTGAAACTCATGGCGGAACCGGAGGCCCTGGCTTCGCTGTACAGGTGGCAGGTCGGGTCGCTGAACAACATGGTATGGTCCGATGTGCCCGTCATGCTGGCGGTCACGATACTCGGGTCCATCGTGATAATGTGTCTTTCTTCCAAGATCAACATGCTCGCATCCGGGGACGATACGGCGAAGTCCCTCGGAGTGGATGCGTCCAAGATGAGGATAATCTGCCTCGTGGTCGTATCCCTGATGACCGCGGCCATCGTGAGCTACACCGGGACGATAGGGTTCGTGGGACTGGTCTCCCCCCATGTGGCGAGACTGTTCATCGGTGCGGACAACAGGTATCTGATCCCGGCGGCCGCGTTCTTCGGAGCGTTGCTGATGCTCGTGTCCGACTTCGTCGGAAGAGTGGTACTCGCGCCCTCCGTCCTGGAGGTCGGAGTGGTGACGGCGTTCATCGGCGGGCCCATGTTCCTGTACCTCATCATCCGCCAGAGGCGGGAGGTGTGGACATGAAGGTGTCCGTCGAGGACCTGTCGTTCGGATACAGGGACCACGATGTCCTGCACGGGATCACCTTGGCCCTGGAGGAGCCGGGGCTGGTGTGCGTGGTGGGTCCCAACGGTGTGGGGAAGTCCACGCTGGTGAAGTGCCTCCTCAAACTGCTGGACTACAGCGACGGGACCGTATCGGTGGACGGGACGGACCTGGACGACATCGGGAGGAAGGACCTCGCCAGGGTGATGGGATACGTCCCGGCCGAGGTCAGGGAGACCTTCTCCATGACGGTTCTCGAGTATGTGATGATGGGGCGTCATCCGCATCACGGTTCGGACGGCTCCTCGTCGGAGCTTGACTGGATGATATCCATGAGGTCTCTGGCGATGATGGGCGTGAGGGATCTGGCGATGCGCGGCACCAACGAGCTGTCCGCGGGACAGAGGCAGAGGGTGGCCATCGCGAAGGGATTGGCCCAGACGCCAAGAGTTCTTTTCCTGGACGAGCCCACAGCGAACCTGGATCCGAGATACCAGCTGCAGGTCACGGAGAGGATCCGCGACATAGCGAAGGAGATCGGGATGACCGTGGTGATGGTCAGCCACGATCTGAACACATCGGCCAAGTATGCCGACAGGATAATCATGATGGCCCTGCCGGGGGTCGTGTATTCCGTGGGGACCCCGGTGGAGGTCCTCACCGCGGATTCCATCCGCGAGGTGTACGGGGTGGAATGCAGGGTGATCGATGATATGGGGAGGCCCCATGTCATACTGGAGAGGGCTTTGCGAGGTGATTATATGGACGACGAGAAGGAGCAATGCAGGAAGCCGACCGGGGAGCTCGGGAGGAAGGTGCTCGAAGGGATGAACTCGCATCACGTCCCATTGTGGGGCGAAGCGATATCGAGGCTCCCGGAGAAGGCCGACAAGGTCCTGGACATCGGATGCGGCGGAGGAGGGTTCCTGAAGATGCTCCGCG